>NZ_JBQDBE010000004.1:122453-183010 GCF_052090685.1 Gulosibacter sp. | reverse complement strand
TGCGCCGATGCGACTGCGCGCGAATACGCACGTTATAGAACGGTACACCCGCTAGGAGAACACATAGTCCGTGCAGTGGCACTATCGTGCACAGTCCTCTTGTGCATCGCCCTAGCTTGATTCGCGCAATTTGTAGTTGAACGTCACCTCGGGGGGAACACGGCATCCCCCGAGGCAACACTGGTATGTTGCCACATCGCGCTGAGGTTAGTTGGCGCGTCCTTCTGGCGTACTACCGCGGGCGATCGATATCTCACTTATCGGGATGACGTATTTGTTTCTCCGTGCCAATATTCTGTGTGTAGTGCCCGGGGAGGTGCCTCTCCGGGAGGCAACCAATCCCCCCGACCAAAGGATTCAAGATGACTTCGAAACTGCGCATCCCCGCGTCCATCGCGGCGTTCGCGGCAGCAACTCTGATGCTTGCTGGCTGCTCCATGCTCGGGATTGGCGGCGACGACCCGGAGGCCGACGACCGCGAGCGTGCAGACCGTGAGGAATCGGCCGAGACGACCGATGACGACACCACCACGACCGACGATGACGAAGACACCACTACGACGGATGATGAAGACGACGAAGAGGCTTTCCAGGAGCCGGATGATGCCGATGTCTTCCAGCTCTCGGTAGGCGACTGCATCACCGACACCGACATGCAGGGCACCGAGCTCCAGACCGTTCCGACGGTGCCGTGCTCGCAGCCACACACCTACGAGGTGTACCACGACTTCGACATCGAGACCGATGAATTCCCCGGTCAGGGCACGAGCGAACTCGACGAAATCGTCGCTGATGGCTGCCTCGGCGACGCCTTCGAAGACTTCATCGGTACCCCCTTCAGCTCCTCGACGCTTGGCGTGATGTACCTCTCGCCGACTCAGGGCAGCTGGGACAACGGCGACACGCTCGTCAGCTGCATGGTCTACGAGGGCGAGGGTGAAGGCAACGTCAGCACCGGCAGCCTGAAGGACTCGGGCCTCTAAGCCTCCCGCAAACCCCGCACCAACACGGTCATGGTGTGCCGGAATTCAAATAGGAATTCCCGCACACCATGACCGTTTTCTGTAGCCACCTGAGCGATCTGTTGCGGCCCGGCGATGTGTGGTGAACTTGCCATGTGGCACAATTCACCCTTCGACAGCTTGAGTACCTTTCTGCCGTGGCCGAACACGGCAGCATCGCCGCGGCCGCGAGCGCGCTGCGGATCTCTGAGTCGGCTGTCGCGACCGCGCTGACCCAGCTCGAGCGCTCCTTAGATGCGACACTCTTATTGCGTCGTCGGGCACACGGAGTCGCGCTCACCATTGAAGGTGAACGCGCAGTCAATCTCGCACGGCAACTACTCGCTTCCGCTGATGACCTCGTCGCCGAACTCTCCCCCGGTAACCTCACCGGCACTGTTCGACTGGGTTGCTATCCCACGCTCGCACCCTCAACGATGCCGCGACTCGTCGCCGAGATTGAGCGCGAGCACCCGGGAGTTCGGGTCGAGGTCACCACCGACCTCGTCGAGGGCCTCCAAGATGGTGTGCGCAACGGTCATCTCGATCTTGCGATCGGCTACGGGCACCAGCTCGCGGATGACCTGAGTCGCGACGTGCTGCATTCGCTCTCGCCGTATGTAGCGCTGCATCCGGAACACCGACTCGCGAACGCGGCCGCCGTGGAATTGCGTGATCTCGCCGCGGAGCCGTTTATCCGCTACGACCGCTCGCCGAGTTGGCAAAACACGCAGTCGATTCTTGACGCAGCCGGAGTCAAGGTAAATACCCGGTTCAAGACGGATGATTTCGAACTCGCGCGTTCCTTCGTGGGCGCTGGGCTGGGGTGGTGCCTGCTCGTGGTCCACTCCGAAGCAGAATCCACTCGCGACGGGATGCGCGTGGTTGAAGTGCCGATCACCCCGGCTCCCGAAACAGCCGAGGTGGTGGCGTTTTGGAACTCCGGACGGCCACGCACTCGCGTCGAGCCCTTCCTCGGGGCACTTCGTCGGATGTTTCCGAAGCTTGAACTTCCCTAAGCAGAGCTTCCCCTAAACCGATGAAATAGCAAACGGCCCCGGCACCAGTAAGGAACTGGGCCGGAGCCGTGTTGACGCGCGAGGCGCAGTCGTTAGTCGCGCGGTGCCGCCGGTGGCTTTTCCACGCCGTGGTATTCGAGCATGATCGCCCTCGTTTCCGCGGGGCGACGATCCGGGTCAAAGAGCTCGTAGTTGCCGGTTTCTTCGAAGCCAATGTCGAGTGGGATGCCGCGCCGGTCGCGCAATACCAGGGTGCATGCGAGTGCGATCACAACCATGATGAGCAAGTACATCGACACCGCGAGGGTCGTATTGAACTGCGCGACGAGCGCGGTCGCGATCGTGGGGGCAAACGCGCCACCGATGATCGAACCGAGCGCGTATGAGATCGAGACTCCCGAGGTACGCACCGAAGCCGGGAAGGTTTCCGCGTACCACGCGGCTTGTGGACCGTAGCTCAGACCGAGGCCAACGGCGTAGATACACATGCCGAGAGTGAGCCACAGCATTTCGCCGGAATTAACGAACCAGAAGAGTGGGAACACCATCAAGATGAGCCAGAGCCAGCCGATGACGTATGTATTCTTGCGCCCTATCCAGTCGGCCATGTATCCGGAGAGGAAGGTGGCGGCCATCCACACCACTGCCGCGAGGGATACCGCGTTGAGCACCCCGGTTCGGTCCATCACCAGCGATCCGAGTGGATCAGTCGAGTAGTTCAGAATGAACCCACCCGTGATCATGTAACCGGCCGCGTTGTTCCCGGCAAATACGAGTGCGAGCAGGATGACGAGCTTCCAGTGCTTTTTGAAGAGCTCCACCATCGGCATCTTGCGCTGCTTACCGCCGGCTTCGATTTCCTGGAAGACCGGGGATTCATCCACCGAACGGCGAACGATGTAGCCGACACCGACGAGCACGATCGAGAGCAGGAACGGCACGCGCCAGCCCCACTCGTTGAACGCTTCACCGGGCGAGATCACGCCCGACATCAGTGACAGCACGGCGGTCGCAAGGAGCATCCCAAGTGGCACACCGAGCTGTGGGAACATGCCGTACCGGCCGCGCTGGTTCACTGGCGCGGACTCCACTGCCATGAGGATGGCGCCGCCCCATTCACCACCGGCCGAAATTCCCTGCAGGATGCGCAGGAAGATCAGCAGAATCGGCGCCCAGACACCGATGTCTGCATAGGTCGGGAGCACACCGATCAGGGTCGTCGCGACCCCCATCAGGATCAGCGTGATCACGAGCATGAGCTTACGACCGAGTTTGTCGCCGTAGTGGCCGACCAGCGCTGCGCCGAGTGGGCGGAACAGGAAGGAAATACCCACGGTCAAGAACGCAATGATCTGTCCGAGCGTGCCACCGACCGGCTCAAAGAACAGCTCGCGGAACACGAGCCCCGCGGCATTCGCATATATGAAGAAGTCGTACCACTCGACGGTGGTCCCTACGATTGTGGCTCCGGCGACGCGACGTCGCTGCGTTGCGGTCAACTGCGGTTTGGTTGCAGTGTTCATTACCCCTCAAGACTTGCTCGGCATCGAGAAAGCGCTCGTCAACGAGCGCATCCGGTCAGTGTACAGAAAAATCATTGAAATGTATATGATTTCGTACATCATCACCGCCGGGGTGATGAGACCGGATGTGCTCGTCCCGATTGCGCCAGCGGTAGATTGCGCCAGCGGTAGATTGCGCCAGCGGTAGATCGCGCCAGGGGTAGATCGCGCCAGCGGTGGATTGCGCCAGCGCGCGTCCGCCGTTACGAGGTGTGCGTCGTGGTGGCCGAGGTGAGCGCGCCGGGGTCTGTCTCTTCCTCAAGTGCGTGGCCGATGCCCTGGAACTTCTTCGGGTCGGTCCGCTTGAAGATCTGACCGACTACCACCCCGATCACACCGGCAAGAATCACCAGGATGGGCAGAAGATAGGTCATGAAGTCGTCTGCTGGCATATCCATGAGCACGGGGAAGTTCACGAGCACCAGAATGAACACGGTGGTCAGCGCGAGTCCGGCAATCACCGGTGCGATCAGCCGCGAGAACAGACCGACCCCTCGCGCATCCTTCGCAAAGTAGGCAATGACCGCGGCGGCAACCATGGCCATCAACATGACGAGACCGAAGGCACCGGTGTTCGTGAGCCAGGTGAACATAGTCAGCACCGGGAACAGCGGGTCACCCGAGTCAGCAATCACGAAGCCAATTGTGACGAGGACCGCGAGCGCGGACTGTGCGAGCGAGCCCGAAACTGGCGCGCCTGATTGCGAACGGCGGCCAAACCAGTGCGGCAACATCCCCTCATTGCCGAGTTCGGCAAAGTAACGAGCCACCGTGTTGTGGAAGGCCTGGAGTGCTGCGAACAGGCTCGTAATGAACAACAGGTTCGCGATATCGGTCACGAGGGTGCCGGCGTGCGTCGACAAGAATACGAACAATAGGTCGGGCCCGAACTCGCGGCTCTGATCGACGACCTGCGAGTGACCCACCCCGACGACCATTGACCAGGCGCTGAAGGCGTAGAAGAGTCCGACCACGATCACCGCGAGGAAAGTGGCGCGCCCCACGGTGCGCTTGGGGTCTTTTGCTTCGCGCGCGTAAATTGCGGCCGATTCGAATCCCATGAATGCCGCGACACCGAAGGAGAGGACCGCGCCAATACCGGGCACGAAAAGTTCGGCGGGATTCAACGGTGCGGCCGAGTGCCCTTCGGGAGCGACGACGAGGGCAATGATGTCGAAGACAATCACGACGAGGAACTCGAGCGCGACGAGCACCGCAATGATTTTTGCCGAGAAATCGATCCGCAGGATGCCGAGTATTCCGACGATCACCACGCCGACCAACACCCATAGCCACCACGGCGTCTCCAGCCCGAAGCGACCGCCAAGCCAGCTCGATACCGTGAAGCCGAACATCGCGAAGATACCGATTTGCATCATGTTGTACGCCACGACCGCGGCATAGGCGGTGCCGACACCAATTGATCGCCCGAGCCCCTGCGCAACATAGGGGTAGAAGGCACCGGGTCGCTCAATGAAGCGAGCCATCGCGGCATATCCGAAGGCAAATAGCGCCAGGATCGCGGAGAGCACGATATAACCGGCCGGCACCGTCGCAAGTCCGGTAACCGCGAAGCTCGTGGGGGCGCCGCCGGCGATCGCGGTCAGCGGCGCCGAGGCCGCCACGATCATGAAGGCAATCGAAAGCACTCCGAGCCTGCGTTCGGGCTGATGTTCCGTGCGCTGATATTTTTGGCGCGTGGGTACAGATGACATGGTCCACCTCATTGTGAAGAGCCGTTGGAGGCGGTCCAGGCCACCCCCTGTTGATGTCTACAAGCGTAGACCCATTCCGTTTTGGATGTGATTGCGGCGGTAGCCATGCACGCCCAGTCAACTGCCGAGCATCCACCAGCAAGCCTGGAAGCAAAGCTATTGCGGCCCTTGCACCGTCAATAAACAGGCCAATTCGTCATAAAGCGGACATAATGGAACCAGACAATCCCATGACAGATACGCCGAACTCCTCACTGCCTGCCTCAACGCTTGAAGCGGCCGCCGCGCCCGTGCTCAGTTTCGCCGAGTTTCAGACGGCGGTATCGGCATCCTTTGTGCCGCTTGATTTGACCACGGATGTGACGGAGGCGTTCCAAGCGCGACTCACGCAGGCGAATGTGCACGGGGTAACGTTCACGGACGTCCGCGCGATGCCGCACGACGTCCACCGCACGGAAGACTTGATCCGGGAAGCACCGCGGAGTTTCTATAAGATCAGCCTGCAGCTCGAGGGTGAGGGCACGCTGCGCCAGGGTGGGCGCGAAGTGAAATTACAGCAGGGCGACCTCGCGATTTATGACACGTCCCAGCCATATCTACTGTCCTTCCCGCAGCGATTCCGCACCCTGGTAATCCAGCTGCCCCACGATCGGCTCCACATTCCGCACGATTTTGCCGACCAGATGACGGCGGTCCGTCTCGATGGCTCTGAAGGATTGGGGCGGGTGGTGTCACCCTTCCTCGCCACTATCGGCACGAACCTCGCCGAGTTACAGGGGCCCGCCGGCGCGAAACTCGCACAGAACGCGGTGGACCTCCTCGAAACACTCTTCGCCACCGAATTTGATCTGCAGCGCTATGCCGCGGACCCGCGCCGGGCGCTCCTGCAGCGCATCCGCGACAATATCGACGAGCAACTCTCCGACCCCGACCTCTCCCCCAACACCATCGCCGCGGCGGCGTTCATCTCGGTTCGCCACCTCCACAATCTTTTTCAGGATCAGGGGCAGACCGTCGCATCCTATGTGCGCACGAGGCGACTCGAGCGCTGCTATCTCGACCTCACGAATCCCGACAATGCCGAGGTGCCGGTCGCGGCGATTGGCGCGCGGTGGGGGTTCAAGGATGCGGCGCATTTCAGTCGCGCATTCAAGGGCGCCTATGGCGAGAACCCGAGTTCGGTGCGGCGGCAAGCGCTGGGGAATATCTAGCCACTTGGCTCTTGCCTCTTGCCTCTTGCTTCTTGGCTCTTGACTCTTGACTCTTGGCTCTTGGCTCTTGGCTCTTGGCTCTTGGGAGCCAGCAATTGACTTTTGACCGCCGTCACTTGACGTTCCGTGCACGGACGGTCGGGCCCGTTTCCACGTCTGCAACATGTCTCTACACTTGTAGAACATTCCCGGCAACTGGCACATCCAGTTCCAGGACCGCAGCGCCGCGGCATCGAAAGGAAGCACTTTGACTGAGCAGACCACTCGTATCGACTTCATCTACCTGAATGAACAGGACATGATCGCAGCCGGGGTGAAGGACATGGCCTCCTGCGTGGACGCTATGGAAGAAACCCTGCAACTCGTCGGTTCTGGCGACTATCGCATGGGTGGCCCTGAAGGGAATTCCCACGGTTCGATGATGACCTTCCCCGCCGCACCCGAACATGAAGGGATGCCCGAGGACGGCGCGCACCGTCGATTCATGGCGATGCCGGCCTACCTCGGTGGGTCCTTTCAGACTGCCGGCTGCAAGTGGTACGGCTCGAATCTCGCGAACCGGGAACACGGCCTCCCCCGCTCCGTCCTGATGTTCACGCTCAATGACAAGGACACGGGCGCGCCACTCGCCTACATGTCCGCGAATCTGCTCAGCGCCTACCGCACCGGGGCCATTCCCGGCGTGGGTGCGCGACACCTTGCCCGTAAGGATGCGCGAACGGTCGGGATCGTGGCGCCGGGGGTCATGAATAAGACCTCGCTCGAGGCGTTCATGGCGGTCAATCCAAAGCTTGAGCACGTCAAGGTCATGGGACGAACTCGCGCGCGGGCCGAGGAGTTCGCTGTTTGGGCGACCGAGCAGTATCCGCAGCTCACCACCGAAGTCGTCGACACGGTGGAGGCGGCGGTACGCGACGCCGATATTGTCACGATCGCGCCGACCACGCCCGCGGGGTCCGAGAACTACCTCCGGATTGAACGGGACTGGGTGAAGCCCGGTGCGTTCATCAGCCTACCCGCCGACATCATGGTCGATTCCGGCCTCATGCGTGACGCTCGCCACGTTGCCGACAGTCGCGGACTCTACGAAGCCTGGCACGCGGAACTCCCCTACCCGGGCCACGAACTCATTGGCCTCCACGGCATGTACATGATGGATCGCATCCAGGAGGGTTCGGTCCCGGCCGAAGCCCTCGAAGACCTTCCCAAAATCATGTCGGGTGAGGCTCCCGGCCGACAATCCGAAGACGAGATCATCCTGTTCTCTGTCGGCGGCATGCCGGTCGAGGACGTCGCGTGGGGCACCGTCGTCTACCGCAACGCGCTCGAGCGCGGCATCGGCACCAAACTCAACCTCTGGGAAACCCCGGAACTCGCGTAATACCTACGCAGTGAAGAAAAGGATTTAGCAATGGCAACACCACAACTCACCGTCGCCGTTATTGGCCTCGGTTCGGTCGGATCGATGGCGGCGTGGCAGCTGTCGAAGCGAGAGAATGTCCGCGTAATCGGTATCGAACAGTATGGGCGGATCCACTCGCACGGCTCCTACGCGGGTGAATCCCGAGTGTTTCGTACCGCGTATCACGAGGGCGGTCTCTACGTACCGATGCTCCTCGAGTCGCACGGGCTTTGGAAGCAGCTCGAGCAGGAGTCGGGCCGCGATATCTTCCACGAGGTCGGGACGCTTTCGATTGCATCGGAAGATCGCATCGAATACCAGACCACCCTCGGCACAGTGCGCGAATACGACCTGCCGCACGAAATCCTGGATGCCGAGGCGCTGCGTGAGCGATTCCCGCAGCACCGCATCCATGATGAAGATATGGGCATCCTGGACCTGCAGGGTGGCGGGCTCCGTCCCGAGGTGAGCATCATGTCGGCGCTCGCGCTCGCCGAGGATGCTGGCGCGGACCTGCGCTTCAATACTCCCGTGCTCGCCATCGAGGAATACGGCGACGGAGTCACGATCCGCACGCCGCAAGAGGCTATCAAGGTGGATCGTGTTGTGGTTGCCTCGGGGTCGTGGTCGAACCGCATCCACCCGGAGCTGGATGACTTGCTCCGGCTGCAGGTGCTCGGGTTGACGTGGTTCATGCCGCGCACGAGCATTACGCCGTTTCTGCCGGAGAACTTCCCCGCGTTCCTGCGTGACCTCGGCCCGATCCACTTCTTCGGCGCACCGAGTTTTGATGGCTACAGCATCAAGGCCTGCGCGAATCCGACCTGGCCGGTGTATCGCGATGTCGCTGAGGTGCCCACTGCGTATACCCGCGATGAGCTCGTGAAGATCGGGCAGCAGGCCCAAGAACTCATGCCGGACCTCAACCCGGAACCGGTGCGTTCGAGTGTGCACCACTGCGCGTATACGCCGAATCGGTTGCCGGTTGTCGACCTGAATGCCTCGGGCCGCACTACCGTGGTCACCGGACTTTCGGGACACGGCTTCAAGTTCACACCGACGCTCGGCAAGTATGCCGCCGACCTCGCAGTGGATGGAAATACCGAATCGGTGCCGGAGGAGTTCGCGCTCGCCACGCACATGCAGGTGCTGCGGGATCGCGGGCCGTACCAGGGTGGCGGGCACTAGCGGGTGGGCACTGAGCCGGCGGGATGCGCACGGGGTATCGTCCCGCTTCGCTCAGCGGCAGTAGCTGCAGTCACCCTTCTGAACGATATGCGTGAGAGTTTGCTTGGAACGCGCAGTTAGGCAGGAGTTCCGCACTAGCATCCGAGAGACGGTTCCACGATGGGAGCCGAACTTCGAAAGGAACGAAGATGAATCGGAAGCACCTCACCGCCCTCGCAACGGCAGTCTCACTGGTTGCTGCGCTCACCGCGTGCAGCAGCGACTCGGATGCTCCTGAAGAAGACCAGGCAGCACCCGGCGCGGAAGAAAACACCAGCGAAGACACCGCCGCCGAGGCCGGTGCCGAAGAAGCCGCGGACGGTGCTGAAGAGCCAGCAGAGGAGCCTGCGGAAGAGGGCGCGGACGCCGCCGAAGGTGGTTCGAGCGATGTGGAGATCATCATCGCTGGCGAGACCATCGACATCGCAAACCCCACAGTGCAGTGCGCTGATACAGGTGACACCTTCGCAATCTCGCTCGCATCCGAGGACATCGACGAAGCAAATGGCGAATCCTTCGGTGCGCTGCTGACCTCGGGCGACGACCCGACCGTCAGCTCGGTCGCACTTTCGCGCAGCGAGGGCGTGAGCGTGGCGTACATCGAAGGCACCGACGGCTCGGCCGAGGTAACCGTCGATGGCAACACGTACGTCATCACCGGAGAGGCAATGGGCGTCGACCTCGCTGACCCAACCGCCGTCGAAACCGTAGAGTTTTCCTTCACGGTCACCTGCCCGTAAGCGAGTGGGCGCGTAGGCGCATCGAGTAGGTGCAGAGCCGTGAGGCGGTCCCGGAATACCGGGGCCGCCTCACCTTTTGCTGGGGTGCCCGCTGCGCCAGCCATTCCGGCGACACTAAGCCGTCACCGCTACGGTGAATTTCACGCACAGGATGCGACGCCCGGGGTCGGAGCACGGGTAGGTAACGAGTGAGGAGACGCTCATGGCGGGTATTCGAGTAGTCCGGGTCTACGATGACGCGGAGCCCAAGAGCCGTTACCGGGTGCTCGTGGATCGGCTCTGGCCACGAGGTATCAAGAAAGAAGACCTCGAATACGAGGACTGGAATAAAGAGGTCGCGCCCTCGAGCGAGTTGCGAAAGTGGTTTGGCCACAAGCCAGAGCGCTTCGAAGAGTTCGCCAGCCGGTATCGCGAGGAGCTCGATGGCAGCGATGCCCCGCAGGAACTCCTCGACGCCGCCGGCAGCAAACCAATTTCGCTGCTCATCGCGGCCAAAGACGAGAAACACAATCACGGCATCGTGCTGCGGGACTATCTCAAGGAACTTGCCGACCAGTAGCGACGCAATAACCGCGCTCTCATCGGCACAATCCGGGCACTCATCCGGGCACGCACCCGGGCACCGGCCGCGCTCCGGCCAGGCACGCGCCGGCGCAAGTCTCCGGCACCATCGGCACGCCGCGGTCCAGCATCCAACTCACATGCGAGACTCGAGGTATGCCAAGCCGCATGCCTGCAATCAACCGGAATCAAGCCACGAACCGGCGACTGCATCCTGACCGAGCATGGCTGCGCATCCTGCGATTTCTTTTGGGTGCAATCACGGTGGTCGCCGTGATCCGCAATTTTTATCGCTCGGCAAATGGGCTCACCGATAACACCCTCGTGCAGTCGCTGTCGCAGTTCACGAATCAGGCGTGCCTGGTGTTCGGGCTGTGCCTGGTGATTGGCGCGGTGATCTCGCGCGATCGATTACCCGGATGGTGGGATCACCTGCGCGGCGGCCTCGCGTTCTACATGGTCATGACCGGACTCATCTACGCGCTGCTCGTCGCGGAACCCGGTGAGATGGCGCGCTGGGATCTCGAGTGGACCAACCTGGCGCTGCACCGACTCGCGCCGGTCGCGGGGCTCATCGAATGGATGCTGGTGACCATGACCACGCGCGGCAGCTGGGGCCGGCCGCTCGCGTGGCTCATCTATCCCGTGGCGTACCTCGTCTACACGTGGATTCGCGGCGCCATTGTGCAGTGGTACCCGTACGGATTCCTAGACCCGACCCAGGACGGCGGTTGGGGCGAGGTGCTGCAGACCACCGGGATGGTGCTCGCCGCGTTCCTCGCGATCTCTTTGCTCGTGCACATCCTCGGGAATCTTCGAGTCGCGATCGCAAGGAAGGCTTAGTGAGCTAACGGGCGCGAGCGGGCGCGCCAACCACATCCCGCACCGCACCTCGCAGATTCGGGTGCTGGAATTCGTAGCCTGCCTCGATGAGTCGCTCCGGCAACACCCAGCGGCTCTTGAGCACGAGTTCGGGTTCGGTGCGCAATACCCACATCGCCGGTTCGAGCACCGCGCGCGGTGCGGGCATCCCGAACGGCATCCCGACCGCCTCGCGCAATTCGCGCATCAGGATGCGGTTGTTACTCGGTTGCGGCGCGGCCAGATTGATCGGTCCCGAGAGTTCTGCCCGATCGCGGATGAAGCGAATCGCGCCAACCACATCGTCAATGTGGATCCAACTAAACATCTGCCGGCCGCGCGAATCGTGCCACGGCGCGGTACCGCTCCCTGACGGGGCGCTGCCCGTGCCCCGATAGCGCCGGTGTGAAAACCAGGGGTGATCAAGCTGTGGGCCACCGAGTCCCACGCGCGCGAGGTTCACGAGCATCCCGGTCGCCGGACCATCGCCGAGCACAATCGTCATCCGCAGCGCGACGCGACGCACCCCGGGAAGCTCGCCCGCGAAGAACTCGGCTTCCCAGTTGGTGGCGATGTCTACCGAGAATCCCTCGCCGATCTGGCCGGTGGATTCCGTCTGCGGCAGGTCCATTGCGTATCGGTAAATCGTTGCCGTACTCGCGTTGAACCACACCGGCGGCGGTGTCTTCGCGTTCGCGATGGCCTGGCGAAGTTCCCGTGTCGTGTCGATTCTGGAACGGAGGAGTTCTTGACGATTGGCATCGGTGTAGCGACAGTTCACCGATTTCCCGGCCAGGTTGATAACAAGCTCCGCGCCATCCACCGCGCGTGTGATCGCGTCGGTGTCGCCCCAGCGCGCATCCGGGCCGGTGCGGCCGATGCGAAGGATGCGGTATCCCTCGGTTTCGAGTTCGGCGGCCAACACGCCGCCGATGAATCCGGATGCACCGGCAAGGACCGCGGTTTTCGTCATGGGTTCGAGGCTAGTCGACCAATAGCCCCTCGGTGAGGTGATCCGGTGTGCCAAAGCGGTGTGCAGTGATCGAAACCGCTTGTTCGCGAAGGAACGGGAGCAATTCGATCTGTCCCGACTCGGTGACCCGGCCGCGCCAGATCGCGAGTTCGCAGCTGCCTTCCGTGGCCTGCGCAATCTCGCGATACTCCGCATCCGGACCGATAAACCGCAGTCGGCCGCGGAGTCGCCGCACGCTGCGAAGGAAGTGGCCGTCGGTTTCGATCGTGACCGCAATCCCGAGGTCCTTCAGGAGCGTGGCCACGCGTTCGGGTAGCTCGACGCCACTGGAAATGGTCATCCTGGCGTTGGCGCGCAGGCCTGCGGCGACCACGCGCAAGAGTCGCGTCGGAATTTCACCCTCCGCAATACGCAGCTGGACGGGAACCGAAAAATAGCGGAACACATTTCGCTCTGCGGCGAGCGCCTGGACATCCCGGGTGACGCCAAATTCCTCTTGCCAGGCAAGTTCGTCGCTGCGCACGGCGCGCACGAGCCGTTCTCGGCGGTCCATTTGCAGCTCTTCGGCTGCTTCGAGCAGGAGTCGCACCCGTGGTTCGAGCGGTGTGGTGCCGGATTCGGCTTGGCCGAGTCGCCAGTTGGCGAGGGAGGCGACGTAGTTTGGACCGCCCGCCTTCATCGTTGGTCCAACATTCGATTTCTTCCAGCCGCCGAAGGGCTGCCGTTCCACTATGGCCCCCGTGATGCCGCGATTCACGTAGAGGTTGCCCGCTTCGACCTGCTCGAGCCACTGCGCGATCTCGTCATGGTCGAGCGAGTGCAGCCCGGAAGTGAGCCCGTAATCCACGCCGTTCACGATGGCGATGGCTTCGGCGAGCGTCTCCACCCGCATGACCCCGAGCACGGGGCCGAAGTATTCCACGCAGTGAAATTCGCTGCCGGGATGCACCCCGGCGCGAATGCCGGGAGTCCAAAGGTGGCCCGCTTCATCCAGCTGTTTGGGGCGAAGCACCCAGGTTTGGCCGGGCTCGAGTGTGGTGAGCCCGCGCACAAGTTTTCCGCTTGCGAGGTTGGTGAGCGGACCCATTGTCGTTTCGGCAGCCGTCGGCAGGCCCACGCGCAGCGACTTCGTCGCATCCACGAGCTGATTGCGCAGCCGCCGCGAGCGCCCCGCTTGCCCCACGAGCACGAGTAGCGATGCCGCGGAACACTTTTGACCCGCGTGCCCGAATGCCGAAGCGACCACATCGGCGACCGCGAGGTTGTAGTCGGCACTCGGAGTGATGATGATCGCATTCTTGCCGCTGGTCTCGGCGCGGATGTCCAGGTCCGCACGTAGCTCGCGGAAGGCCTCGGCAGTCTCGTAGCCGCCGGTAAGAATCACCCGCGCAATCTGAGGGTGGCTCACGAGCTGTGAGGCAATCTCCCGGTCGGTGAATTGCACATACTGCAGCGCATCCTTGGGCACGCCCGCTTCCCATAGCGCCTCGGCGATCACCGCCCCGCACCGCGAGGCAACGGATGCGGGTTTCACGATTACGGGTGAGCCCGCCGCGAGTGCCGCGAGCATCCCGCCCGCCGGAATTGCGATCGGGAAGTTCCAGGGTGGCACGACGGCAATCGGCCCGGCGGTCTCGTGTGTGGCGCCGTCGACGTGGTCGAGTTCGCGCGCCCGCTCGGCGTAGTAGTGCGCGAAATCACACGCTTCGCTCACTTCGGGATCGGACTGCTCGAGGGTCTTGCCGCACTCGGCGGCGGCGATCTCCATGAGTTCACCGCGTCGCCGGGCCAGCGCTTCCCCTGCTCGGTGCAGAACCTCGGCGCGCTGGTCGCCGGTCAGCTCGCTCCACCTCGAATCGACTGCGGTCTGGATGCGCGAGTCCAGTTCGCTGCGCGTCACCACCGTGTTGGCTTCGCGAGTGGCGAGCCCGAGCACGGTGTCTTGGGCGTGATCGCGAATCTGCTGCGCCCACACCTGGTTTTGTCGAAGTGAGGGGTCGGAATCGGGGGTGTTTCGGAAGGCGGTGTGTCCGGTCCGGATGTTGTCAGCGCTCGCCTGTTCGCTCAACCGGCGATCCTGCTGCCGATTGGGCGCGGGCACCTCGCCGGTAACCGCATCCAGTGAGGCGCAGAATCGCTCGCGCTCGCGCTCGAAGAGGGTGTCACTCGTTGCCAGGTCAAAAATCGCGGACATAAAGTTCTCGCTCGAGGCACCCTCTTCGAGTCGGCGCACCAGGTAGGCGATCGCGACATCGAACTCTTCGGGATGCACGATCGGCGTGTACAGGCGAAGGCTGCCGGTGTGCTTGCGGATTACCTCAGCCTGGTTTCCAGCCATTCCGAGCAGCATTTCGACGTCGACCTGCCCTGTCACCCCGCGTTCCTCGGCGAGGGTCCACGCGAGTGCGAGGTCGAAGAGGTTGTGCCCGGCGATGCCAATGCGGACGTTCTTGGTGCGCTCTGCGGTGAGCGACCAGTTGAGCACCTCGAGGTAGTGTGTATCGGTCGCTTGCTTCGAGGGCCAGGTGGCGAGCGGCCAGCCATGCAGCTCGGCATTGACCCGCTCCATTGGCAGGTTCGCACCTTTCACTACCCGCACCTTGACCGGCGCCCCACCCTGCGCGACCCTGGCCGCGGCCCAGTCCTGCAGGCCTTGCATCTCGCGCATCGCATCCGGCAGGTAGGCCTGCAGCACAATCCCGGCCGAGAGGTTCGCAAATTCCGGCCGATCGAGGATGCGCGTGAAGACTTCCACGGTCAGCGCCAGGTCGCGATACTCCTCCATATCGAGATTGATGAACTTCTGCGGCGAGGATTCTGCCGCAATCCGGAACAGCGGGATGAGCCGCTCGACCGCTTCTTCCACGGCGGCATCGAGCGCCCAGGGCTGGTGCGGTGCGGTGGTGGCGGAAACCTTGATCGAGACATAGTCGACATCGGTGCGGTGCAACAGCCTCGCGGTGCTTTCGAGCCGTCGGTCTGCCTCGCGGGTACCGAGCACCGCTTCGCCAAGCAAGTTGATATTGAGGTCCATCCCCTGGGACCGAAGCCTTGAAATCGCGGGGCCGAGCTGCGCATCCCTGGCGTCGATGAGCAGGTGCCCGACCAGTTGCCGCAGCGCACGCCGCGCGATCGGCACCACCACCGAGGGGAGTGATTGCGCCGTCCGGCCGCCAAGTCGCACCGCTTGGCGCAGGTGTTGCGGCAAGAACGACGGGAGGTCGCGGCTGATGCGACGGAGGTTTCGCGCGGCGACTTTCGGATCTTCAGGACGAATTACGCCGTCGACAAAGCCAACGATGAATTCGAGCCCGCCCGGATCACGCAGGGCTGCGGCAAGTTGTCCGCTCGCGGCATCGGGAGGCGTAGCGCGCGACTCGCGCAGCCAGCGCCGGACGAGTTCGACAGCGGCAGGTGCCAGTGCGCGAAGCGACTCGGCCTCCGCGTGTGCTGGAGGTGACTGAGTGTTCGACATCGACCAACCTCTTGTCTCGACGGTGAGCAGTGCTTGAAATCGTACCCACCTATCCAGAGAAATCGGCCGTCAGCGCGGCGTGCGCCAGGATGCGGGCTAACTCAGCAGCTCGCGCACCCGTGGAATGACCTCCGTGCCATAGAGTTCGATCGAGGACATGATCCACTCGTGCGGCAGCGGACCATTGCTGTATTTCAGATCGAAGCGTTCCGCGCCGAGTACCGACATGCCGTCCGCGATGCGACGAGCAACCGTCTCCGGCGACCCAACGAGCAGGGCGCCGTGATCGACTTCGTGCTCGAACTGGTCGCGAGTCATCTCTGGCCAGCCCCGTTCGCGGCCAACGCGCGCATGCCCCACTTTGTAGTGCGGCCACATTTGTTCTCGGGCGAGCTCGTCAGTTTCTGCGATGTGACCGGGCGAGTGAAAACCAATACGTGCCAGCTCGTGACCGAAGTGAGCCTGTGCCTGTCGGTAAATTCGCGCGAACGGCTCGAAGCGATCGGCCGAACCGCCGATGATCGCGAGCATGAGTGGGAAGTCGTAGCTCGCAGCGCGCACCACCGATTGCGGCGAACCACCCACCGCGACCCACGTGGGGAACGGCGCCGGGGTGCCATCTTCGGCGGGTTGCAGAGGCGGGTACACCTGCTGATCCGTCAGCGAAGTCCGCACACTCCCCTGCCAAGTGACCGGGCCACCCTTCGCGAGCTCAGCCCAAAGCTGCAGCTTCTCCTCGAACAGGACCTCATAGTCGCTCAGCGGCAATCCGAAAAGTGGGAAGGACTCGGTAAAGGAGCCACGCCCAACGATGATCTCCGCGCGGCCGTTCGAGATCGCATCCACCGTCGAAAAACGCTCGAATACCCGGACCGGGTCGTCGGAACTCAGCACCGTCACCCCCGATGCCAGGCGGATGCGTTCGGTGGTGGAGGCGATCGCAGCCAGCACCGTTTCGGGACTCGAGACGGCGTAGTCTTCGCGGTGATGCTCACCGATTGTGATCGCGTCAATGCCGACGCTGTCCGCGAGCTGTGCTTCGGCGACAAGATTCCGGATCGTTTCGGCGTGACTCAGCGTGCGCCTGCCGTCCGGAGTCACGGTGACGTCACCGAAGCTGTCGACTCCAAAGACCATGTCGGCGGGTTCGGGCACTGGGAAGTCGGGGATACTCGGCTCGCTCATGGCGTTCCTCTCGGGTTCGATATTGATGGGCGGATGCTCACGCCAAAACTACGTGCATTTGCATACATCCATAAAAACCACGCGGACGCTGTGCTTATTCCGCCGCCTCTCGACTGTGTCGTGACTCGACACGCATTCAGCCACGCGCCGCAATCACGAAATACTCCGGGAGTCACGGCGTCGAATCGATAACGGCTACAGCCTGACCAATTTCCGATTCATCACAGTGGCACCGACTCGCTGACGATGTCAGCATCTCTCGAGGTCAATCCCCCGTATGGAACGAGGTCAATTTTGCGACCAATGACTTGCTCGATCAATTGCTTGAATCGAACAAACCCGAACGACGACGTTCCTCGCGGAGCCTCAACCAGAAGATCGATATCGGAATCCTGCCGAGCCCGTCCGTGAGCGACAGACCCAAACACTGCCAAGCCTGAGTATCCGTTCTCTTCAGCTAACACCTTCAGGATTGGCGCTGCAGCATCAAGCAAATCCTGAGGATGCGCTTCGTCAAGCACCGAAGACAAGGCCAGCTGCTGGCTCACCGCAGGTTGGGAGATTCCCAATGAGCCTGCAATTTGACGCTGGCTCATGCCCGTCGCATTCATGGCGCGCAGCACAATCACACGACGCAGGCGAAGCATGTCTTCGTCCCGTCGAGTCTCACGATAAGCATCCAGCAAGGACATAAGGCAACCTTATCGCTTCGCCATCCACTTCAGACGAGCAGAAAGGACACATAGTCACCATTCCGCCGCCTCTCCAGCGACACTCAACTAGACGCGGCACAATGACGCATAGAAAACGAGCCAAACTCGCAATGAAGCTGAGTGTCCGCCGAACGAGTTTCAACTCACCCCTTGCACTCGGCTGTGGATCGTATATTATTTCGTATATCCAGCCGATCTGGATCGGTACCATCCAAGCAACGACGCGAAGGGAAGCCATGTCGATCGACTTCACTGACCGGGCCAATCGCCCAGGCAAAATCATCGCCCTCCACCTCAACTACCCCTCTCGGATTGAGCAGCGAGGCCGCTCCCCCAAGTTCCCCGGCTACTTCATCAAGGCGGGCACTTCGATCGCCAAGACCGGCGACACGATCGAACGCCCCAAGGGCACCGAGCTCCTCGCGTACGAGGGTGAGATTGCCCTGATCATCGGCGAGACCGCCCGTCGCGTGAGCCCCGAAGAGGGCTGGTCAAAGGTCTCCGGGATCACCGCCGCCAATGACTGGGGCCTCTACGATCTGCGTCACGCCGACAAGGGCTCGAACGTCAAGAACAAGTCGGGCGACGGCTACACCCCGCTCGGCCCCGAGGTGATTCCCGCCGAAGGCCTCGACCCCAAGGCATTGCGCGTGCGCACCTGGGTTAACGGCAACCTCGTGCAGGATGACGACACCTCCGGACTCGTTTTCCCATTCGGTCAGCTCGTGGCCGACCTTTCGCAACTCATGACCCTCGAGCCCGGCGACATGATCCTCACCGGCACCCCGGCAGGTTCGTCGGTGGCCCAGCCCGGCGACACCGTTGAGGTTGAGGTGGATGCGCCGACCGCTCCGGGTGCGCCCTCCACCGGTCGTCTCGTGACGAACGTGGTTGAATCCGAATTCGAAATGGCCGCTTTCGGTGCGCCGCCCAAGGTCGACGACAACCAGCGTGCTGAAGCCTGGGGCTCGCGCGAGGCAGCCGGTTTGGCGCCGGAACGCAGCACCATCACGGACGAGCTCCGCGCCAAGGTCGAGGAAGTTGCCGTCGCGACGCTTTCGGCGCAGCTGCGCAAGCGCGGCCTCAACAACGTCTCGATTGACGGACCCACGCTCAATCACCCTGGCCGTCGCATCCTCGGATACGCGAAAACCCTCCGCTACGTACCCAACCGCGAAGACCTCTTCAAGTCGCACGGTGGCGGTTACAACGCCCAGAAGCAGGCCATGGACTCGGTCAAGCCCGGTGACGTGGTCGTCATGGAAGCGCGCGGCGAAAAGGGCACCGGCACCCTCGGTGACGTGCTCGCAATGCGCGCCAAGTTCCTCGGCGCGACCGGCATCATTACCGACGGTGGCGTTCGCGACTCGGCGGCTGTGGCAGAGGTCGACATTCCGGTCTACTCGAACGGTTCGCACCCCGCGGTGCTCGGCCGCCGCCACGTACCTTGGGAATTCGACGGCACGATCGCGTGCGGCGGCACCACGGTGCAGCCCGGCGACATCATCGTCGGTGACGATGACGGCGTCATCGTGATCCCCCCGGCGCTCTTCGAAGAGGTCGTCAACGATGCCTTCGAGCAAGAACAGCAGGATGCGTGGGTCTACGAGCAGGTCAAGGCCGGCAATAAGGTCGATGGCCTCTTCCCACCAAACGCTGAGTGGAAGGCAAAGTATGAGGCCTGGAAGCAGACTCGATGAGCCTTGTGAGTTCAAGCACGCCGAAAACGCAGGCTACCGAGATGTCTAAGTCGCAGCAGGCCTATACCTACTTGCGCGACCGCATTACCTCGGGTGCATTTGGCCCCGGCTACCGACTGGTGCTGGGACAAATCGCAACGGAACTGGGGTTCTCCACGGTTCCGGTGCGAGAAGCGATTCGGATGCTCGAAGCCGAAGGTGCGGTGACCTTCGTCCACAACGTGGGCGCCCAGGTCACGATGCTCGATAGCGGGATCTACCACG
Source organism: Gulosibacter sp. (assembly GCF_052090685.1). Classification (NCBI taxonomy): domain Bacteria; kingdom Bacillati; phylum Actinomycetota; class Actinomycetes; order Micrococcales; family Microbacteriaceae; genus Gulosibacter; species Gulosibacter sp. The sequence continues at coordinate 163,401 of NZ_JBQDBE010000004.1, read as the reverse complement.
AGACGATGGAAAACCTGAGCCTCGTGGAGGGATTCGCAACCGCGCAATCCGCGCCGAGCCTCACCGCATCCGATATTGCCGAGGCCCGCGAAATCAACGCCCAAATGCGGGCGCTTACGGAATCGGACACCCTCGACGCAGCGAAGTTCACGAAGCTCAACCAGGCCTTCCACGGCGTGCTCTTTCAGCACTGCGAGAATTCACACATTTCGGATCTCGTGCGTCGCGGCTGGCACCGACTCGAGACGCTGCGCGAGTCCTCCTTCGGGTTCGTCCCGGGCCGATCGGTTGAATCGGTCAACGAGCACGAGGCACTCGTGGCGCTCATTGAATCCGGCGCGGAACCCGCGGAGGTCGAGACCGTCGCGCGACAGCACCGACTCAACACGATGAACGCGGTGCTGCACTCTATCGAGGCGAAAGACACGTCTTTTCCTTGACACCACCTTCCCATGACCCCGGTTCTGACCGGTCCCATCCATCAACACGCTCTATTTCCACAACCAATCAAGTAAGGAACATCACATGACTAACCGTCCAGCTGATCTCCCCGAGCACATCAAGCTCTACATCGATGGTGAGTTCGTCGATGCCAAGTCCGGCAAGACCTTCGACGTCATCAACCCGGCCACCAACGAGACCTACATGACCGCCGCATCCGGCGACAAGGAAGACGTTGACCTCGCGGTCGCCGCCGCCAAGCGCGCCTTCGACGAGGGCCCCTGGTCGAAGATGCTCAACCGCGAGCGTTCGCGCGTGCTGCACAAGATCGCCGACATCGTTGAGTCGCGCGACGAGCGCCTCGCGCTCATCGAGAGCTGGGATTCGGGTCTGCCCATCACGCAGGCCAAGGGTCAGGCGCGTCGCGCCGCCGAAAACTTCCGTTTCTTTGCTGACCTCATCGTCGCGCAGCACGACAACGCCTTCCGCGTTCCGGGCCGCCAGGTGAACTACGTCAACCGCAAGCCGATCGGTGTTGCCGGGCTCATCACGCCATGGAACGTACCGTTCATGCAGGAGTCTTGGAAGCTTGCGCCCGCAATCGCGACCGGTAACAGCGTGGTCCTGAAGCCCGCGAGCTACACGCCGCTTTCGGCATCGCTGTGGCCCGAGATCTTCGAAGAGGCTGGCCTCCCCCAGGGTGTCTTCAACCTCATCCTCGGTTCGGGCGGCACCGCTGGTGACGCGCTCGTGAAGCACCCGGATGTGCCGCTCATCTCCTTCACTGGTGACAGCTCGACCGGTGCGACCCTGTCGACCAACGCCGCGCCGATGCTCAAGGGTCTCTCGCTCGAACTCGGCGGGAAGAGCCCCTCGGTAGTGTTCGCCGACGCCGACCTCGAAGAGGCACTCGACGCCACCGTATTCAGCGTGTTCAGCCTGAACGGTGAGCGCTGCACCGCCGGTTCGCGTGTACTCGTGGAGCGTTCAATCTACGACGACTTCATCGAGCGGTTCGCCGAGCGCGCACGGAACATCGTCGTGGGCGTTCCCGAAGACCCCAACACCGAAGTCGGCGCACTCGTGCACCCGACCCACTTCGACAAGGTCATGGAGTACATCGAGATCGGTAAGGGTGAGGGTCGTCTCCTCGCCGGTGGCGGTCGCCCCGAGAACTTCCCCGAGGGCACCTACGTTGCGCCGACGGTCTTTGTTGACGTCAAGCCCGAGGCACGGATCTTCCAGGAAGAGATCTTCGGCCCAGTCGTCGCGATCACGCCATTCGACAGTGATGAAGAAGCACTCGAGCTCGCGAACAACACGAAGTACGGTCTCGCCGCCTACGTGTGGACCTCGAACCTCAAGCGCGCGCACAACTTCGCCCACGCAATCGAGTCGGGCATGGTGTGGCTCAACTCGAACAACGTTCGTGACCTGCGCACCCCGTTCGGTGGCGTGAAGGCATCCGGTCTCGGCCGTGAGGGCGGCTACCGCTCGGTTGACTTCTACACGACCCAGCAGAACATCCAGGTCACGCTCAACGAGGCACACAGCCCCCGTTTTGGCGCTGGCAAGTAGTCCCCAGTCCCCCTACCCGGTAATTTCAAGGAAGAAGTAACAATGTCTGCATTCAAGGAAGAAGACCGCACCTCCACTGGCTTCTACGTCACGAAGGAAGCTCCAATCGAGCCTTCGAACCCGATCCCGACGCCGAAGGCTGAGGCACCGGACATCCTCCGCTGCGCCTACATGGAGATCGTGGTCACTGACCTCGCCGCATCGCGCCACTTCTACGTCGACGTGCTCGGCCTCACGGTCACCGCGGAAGACGATGAGCGCATCTACCTTCGTTCGATCGAAGAGTTCATCCACCACAACCTCGTGCTCACCAAGGGACCGGTTGCCGCGGTCGCCGCGTTCTCGTACCGTGTGCGCACCCCCGAAGACCTCGACAAGGCAGTTGCCTTCTACGAGGAACTCGGATGCCGCGTCGAGCGTCGCGCTGAAGGCTTTGTCAAGGGCATCGGCGACTCGGTGCGCGTGGTCGACCCGCTCGGTTTCCCTGTCGAGTACTTCTACGAGGTTGAGCACGTCGAGCGTCTCGCATGGCGCTACGACCTCTACACCCCCGGTGCGCTGGTTCGACTCGACCACTTCAACCAGGTCACCCCGGATGTTCCCCGCGCGGTTCGCCACCTCCAGGACCTGGGCTTCCGCGTGACCGAAGACATCCAGGACAAGGAAGGCACCGTCTACGCCGCTTGGGTTCGCCGCAAGCCAACCGTGCACGACACCGCCGCAACCGGTGGCGACGGCCCCCGCATGCACCACATCGCCTTCGCGACTCACGAGAAGCACAACATCCTCGCGATCTGCGACAAGCTCGGTGCGCTGCGCATGTCGGACGCCATCGAGCGCGGCCCCGGCCGCCACGGCGTGTCGAACGCGTTCTACCTCTACCTGCGCGACCCGGACGGTCACCGCGTTGAGATCTACACGCAGGACTACTACACCGGCGACCCCGACAACCCCGTTGTCACCTGGGACGTCCACGACAACCAGCGTCGTGACTGGTGGGGTAACCCCGTTGTACCGTCGTGGTACACGGATGCGTCGCTCGTTCTCGACCTTGACGGCAACCCTCAGGAAGTAATCGCGCGCACGGACGCCTCGGAGATGGCGCAGACCATCGGCGCCGACGGCTTCTCGTACACCCGCGAGGGTGACGATGAGAAGGGCTTCAAGCTGGGGAACCAACTCTAAGCCTGCTTCTTTGCCTGGCCGGCGGTAATTCTGGTCGATCTTGGGCGGGGTGGATGCGTACTCAGGTGCGCGTTCACCCCGCCTTTGTCTCGATGAGGGTGTGTCCACTGAGCCAACGAGGGTTGGGGCCGGTCCATTCCTCGAAACCCCTTAACTTCTAGCGGACTACCCCATCACTTTTCATTCAATTTCCTGGCTGACTGCTATTTACGCTGGACCATTATGCGTACCGTGCACCAAAAACCGGTTGAAAGTGTGTTCCCTTATGGATGTTCCTGAACAGCAAAGCGTGCGTTCACCTCTCGCCGCGTCGTCAACACCGGTGATGTTCCGCGCCGGTGATTTCGAGTTCGCCCACTGGTTGAGCAATGTGGGTGCGGGGCCCAAGACCCCCTATTCCGGTGCGTATGTCTTGACGTGCGAGGATGGCTCGCGCCGACTCGCTTATTGCCTCGACTTGTCCGGGCGGTTCAACACCGAGCGTGACTATGTCGGTGAGCGCGTTAGTCGAGACGCATTTGCGGGTACAAACCGTTTTACACAGTCGGATAGCGCCGCCCGGACAAAGGTCCAAAACGGTGTGACTTGGATCGCTCGCAACGGTTTCCCCGCCGTTTCACTCGAGGAACTTGCCGAATTGTCCGGTGCTCAGGGATTGACCCGAGCCGAAGCTGTTTCCGCCACCCAAGCGGCAATTTGGGTGTTGACCGATGATTTCGTATTTGCGGGACTTCTCGAGGCGAGTCTGCCATCGACCGAGCGAGTACTCGCCCTGATCAACTACTTCCTCGGAGACGCAAACGTTGGATGCGCGGAGCCCGTGGACATCGACCACGCAGCCGCTCCTGGTTCGAACGCGAGCCGTATCAGTGGTTCGATAGTGAACCTCGTTCCGGTATCTGCCGGATCTGAGGATATTGCCGTGGTGACTTCTGCGACAGAGACACACTCGACGGACACTCGCGACTTGGTGCTTTCCGACCCAGCCGCCCTCCCAGCAAAATCTGTTGAGCCGGATCCCCTCTTGGTGAATTCGGTTGTTCTCTCGGGCCGGGATGTTGGTCAGGACAGTGGAACTACTTCGACAGACTCGTCCCTAGACGACTTTTCCTCCCACCTGCCCACGCCTGTGGGATTTGAAGGACCCACGAAACAACGCCGTCGTAGCGACGCTAGTACGTCCATCGCTGCGCGCCGTAAACGCAAATAGTTTGTCTCCCACGCGAGTTTCCTGCTGTCGGCATAACCTGGCTCAGTCAATTCGTTGGGCGGATGCATTCGCCGCCATGGGCATGCCAGCTAACCAGCAGGTCTGAGCACAGCAGCTATCCGGCGGACCTAGGCGGGCCGACTAAGCAGCAGGTTTTGGCACGGTAGCTAACCTTCGAACCTAGGCCAGCCAACTATCCAGCAGGTTTGGGCATAGCGATTATCCGGCGAGCTTGTCGGTGGGTGAGGTCCAGCTCGTGTTGGTGTGTTCGGGTATCGGGATTGGTGGGTTTGCTTTTCGGTAGGCGATGTCGAAGCGTTTTCGGCCGCCGAGTCGTGGTTCTTGGCGCGGGTCGACCGTTGCAGGCGGAATGAACCACACCGTCCCGCCGCGGTTGGGGTGTCTCGTACCGGTTCCCGCCCTCCCACTGGCTCCCGCCCTCTGGTTGGTTCCCGCCCTCTCACTGCCGCTGATTCCACTTTCGTGTGGGAGGGCGTGTGGGAGGGGTTGACGTCGACGGTCTATCGAGATCGGCGATTCCGGTGACTGGTGAACGATTCGGATGTCCCAGCCGGCGTGGACCCGGTGGTGGCAGGTGGTGCACAGCAGGATCCCGTTGTCGAGGTTCGTGGTGCCGTCGTGGGCTTTCCACCAGCGGATGTGGTGGGCCTCGGTCATGCTCGGTGGCAGGCCGCAGAACGCGCAGCCACCGTCACGTTCGACCAGCGCGAGTCGTTGTGCGCGGGAGAAGTGGCGGGCGTCGCGGCCGAGGTCGAGCACGGCACCGTCGGTGCCGAGTACGGCGGGGATGATGTTCGCGGCGGCGGCGAGTTTCCGGGCGGTAGCAATATCGATGAGCGTGTTCCCATCGATTGACGCGAGCCCGGTGCGCGCAGGCCCGGCCAGGCTGGGTGTCGAGCCCGGCTCGGACGCGGACTCCAGCTTCGGCTCGGGATCGGGATCGGTCACGGATTTCAGCTCGGGCCCGGGCTTGGACTTCAGCTCGGGCCCGGGCTTGGACTTCAGCTTGGGCTCAGTCCTCGGCTTGGGCTCCGCTGCCGGCCCGACGTTGTTTGAGGGTGTGGGATCTGTCGTGCCACGAGCGTCGGTATCGGACTCGGTGTCGTGTGCACTCGATGCCGGTGGCACAAGGTCGTGTTGGTCGATGCGCACGACCAGGGTGGTGGACGGGCCGGGGAGTTTCTCGTGGTCGCAGCCGATGACATGCTTGGCGAAGTCAACGAGTGCGTCGGCGTGGATCTGGCTGATCGTGCGGCGTTCCGCATCGACCGCATCACGCAGTGCGGGCTCCACCGGCCGGAACGAGACACTCGACGTGGGACTGGTTACCGACTCTGGCGACGCCACTTGTGCCAGTTCGGTCGCGGATGGTGACGCGCCCATGGCCGTTCCTGTGGCTCCCGCTGTAGCAGCGGTGACGGTTTCCGATCCAGCCTCAGCTGCGGCTGCCAATACGTCTGTGGTTGGCTGAGTCGCTGGCCTGTCGGGGTCCTCGGGAAGGTTCAGCCCGCGGGAGCTGCGCAGCACACCGGTGGCGTAGGACTGCAGCGCGTGGGTGATGTACGCCCCGGATTCACCATCGAACTGGCCACGCACGTACACCATGCCACTGCTCGTATCGGTGCGGAACGACAGCCCGCGTTTGCGGCGTTGAGCCTCGATCGACGGCGCAACTCCGTCCGGATCGAGATGTGCTTCCAACCGCGCGACGACTTGTTCGAAATCACGCAGCGGCATGCCCATCACGGCCGTGTTGACCAGTTCCCGCTCCCCGTGCCGGAGCTCGACCGGATCAAGATGCGGCCTGGTTGCCAGACGGTTCGTGGACGTGACGATCTCGTTCGCGTACGCGAGCCCGAGTTCCCCGGAGCGCAACGCACTGGCCACGTGCTCGGTACGGGCGGGGACGCGGTCCCCGGTGAGGCCGCGCTCGCCAACGATCGCGGTACCCACACGGGCGAGGGTATTACTCACACGGGTATCGGTGCCGAGGCGTTCCGCCACAAACTGCTCCGCAGACCGGTAACCGTGCCGGAACGCGAGCCGTTCCTCACCCAACGAAGCGCGCGACCGGTCGCGCAGCTCACGGGTCGTGATCGCGAGCACCGCACCCAACTGGCGGTAGTGGCGCGCGAGCGAGTCAACAAACTCAAGCAACAAAGATTCAGACAGAGCCTCAAGCTGGTTCTCAAGCAACTGTCCATCAAGAACAGGCGCACTGGGCGGTCGCGCGGCAGACGTCGGGCCCTCAGGCAATGTGCTGGCAGTGGACGTGCCTGCTGGCGACTGGCTGGCAAACGAGGCACTCGCGGGCGACGAAGTAACAGATTCCACCGAATCGAACCCTGAATCGTCACCCGTCGGGACTGCACGCGTCGCGTTTTCGAAGGCCTCCCCAGGCAGCACCCCGAGACCCAACCAGACGGCATTCAACGCATCAAACGACGCGACAAGTCGGGCACGATCACCGACGACATCGTCGCTGTCGATAGCTGGAGCGGTATTGAAGTCGGACACGGTCATGGTGGATCACCTCCCGGAGCGGCTAATACGTAAAGTTTAACCAGTCTCGAACAAATGATCTAGACCTGTGGATAACTTTATCGACCACCATTCGAACATGCAATCACGCATGTCCCAACACTCGAAACCGCTAGCCGATCACCGAAGACAACTCGGAGCGTTTCGCGACGCCGAGTTTTTGCAATGCGTTCGACATATGGAATGCGACTGTCGCCACACCAATGCTGAGCTCGCGTGCGATCTCCTTATTCCGCCAGCCGCGCGCCGCAAGCGTGGCGACCTGGCGTTCTCGTGGCGTCAGCGCAGCGAGTCGCTCCTGACCCGAAGACGTAAGTTTTTGCAGCTGGTCGACTGCCTCATCCTCATAGACTTTGGCACCGATCGCCCGAAAAGCGATGCGGGCTTGTTTGAAATGCTCCATCGCCGATTCGCGCCCCCCGCGCTCTCCCGCATACAGATTCGCGAGTTGCAGATGGCACTTGGCGTGAACAAACTTCGATCGCGCCTCCCGGATGCCCCCAGCGAACACCTCTCGCGCCGCATCCGTCTCGCCTCGGCCAATCAAAACGAGACCTTCAAGCCAGGCAAATTCGGCGGTATCCTGCGCACCTTTCGATTCATGGATGGCTTGAATCCGGTTCCAGAGTTCGGCCATCGTCTCGTGGTCGCCAGTTTGCGCCAGGAGCTCGATTCGCATACCGAGCAGCCGCCTCGAAAGCTGATTCCTTGACAGCGCATCCGCGTCTTCAAGGACGTTCAACGCTGCCTCCGCCCCATCACGAAGTCGCGTGATTTCAGCATCCGCGAGAACCATCATGTCCATCGCATGGCCTGGATAAATGTACTTGTCTGCATCCTTAGCCACAGTCAGGTAGCGTTCCGCTTCATCTCGCGTGCTGTCGACGGCCAACAACCAGGACTTGAAGGCAGGCACCACGATGCGCGTCGGCATATCCATGCCGTCGAAGGCCCTGACATAGGCATCGTCAATCATCGAACGCATGGCATCCCAGTCACCGCGACGCTGCGCCAGATCAAGATCCAGCACATCCAACTGGCCGCCAATCAAGGCCGCGCTGGCGGCGCGCACGTGCCGCGCTCTCGCCATACTCACGATCTCGGAGGCTTCGTCGATTCGTCCCATACTGCCAAGCACCAGCCCCGCCGCGGTGAGCGCATCCAATGCATCGGATGACTCATCAGGGAATTCAAGCGCGTGTCCCACGAGCTTGCGCGCCTCTTCATCTGCATTGGTGGCCACCCCGTACACCACACTGAATGCGAGGACGAGCGAACCGATCGACAGTAGTCGGCCTCGAGCGTTAATCCATTTCAGCTCCGGATCATCGGGTTCGCGGTCCACGAGCGCACCGAATCGTGCCTGGACATCTTGCAGCGCTGCAGGAATAGTCTCTGGTCCGGTTTGCGCGGCCGACAACAGCTCGAGCCTCGAGATTTCTGCCTGCATGAACTCGTGATCGACACTCTCCGCCGGTTGCGCCATGTATTCCAGACGAAGGTCTCGCGCCTCCAGTCGGCCGTGCGCTTTCACCGTCCGCAAGCAGAGGTACATGAATCCGAAGTCAGCATCGCTCTCGGCGAATTTCGCAAAGTCGCCGATACGTTCCTGATACTGCACCGGCGAAAACTGCCGCAAAAATACGTGACCGAACTTCCGCAACAACTGCTTATATCCGTTGACGTTTTCAGGACAGGTCCGGGCTCGTTCAACCGCAACATCGAGCAGTTCCAAGGCCTCTTGCGCGTTCCCATTCGCCTCGAGGTCAGCGCTCGTGTCGAGAATCCGAGTCACGATCTGTTGATCAATTGTCGGAGTTGCTAAAACCGATTGGATGCGTGATTCATTACCGAAGGTGAGGTCGGCCAGTGCGGAATGAATCACCCGAAGGCGTCCCTCGTCCGTACGCTCAAGCAAATCCGGGGCGCTCAATGGGTCATAAAGGTGCAGCATTCCGGTCAGGGAATTCATGACGACGATGTTCCCGTCCACCGCAGTGTCCACGGAAAACGGCACGCCAAGCCGATTCGACACCAACTTGAGCGTCTGCATCGAGACCCCGTCTGGTTGCAAGGCGCACACTTCCGCCGCGAGTCGCATGGTCTCCGACAGTTCCGCCAGTCGCAGCGGTGGTGCCCCCGGCATCCGCGCCGAAGTAAGCGAAGGAAGAGTGCGAATCGCCGCGAGATCAGCGAGATGCTCTTCACTCACGCTATTGAGGTACGCATTCACCGCCTCAAATCGCCCACCCGTCAGCCTGCGCACGCGCTCGCCTTCACCAATGGCTATGCCCGTTCCCGCGCGCTGGCCGATGACGGCCACAATGTCCGAAGCCGAAAGCTCGGGGAGAACAAAGAGGTGCGCATTGGGTTCGGTGTAGACGGCCTGCCGCAGCTCGTCACCGAGATCGACTGGGAATGCGAGTGAGTCGCCGAGCACGAAATTCGCGCCGCGTGCGGTCGCACGCATCACGATATAGCGGAACACCACCGAGCTCAGTGGATCGCAGTACTCCAAGTGGTCGAAAATCATCAAGATCTTGCGTTCGTCTTGGTCGAAGTGCTCGTCGAGCGACTTCAGCACCTGCCGCCCAAGATCCACGGGGTCTCGTTCGGGACTCAATTCTTCCAAGAGATATCGCAGTCCGGACATCTTCAGGCACACCCGTTCCAGCGCGGAGTAGGGAACTTCACGCTCCCACGGCACCAAGGTGACAAAGAAATCCAGCCAACCATTTTCCCGCGCGTATTCCAGCGCGGTTTGCAGCACCCGGTCGACGCCAGAACCGGGCATACCGCGAAATGTGAGCAGGTTGCCGTCCTCAGCGTCTGTCTTCGAAAGGGTCTCGATCAATACACGTTCGGCCACCTGGACAGGAGTAAGCAGCGGCTCACTTCGAACTACAAAATCACGCATGGAGTTTCGAGCACCCTCACAAATCACATACTGTTTCAAGCGTTTGGTCGCGTTGAACAGAGTCCAATAACCCTATTGTTGCATTAGGGCTACGGGACTTTACGAGTCTACGACTCAGCCCACGGTACGTCGCCCTTAAATCCATTTGGTTGTGAAACACGCTATCCGCAGCCACCGACATCCACGTCACAGGGTGCTCGACAGAGGAGTTCCCCACGCCTCAGGCAGTTTCTACACCCCCAGCGGCCCCCGCCCCCAATCAATGACGTGCCCGCCTTCCAGCGCAAAGAGTTGCTCAATCTCACTCGGCAGAACATCGGCAAGCGCTGCCGGCTGCCACTTCGGCATTCGATCCTTGTCCACCACCTGCGCGCGTACGCCCTCGAGGAAGTCATGACCGGTGCCCAATCGCATCCCCACCAGGTATTCCAGGTCAATTGCCTCGCGAAGATGCGCGGCGTTTCGGTTTCGTCGAATCACCTCGAGTGCGGCGGTGATCGCGGTCGGTGAGGATGCTCGAATCGCCTTTGCAGCATCCGCTGCGGCCGAGAATTCCTCGGCAAATTCATCCAGTCGAGCAAGAATTTCGAGCGGAGTTGAAGCCGCGTACGCCTGGTCAATCCAGGCCCGCTGCGCGAGAAGCTCCGACTCGGGAGCTGGCCGTGCCAAGTCGGCAAGCACCGCATCCGCCTCTTCAACCTCGAGGCGCGAGACGAGTTCACCCAGCGAATCAGCGGGCACGTAGTGGTCGGCAAAACCAGCCGCGATCGCGTCTGCGGCATCGAGATGCGCGCCGGTAAGCCCCGCGTGAATGCCGGTTTCACCGGGCATTCTCGCGAGGAGGTAGGTGCCGCCAACATCCGGGCTGAATCCGATGGCGGTCTCGGGCATCGCGATACGGCTTCGCTCCGTCACAACGCGGCGACCGCGGCTGTGCGCAGAAATCCCGACGCCACCGCCAAAGGTATACCCGTCCATGATGGCGATATAGGGCTTGTCCAGGTCGCCGGTGGCCGCATCGAGGCGATACTCGCTGGCGAAGAATTCCGCAGCAACTTTGCCCCCGGTGGCAAGCACATCTTCTCGAATCTCGAGGATGTCGCCACCCGCACACAGGCCGCGATCGCCGGCACCCACGAGCAGAATCTGCGCGACGGTATCGTCCTGCCGCCAAGCCGCAAGCTGGCTCGTAATCTCGCGGATCATCGCGTAGCTCAGGGCATTCAGTTGCCGGGGTCGATTGAGGGTAATCACGCCAAGCTGCCCGCGCGGCCCCCGTCGTTCAAATAACACCTGGCCAGAGCGTACTACCTCGTCGTTCATGCGCTGAGGATACGCGAGCGAGGCAATCCTGTCATGAGCCGCGAGCTAGCCGCTGGCCTCCAGCAGCGCGCGAAACGCCCCATCGCGCGTGGAAAGTTCGTGCCAGGTTCCCGATTCGACGATTCGACCGCGCTCCATGACATGGATGCGGTCCGCGGCACGGAGGATTTCGAGTCGATGCGCGATGACAACCATCGTGAGGCCAAGTGTGCGCAGCGACGTCATCAAGCGATCCTGTGTGAACGGATCCTGGTGGCTGGTCGATTCGTCAAGCACCAGCACCGCACCAGCAAGCCCACCCGGGGCTCGGCGTGCGCGAAGGAGCGTGCGACCGAGTGCGAGTCGCTGCCGCTGGCCGCCACTGAGATTCCCGCCCCGTCGCCCGAACGGTACGTTCAAACCGATGTCGAGTGCCACGAGATCGAGCATCATCTGGAGTTCCTCGTCATCGGCATCGGGAGCGCCGAGCCGAAGATTCTCGGCGACCGTGCTGTCTAGGAGAAACGGGGTCTGATCCGCCACGATCACCCGCTTCGCCACCGTCTCGGAGCCGAGTTCCGGCAGCGTGGAACCCGCAAGCCGAATCTCCCCCGCATCCACATCAAAGTGTCGCTGGAGTAGCCGCGAAAGCGTGGACTTCCCCGATCCGCTCGCACCGGCCACACCAATCATTGCCCCGCGCGGCACCTCGAGCGTGAGGCGATCGATCGCGGGTTCGTTGCGGCCCGGGTAGGTGAAGGAGATGTTGCTGGCGGTAAGTACGGGTCGGGTTCTGGATGCGGCGGTCGGGTTGGCGGCGCCAGCTGGGCTGGTTGCGGCCGGGCTGGATGCGCCAGTCGAGTTGGATTCGCTGGCCGGGCTGGATGCGGCGCCCGGCTCCGTCACAACCGGCTCCCCCGCGCCAAGCGCACGAATTCGGCGAGTTGCTTCGAGTCCCGCCGGCAGCGATCCGGCGAGCCGTTCCACCGTATCCAAGGATGCGGCGGTGCCAGCTACGAGCGTTGTCGCGAGCAAGACTCCCGGTAGGGACTCGAGGTTGGCCGCGAGCGCGGGGATTCCGGCGAGCAAGACAAGTAAGCTCCCGATCCATAACCGGGCCGAAGTAATCGCACTCCGTGCACCGGCCCGGCGCCCCATCTGCAGCAGGGCCCGGCTGAGCTTCAAGTCGGCCTCGCGCGCCCGATCGAGCCGTGCATCCACCGACTCGGCAGCAATTATCTCCTCCCGCAGCCGCACCGAATCGGCGACAAACTGCGACATATCAGAACGCGCCGCAGCCACTTCTCGCGCTGAAGCAACGCCGCTTCGTGCCCCGCTCACGGCCACCGCAATGCCAACCAGCAGCACGAGCGCGAGCACGAGAGCGGGGAGCCAGCCGGCGGCGACCCACGCAGTAATCACGGCAGCAACCGGTATTACGACTGCTGAGATTGCCGGGGCGATCGTGTGCGCGAAAAACACTTCCACCCGGTCCACATCACGCACCGCGGTGGCTTGAATTCTTGCGGCTCCGGCGCCGTCGGTCACCGCGGGTGCCTGCGGAATCAAGCGGTCAATCAGCCACACGCGCATCTCGCCCATCAGGCTGAAGGCCGCGAGGTGACCATAAAGCTGCTCGACATATCGCAGTCCCGCCTTCGCCGCCGTGGCGATAACAAATAGCACGGCGACCAGCGTCACGAAGCCCGCTCCGGCGGCAGCTTCCGTTGCGAGCATCCCGATGGCCCACGCGGGCAACGCGAGTTGCACAATCCCGAGCGCGTGTCCGGCCAGTCGAGCGCCAACGGAGGCGCCGAGTCGCTTCGTTGCGGGACGCGCGAAGCGAAGCAGCCATCGGATATTGCTATTCATCGCTCGCCTCCTGGAAGGCTCGGGCATAGTAACCAGGCTGCGCGCGGAGCTCCTCTGGTGTTCCGACCGCGGTAATTCGGCCGTCGGTCAGCACCACCACCTGGTCCGCAGCGAGCGTGGTGTCCAGGCGATGCGCGATCTGGATGACCGTTCGTCCCGCCATCGCCTCGTCAAGGCTCGCGCGCACGAGTGCTTCGGTGCGACGATCGAGATCCGCCGTCGGTTCGTCGAGGAGGAGCACCGGCCGTTCGCGCAAAAAGGCCCGCGCAATCGCGAGGCGACGACGCTGCCCGCCCGAGAGAAACGCGCCCCGATCGCCAACCTCCGACTCCAGCCCTGCCGGCATCGCCTCCACTTCCTCGCGCAGTTGTGCGCGGTCGAGGGCTGCGAGCAGTTCGGCATCGGATGCGCCGGGGGCGACGAGCCGCAGATTGTCGGCCACCGTCGTGGAAAGGATGCCCGGATTTTGGGCGACGCTGCTCACCACGCTTCGAAGCACCTCCGCGGATACGGGGGTTCCGTTGCCGAGGACGGCGCCACGATCGCTGTTGATAACTCCAGCGATCACCCGCATCAGGGTGGTCTTGCCTGCTCCGCTCGGGCCAACGATTGCCACGTGACTCGCGGCGGGGATGCTCAGGGTCACGTTGTCGAGGATTTGCTTCTCGCCGAGCGTGACAGAGATATTGCGCAGGTCGAGGTGGATGCTATCGGTGGCGGTTCCGGCGGGAGCTGTGGCGGTGAGGTCTCCGCGCTCGTGCTCGGTGCGTTCCGAGCCTTCGGCGGACTGTGCGCGCGTCCCGCCTGTGCCCTGCTCGGTCGAAGCTGGCACCGTCGCATTCAAGTCCGTCGCATCCGAGTCCGTCGCATCCGAGTCCGTCGCATCCGAGTCCGTCGCATCCAAGTCCGTCGCATCCGAGTGCGTCGCATCCGCGAGCAGCGCTTCGAGTTGATCACGGCGAGTGCGTCCGGCGATTCCCACATAGAACGTCCGCCCAACTCGGTCGATGGGTTCGTTCAGCAATACGGTGAGCAGAACTCCCGCGAGCGCGGTGCCGGCGGTGAGATTTCCTGATGCAAGCCCCGCGAGCACCAGGACGATCGCGACGCCGCTCATGAGCAGTCCGAATACGCCGTCATTGACGATGATCATGAGCTGATTGCGACCAAGTAGCGACCCAAGTTCACGCATTGCGGAGCGCGCCGATTCGGCGAATCGATCGCGTGCCGCAGGGGCTGCACCGAGCACTTTCATGGTGCCGATACCTTCGAGCATCTCGAGGTACTGGTTCGCGGCCTCGGTCTCTCGGCGCCGATACGCGTGGTTCGGTTTGCGCAGCCATTTCCCCACGAACACAATCACCACCGGCACCAGCGCAACGAACACGAGCAAAATCAGGGCGCTCAGCGCATCCACAAATATTGCCCAGATCACGAGCACGATGAGCGGTGCGGTGAAGGATGCGAGGGTTGGGCCGAGGAAGCCCGCCCGGTAGTTCGCGGTTTTTTCGACGCCGGTCATGGCCGCGTCGACGAGCGCGCCTTCGCCGGAAGCGCCAGGCGATGCGCCTCCCGCACCGTGGGATGCGCTGGCAGCACCGGGCGATCCGCCTGCAGCACCCTGGGATGCGCCGGAAGCCCCCTGCAATGCGCCACTTGCACCTCGCGCTGCTGGCTCCGTTTCACCGGACCCCAGGATCGCGCGGCGAAGCACCCGCTGGCGCCAGGCGAGTTCCTCCTCACCCTGAATTTTTCCGGGAATCGATTCGCTGAGTCCACCACAGATCGCACCGACTCCGGCCGAAAGTACCGTCAGGATGGCAATGGTGACCCAGGAATCACCGAAAATGACCGCATCCAGCGTCTTGCCAAGGCCAATAGCGGCCAACGCGAGCAGCACTGTGCGCACCCAACTGAGTGCGGTTCCGATCCAGGCTCCACGCGGCGCATCAAAGAGTGCCTCACGAATCCACATTGCTCCGAGTTTAGTCCGGCAACCTCCGCGGCACCGCAGTACCCGAGCACCAGCCAGCCAGCCAGCCAGCCAACATCCGAATACCGCCGGCCCACTCCCGAATACCACCGAAAGAGCGGTTTGCCACTGTCAGGAAAGTGGCAAACCGATTCTTGGGTGGTATTCGGCGTATTCGCGTTGCTTGGTACCGCCGTTCCTGGAGCGACGTAGCGACTGCGGCGAGGGCGGCTGGTGCGCAGCGGCGACTACGCGGTGGCGGGGACTGCTACGGGGGTGCTGGGAGCGGGGGCCGTTTGCCGCCGCCCGAATTGCTTGAGCAGCAGCACGACAATTGCGGACACCACCATTCCGGCGACCAGCGCGATCACAAATCCCCAGATCGGGTCGATGGCGAAGAAGACGAAGATGCCACCGTGCGGTGCGCGCAGTGTCGTTTCGAAGGCCATCGACAGGCCTCCGGCCACCGCGCCACCCGCCATCATCGAAGGAATCACGCGCAGCGGATCGGCTGCCGCGAACGGAATCGCACCCTCGGAGATGAACGCTGCACCGAGCAGCCAGGCGGCCTGACCGTTCTTTCGCTCCTCCTGCGTGAACAGCTTGGGGCGCACGGCACTGGCCAGCGCGAGTGCGAGCGGCGGCACCATTCCCGCGACCATCACCGCGCTCATGACCATCATCGCCGCATCCGTACCGGCCGAAAGGCCAGCGGTCGCAAAGAGGTACGCCGCCTTGTTTACGGGACCGCCGAGGTCGAAGCACATCATGAGTCCGAGAATCACGCCGAGCAGGATGCTCGAACCGCCGCTCAGGCTATTGAGCCATTCGGTGAGACCTTCCATCAGCATCGCGAGCGGACGGCCGAGTAAGAGGTACATGACCAGTGCCGTCACTGCGGTGGTGAGTAGTGGGATGATCACCACCGGCATGAGTCCGGCGAGCCAGCGCGGGGTCTTCCAGCTTGAGATCCATAGCGCCAGCACGCCCGCGAAGAGGCCCGTGACCAGGCCGCCGATGAACCCTGCTTCGAGCGCGATCGCGATGGCCCCGCCCACGAATCCGGGTGCGATGCCCGGGCGTCCCGCGAGCGCGTAGGCGATATATGCCGAGAGCGCGGGCACGAGAAATCCGAGCGCCATCCCACCGACCGTCGCGAAGATTGCCGCAAGATAGACCATGAGCCCGCCCTCGGGCAGGTTGGTGAGCGAGTTGTCGGTCAGGATGTCCGGCGCGGCATTCGTGATCTCGTAACCGCCGAGGAGGAATGCGAGTGCGAGGAGCAACCCACCGGCCGCTACGAAGGGAATCATGTAGGAGACACCGGTCATGAGTGCTTGCTGGATGCGTTTGCCCCAGCCAACCTTGCCCTCGCCGCTGCCTTCGGCGGCTTCCGAACTGCCCGATCCGGCTTTGATGCGTCGGCCGTTCGGCGAGTTGAGGGCAGCGAGCGCTTCGTCGATGAGCGCATCCGCTTGCGAAACCCCACGCTTCACGGGAGCTTCGATGCCTGGTTTTCCAACGAGCCGCTCGCGACCACGAATGTCGATGTCGGCCGCGATGATGACCGCATCGGCAGCCTTCACATCGGCATCCGCGAGCGGTTCGTAGCCTGCCGACCCCTGCGGTTCGACCAGCAACTCGACGTCCTCGCGCCGTTCTGCCGCCTGCACGAGGCCGTCCGCTGCCATGAAGGTGTGCGCGATTCCGGTGGGGCACGCGGTGAAGGCGACGATGCGGGTCTTCTTGGTTGCGGTGGCTGCTTCGGTCTTGGCGGACGTGTCGACCGCGTCAGAATCTGCGGAGGTACTGTCCAAGTCAACTGCGCCAGAACCGGCCGCTTCACCGCCCTCGGCATCCGCTGACTTCGCATCCTTATCCGATTCGTTCGCGGACACAACACCATCCACAATCGCAACAACGTCCTCCGGTGAGTCCGCACCGCGGAGTGCCTCGAGGAACTCCGCCCGCATGAGGCTCCCCGCGAGCCGCGAAAGGATCTGCAGATGCTCATCGTCGCCGCCCTCGGGAGCCGCAATCATGAAGATGAGATCGGCTGGACCATCCGGCGCACCAAAATCCACGCCTTGGGGCAAGCGCGCGAATCCGAGCGTGGCGGCGTGAACCGCAGCAGAGCGGCAGTGCGGGATCGCGATGCCATTACCCATCCCGGTGACTCCTTGCTCTTCGCGAGCCCACGCATCCCGCGCGAGCCCTTCGGAGTCGGCTCGACCGGCGTCGCCGAGGCGGGTAGCGAGTGCGGTGATGACCTCGTGCTTCGTGTCGCCGAGCGGTGTGTCGAGGACGACGAGTTCGGGAGCAATGATTGGTGGCTGGTTTTCCGACATCGGGTTTCCTTTCGAGGGTGTCGGTTAGGCGACGCGTGAGCGGAGGGATTGAACCTCCGTGCGTTCGAGGTCGAGTTGGTCGGGCCGTGGCACGCCGGTTCCCGGGAGGGATGCGGCGGCTGAGCCGGAGGCCACGGCAAGTCGCAGCCGCTCAGCCGGGCTTTCACCCGCGAGCGCGCCGCGGAGATAGCCCGCGAGACTGGAATCACCCGCGCCGACGGTGCTGCGTGGCGTGATCGGTGGCGGCGTCGCCACCCAGGCGGCGTCCTCGGTGGCGAGCAGCGCCCCGGCCGCGCCCAAGGTCACCAGGACTGCGGCGCATCCGCGTCGATGGAGCGACATGGCCGCGCCCAAGACCGGCTGGTAGTTGCCCGCGGCAGCAGCGGCCTCCAACTGCGCTCCGGACCCCGTAGAGCTGCCGGTCAACATTGCCAGCTCGGCACCATTGGGCTTCATGAGATCGGGCAGAATCTCGGCATCCGCGAAGGCGCGAATGGGGGCGTCAGAGGTATCGACAGCGACGTGAACCCCGCGCAGTCGAAGCTTCGCGGTCATCCGCACATACCAGTCAATCGTCATGCCGCCCGGGAGCGAACCGGCGAGCACGACCCAGAGATTGCTTGGATTTCCATGGGGCACCTGCGATCGTTCCAGCAGCAGTCGCTCGAGTGTGGCAATTTGGTCGGGGGCGAGCTCTGGTCCGGGTTCGTTGAGCTTGGTCGTGGTGCCATCCGCTTCGACCAGCGTGAGGTTCGTGCGCACGAACGGTGCCGGCGTGGCGGCCACTGTCATGCCCTCCTCGGCGATCGAGTGCACCACGTGATCGTGTTCGGGTGCCGCGATGATCACGAGCGTCTCGAGCCCGGCCCGGTGGAGCACCCGCGAGACATTCACGCCTTTGCCGCCCGCCACATCCACGGGTTTGGAGAGCCGATGTACACCGCCGCGTTCGAGTGGTCGGTCGAGTATGACCGTGCGATCGATGCTCGGGTTTGGGGTAACCGTGACGATCATGAGAAAAACACCTCCGTGCCCGCGTCGTGCAGGGCGTGCGAGAGCCGCTCATCCGGAGCGGCGTCGGTGATGATGCCGTCAAGTTCTTCCAGTGCCGCGAAGCGGTGGGTGAATTCGGCGCCGAATTTGGTCGAGTCGACGAGCACATAGCGCTGCCGTGCGCTCGCGATGAAGGCGCGTTTTACTGCCGCTTCGTCAGGGCCGGGAGTCGAGCAGCCGTGCCCGGTGGAGCATCCGTTCGTGCCCAGGAAGGCGACGTCAACGCGGATCTGGTCGAGCTGCGCGAAGGCATCTGCGGGCACCACGGACTGCGTGATTGACCGCACTGGACCCCCGATCATGAACACCGAGAGGTCGGGGCGTTCGCCGAATGTCGACACTGCCGCCACCGAGTTGGTGACGATGCTGTACTTCGCGGTGGCTGCTTTCTCGGCAATGATGTTTGCGAGCGCGAGGGCGGTGGAACCGCTGTCGAGCAGCACGGCACCGCCGTCTTCGGGCAGCAAATCGTAGGCCCGTTCGGCGATGCGCTGTTTTGAGTCTTGCTCGAGTTGGATGCGCTCCTCGAGCCTGGTTTCGTAGGTTCGCGGTCCGAGCGCGGTCACCGCTCCCCCGTGCACTCGAACGAGTTCACCGTCTTGCTCGAGCGCGACGAGGTCGCGACGTACCGTTTCATCGGCCACGTCGAGGTCGATCGCCAGTTTTGCCACGCGAACTCGACCGGCTGTGGTGAGTTCTTCAAGGATGTGGCGACGTCGCGTCTCTGCGCTCATGTGGACTCCTTCGTCTGCACTCAATTCTGCTGTGGTTTTTGTGGGATTTCAATGCCTAATTCCCACAATCTCACAATTTGAGTGGTGTGTGCGCCAGCGACCGATTAATCTCCACTTTCTCGGTTTGCACAAAACCACCGAGCCAGTCTTCGATACTGCGCTAACAAGCAAGCCAACCGAGGAATGGCGCAGACCCGTGGGCAATAATGGGACCCATGCTTGAACAACATGAGATCGACTCAATTGCTGCCGAACTGGCCGAGGCTGAAAAGACGCGCGAACTCATCCCGCGCATCACCGCTCGCTATCCGAATGCCGAAATCGAAGACTCTTACGCGATTCAGGGCAAGTGGCGCGACCGCGAGATCGCCGCGGGACGGCGCCTGGTCGGTCGCAAGATTGGTCTGACTTCGAAGGCGATGCAGCAGGCCACCGGTATCTCGGAACCCGACTACGGCGTGATGTTCGACGACACCGTCTACGAGAACGGCTCGATCATCGAGCACGAGAAGTTCACGAATGTTCGCATCGAAGTGGAGCTCGCTTTCGTGTTGAAGTCGCCGCTCGAAGGCCCGAACTGCACCCTCTTCGATGTGCTGCGCGCCACCGAATACGTCACCCCTGCGCTTGAGATCCTCAATTCCCACATCGAGATGGAGGGGCGCACGATCGTCGACACCATCTCGGACAACGCCGCCTACGGCGGCATGGTGCTCGGTGGCATCCCGATGCGTCCCGACGAGATCGACCTGCGCTGGGTCTCGGCACTGCTCTATAAGAACGAGACCATTGAAGAGTCCGGCGTTGCTGCCGCCGTCCTCAACCACCCCGGCACCGGCGTGGCTTGGCTCGCGAATAAGTTCCACCACCACGGCTCGCGCCTCGAGGCTGGCGAGATCATCCTCGCCGGCTCCTTCACCCGCCCGATGTGGGTGGAAAAGGGCGACACCGTCCTGTGCGACTACGGAAAGATGGGAACCATTTCATGCCGATTCGTCTAAACCTCGCCGACACTTTCGCCCAGCGCCTTGCCGCCGCCGACCGCGGCCAAGTCGGGATGTGGCTGTGCACCGGATCAACCGTGAACGCCGAGATCGGCGCCGGTTCGGGCCTGGACTGGCTTCTCATCGACGGTGAGCACGCGCCGCTGTCGCTCGAGTCGATTCAGCAGCAGCTGCAGGTCATCGCCGCCTACCCGATCACCCCGGTTGTGCGTGCGCCGTACAACGACACAGTGATCATCAAGCAGTACCTCGACCTCGGTGTCCAGAACCTGCTCATCCCGATGGTAAACAACGCCGAGCAGGCTCGCGCGGCTGTTGCTGCCGCGCACTACCCGCCGCGTGGCGTGCGCGGTGTCGGATCTGCGCTTGCTCGCGGTGCGCGCTGGAACCGCGTGGAGAACTACCTCGCTGACGCCTCGCAATACGTGTCGGTCACGGTGCAGATCGAGACCGCCGAGGCCGTCGAGAATGTCGCCGAAATCGCCGCAGTCGAAGGCGTGGATGCGCTATTCGTCGGGCCGTCCGACCTCGCGGCATCCATGGGGCTCCTGGGCCAGCAGGGACACCCGGATGTGATGGCCGGCGTCGCGAAGGCGCTGGCAGCCGGTCGCGCGGCAGGCAAGCCGGTCGGTGTGAACGCTTTCGACCCGAAGCTCGCCGCGCAATACCTCGACGACGGCATCGACTTCATCCTCGTCGGCGCGGACGTGGCGATGCTCGCACGCGGGTCCGAGGCGCTTGCGACGAAGTTTATTGAGGAGCGCAGCGGGGACGCTTCCGGGGGGCCGGCGCGGGCGAGCTATTAGCTCGCGATTGTGAACGTTTCGTATCGCTTGTAGCATCGTGGATATGGCTGTACGAAGCGAAGAGAGTCGCAAAGCGATTCTAGAATCCACAATGAAGCTCCTCGATGTGCAATCGCCCGATCACGTGAGCGTGCAACGGCTTTCGATCGAGCGCATCGCGCGTGAGGCGGGCGTGAGCAAGACGACGATCTACCGCTGGTGGCCCAATAAGGCCGCGGTCATTATCGAGAGTTTTCTCGACAACCACATCGCGCGAACTCCCGTGCGGAAAGACATTCCCGCCATCGATGCGCTCCGTGAGCACCTCATTTCGCTGACTGAGATATATGCCACCCACGAAGGCAGCCTCGTTGCACAACTCATCGGAGAGTGCCAGTATGACGCCCAGGTCATGACCGAATTCAAAGAGCGATTCTGGTATCCGCGCGTCGAGGCAACACGAACGCTCATTGAACGGGCAATCAGCGAAGGTGGCATCCGCAAAGACGCAAGCCCTGAAGTTATCGCGGAAATGCTCTACGGCCCCGTGTACTTCCGGCTCCTGCTGGAGTCTGGACCACTGTCGCCAAAGTGGGCCAAGGAACACTTCGAGAACGCCTTACTCGGGCTCGAACCCTAACGGCTCCCAACTGCCCGCATCGAAGGGGGCTCCGGCAAGTGCAGCATTTGCCGGAGCCCCCTTAATTCAGCGATTCAATTAGACAGCGACTGCACCCGCGGCGTACTCCGCATATTCCGCGAGCAGCGAGGCATCGTCCACGGCGTCGAGGTCGGCGACTTCCTCGAGTGCTGCGCCCTGCAGGAGCCGTTTGATCGGCACCTCGAGTTTCTTACCCGTGCGGGTATGCGGGATTCCGCGCATGGCAACGATCGCGTCAGGGAGATACCTCGGCGAGAGATGGGCGCGAATCTGCGCCCGAACTTCGGCAGCCGTGGCTTCGGGTTCGGCACCTCGCGAGAGTTTCACGAACAGCGGCATGAAGTAGCCTTCCGTGCCAATCTCGGCGCCGACCACGAGTGCTTCGGCAACTGATGGAATTGCTTCGACTACCGCATAGATGTCGGCCGAGCCGAGCCGAAGCCCATTCCGGTTCAGAGTCGAATCCGATCGTCCGTGAATCAGAATCCCTGCCTCATTAAATTCGATGAAGTCACCGTGCCGCCACACACCTGGGAAGTGTTCGAAGTAGCTCGACCGATATCGCGAGCGATCCTCATCACCCCAGAAATACAGCGGCATCGAGGGCATCGGCTCGGTGACCACAAGCTCACCTCGCCCTCCGGTTGGTTGCCCGTCGTCACTCCAGGCTTCGACGCTTACTCCGAGTGCCGGCGCCTGAATGTAGCCGACGCGTACCGGCAGCGTCGGGGATCCACCAACGAACACGGAGGCAATGTCTGTACCGCCACTCATTGATGTCAGCCACACGTCACCGACATGCTCGTAGACCCAACGGAACCCGTCGGTCGACAACGGCGAACCCGTCACCTGCACGCATCGCAAACTGCTGAGGTCGTGGTCGCGTTTTGGGACGAGATCAGTCTTCGCACACGCGTGAACGAACCCTGCGCTCACGCCGACAGCCGCCGCACCGGTCAACGCGGCGACCTCCCACACTCGATCAACGGTTGGGTACGTGGGGTTGCCATCTACGATTACCGGCACAGCACCGAGACCGAGGGCCGCAATGAGCGAGTTCCATAGGACCCAGCTTGTCGAGGCAACGTTGAAGTAGCGATCACCAGGCCGCAGATCCGAGTGGATGAGCAGCATCTTCTGGGTTTCGAGCAACGCTCCCCCGTGACTGTGCACGATTCCCTTTGGTGTGCCGGTAGTTCCTGAAGAAAAGAGCACCCAGAGTGGTTCACTGAATCCCGTCTCAGCGAACTCGAGCTCCCCCTCTTCCGCCACCACTTCGTCCCACCGGATCGAGGCACGTTCGGTGGACGGTTCGGCGACGGTGGTGTGATTGGTTACCCACACGATCTGCTCCACGGAAGGGAGCGACTGGATGACTTCTGCCAGCTCATTCGTCCGGTTGCGATCCTTGCCACCAAGCAGGTAGCCCGGTGTCGCGAGAAGCACCTTTGGAGTCATCTGCGCGAACCTGGAGATGATTGCACCCGGGCCAAACTCGGGGGCACATACCGACCAGATGGCACCGATGGATGCCGCCGCTAGCAGGCCAACAGCAGCCTCGGGTACATTCGGTAGCACCGCAACGACACAATCGCCCTTCCCGACGCCAAGCGCGCGCAGATGCGACGCCAGCGAGGCTACTTCCCCACGGAGCCGTTTCCAGCTCCAAGGTGTAACGGTGTTGTCCTCGGCGACAAACTCGAGCGCGGTTCCGTCCCTCTCAACCAGCAAGTGCTGGGCGAAATTCACCGTTCGCCCCGGGAACCAGGTGGTCTCCGGCATAGGAACATCGTTGTGCGCAGGACCGGGCGATCCACCAAACTGAATGCCCGCAAAGTCGGCGAAGTGCGACCAAAATTCCTTGGGTTCATTCGTTGACCAATTCCAGATCGACTCGTATGACTCGTCGACGTGGATGCCCTGCTCGTGGAGGTACTCGCCGAAGCGGGTGATCTGTGCCCCACTCACCACCGAGTCAGCAGGGCGCCAGATCACCTCTCCTTCTGCTGCCTTCGGATTGATGATCACGCCGACTCCATTGCCGAATTCGCACGCCGCAACTCAGCGATCTCCGACGCCGATTGCGGCGGCGTACCGATCAGCACAAACAGCATTCGCGCATTTTTGCCCGTCCGGTTCGACCACGCATGGCTCGTCGCACGCTGAATCACGACATCGCCGGGAGACAGCGTGGCTTCGCCATCATCGACGAGTAGAGTGATCTCCCCCTCGAGCACGACCGCATAATCGAGCGAATCAGTTCGATGGAACCAGAAGTGTTTTCCATCGCTGTGTTTATTGCCAGCTTTAGCTTCTTCGTGACCGCCGATCTCCTCAAAGAGCGCTTCGCCGCCATCCACCGGATAATTGGCATCAGGCGGAAAGTCCACGACGCGCAGAATCGTTTCTCCGTGACCGGGAAACGGCGGAATGTCGGTGTCGGCGGTCGCTTGGTCTTCGTCACTGACGTGGTCGATCGCGTCCTTCCTGGTAAACCACGGCACCGTCGCCCCGAATCCCGAAATCGCAGGAGATTCGAAATGGTTCGGCGCATCGCCATCAGAGAGGATGATTGCTCTGCCTTGATCGTCGTGGCCCGTGACCACCCGACGCACTGGGTTCCTCGCCATCACCTATTCCTCACCCTCGAACGGATACGGACGAGGTTCGGGCCACCACTGCGGCACTTCCTTTTCCTTGCTAATGGTGTTCCGCAGGGTTCCGACGCCCTCGAGTTCGAGCTCGACGGTGTCACCGGGTTCGAGGAAGCGGTTGATTTCGACTCCTGCACCGAAGCCCATCGTGCCGGAGCCGATCAAGTCGCCAGGCTGCAGACCGTCGAAGATCGATACGTATGCAAGCAGCTCTCCGGGTGTGTACACGAAGTTCTCGACCTTGGTGTCAGACCGCACTTCCCCATTGACACGTACCTGCCCCGTGAGCCCTTCGATCGATTCGATCTCGTCCATCGTTGTGATCCAAGGACCGATCCCGTATGCGAAATCCTTGCTGTGCTGCGCACCCATGCCGATCGGACCTTCGAGTGCCTGCACGTCGCGGAGGCTCCAATCATTGAAGATCGTGATTCCAAAGAGGTGATCCAGCGCGGAATCCGGGTTAAGGTTGCGGCCACTTTTTCCAATGATGTAACCGATCTCGAGCTCGTAGTCTAGCTTTTCGGATATGTTCGGGAAGGGGATAACCTCTTCGTGCCCGTGAATCGTCGCCGTGGATCCCTTGAAGAATCCAGGTCGCTCATACACCGCACGCACTGGCTTGGAATGCACGACATTGCGGAAGTAGTTCTCGATATGCGTTCCAAACGTCAACCCATCCCGAATCACCGGTGGGTCTACTGCTGCACGCCACTGCACGCTGTCGATGGGTAACGACGCGTCGTCAGCGCGATCGAGAGCAAAGTCTGCGTGCTCGAGGAAGGCGTCCCCGGCACCGAGTGCTTTTGAAAGGCTCTCTGGGAAGATCGCTTTCGCGATGTTTCTCGACTGGGATGCGGAACCTCCTCGCGCTTCCAAGTGCAGCGCGTAGGCGCGGGCAAGGTCGATAACTCGCCCTGCCTCCGGCTCCACCACAACGATTCGAATTTGCTCGCCGTCCGGTGACGGAACTGCGATGCGGCCAATCTTTGCCACGTTTCCCTCCTTTGGGTCGTCTGCGTACTTTCATTCTATACGATACGTCCAGTATCGCTTCTTGCACAATAGGCGCGGCTCGCTATTCGCCGCCAGGATTATTAAAGAGCTGGTCGAGATGCTCGTCCGGGAAGTACGCGTTGGGATCCCCTTCAACCCCGGAAGGATCCGTCACCTCTGAGCCATCGACGTAAAAGGAATCAATCGTGTCCTGGTTGATCGAAGGCAAAGTAATTGCAAATTGATTGATCTTCGGCCCTTCTCCGGCAAGAATCCGCTCCCCGACGTCCGCCATTGTTTCGCCCATGGCAAATCCAGGCTGAGCAGTCCCGAAGAACGCCAGGTCGGGATTTTCCTTCGCGAAGGTAAGGCTGCCTACCGAGCTACCGGGATCTGCCATGGCACTCAGGGTGTGCCCGCCCTGCTCAAAGCCTTGAATGATCCCAAGCCCCATCGCACCCGAAGAAAGAACGCCATCAACACCGGCCGGGTTTGTCGAAAGGAACTGCACGACCGCCTGCTGAGTCGGTGCGGTTTGATACATGCCATTCACTTCTGAAACCTGTTCAATACCCGGGCAGTTGTCGAGTACTGCTGAATAGCCCACACCCGCTTCATTGTCCTGCGCAATTCCCTGGACACCGTGCACGCGGAGCACTGTGCCCTCCCCGCCCATAGAGGTCGCGACACCCGCACCAGCCGTCATTGCTTCAAGCACGTTATTAAAAACCACACTCACCGCATAGGGACTATTGGTCGACTGGTGCAGACTGACAACTGGAATACCAGCCTCACCGGCCTGATTGACAAGCTCAATTGCCGGTTCCGCCGCCAGCGGCCCAAAGAAAATTATGTCGGGCGACTGACTCAACACCTGCTGGAACTGCTGGGACTGTGCACCAACGTCCACCTGATCGGGCGCCGCGAGGTCGGCGATGACCTCAATACCTGCCGACTCGAGCCCTTCGATGAGACCGTCATGCAGGTTCGTCTGGAATGGATTCGAGAGCGGATTCGTGATCACACCAGCCGTAAACGGCCCATCGTGATCGGGCACCCAATCAGCCCATGCCGACTCGAGGACCGGTACCGGGAACCCGTTGTAGTAATCTGCCAGGTCACCGAGTTCCGCGAGCACGCCGCTCTGATCATCAAATCCCAGATCTGGAATCTGACCGCAGGTTCCGAGGTCGGCACTAGCTTCACCTTCGGTCGAGGCGGGACTATCCGCGGTCGAACAACCCGCAAGTGCTACAGCCAGGCCAAAACTAACACCCAGCGCCATTCCCTGTCGCACTCGCCCTCGAGCCAACTTCTGAAATACATGCATAACTCCTCCTTGAGTTATTGCTCGCCCTATTGACGAGCTGTTGCTGCAATGAGCCGCATGCAATACGATACGGCTAGTATCGATCATGCGGGACGATGCTACCCAAATGCAAGTGCGAATCTCAACGAGGAGAGTCATGACCGCAGTTCCCTCACACCGCCTTCGAATACGCGGTGCAACTAAATCATTCGGCGCTACTCGCGCCGTTGTCCATGCGGATCTCACGATTCGTCCCGGTACCGTACACACCCTGCTCGGCGAAAACGGCTCCGGAAAGAGCACGCTCGTCAAAATGCTTGGCGGCGTGCATCGGCCAGACTCGGGCGAAATGACTCTCGACAATGACAACGCCGAGTTTCGCAACCCTCGAGATGCTCGCCGAGCCGGCATCGCGGCTGTGTTTCAAGAGGTGCTGACCGTGGACGCCCAGTCAGTGTACGAAAATGTTTGGCTTGGCACCGACGGCGTATTCGCCACCAAGGGACGCCATTCGAATCGCCGCAAGCGCGCGAAAGACGTGCTCGAGCGGTTGTTGGGGCACGACGTGCGGCTCGACATTCCGGTGTCGTCGCTGTCGCTCTCAGACCGTCAAGCGATCTGTATAGCGCGAGCGCTTGTCACCGATCCTAAGTTGCTCATCCTTGACGAATCCACGGCCTCCCTCGACATCGCAACTCGTGATCGCCTCTTCGAGATGGTGCGTGAACTAAGTAAAAACGGCACCAGCACGCTCTTCATCTCGCACCGCATGGATGAGATCATGATCCTTTCAGATGAGATAACGGTGCTGCGGTCAGGAAGCACAATCGATACACTCTCGCGGCACGAAGCACTGCCACAAAGACTTGTGGAATTGATGGCCGGTAAGTCCTCAGCAGCGCACTCCAAGGACGCAGACAAACAGCTTGGGGAAGTCCTACTCCGCACCCGCGAATTCTCACTCGGCGACCAAAAAGTGCCCTTCGATTTCGAGTTGCGCGCTGGCGAACTCGTCGGATTGGCTGGACTCGAGGGACACGGTCAGGATGAGTTCATCTCGCGCTTGGCAGGAATTATTGGCGGTGCAGGAACAGTCGAAGTTGCAACCGACGGCACCTTCGATTTACTCACGACACGGAATTCCGCCAAACTTGGGGTGGCGTACCTCCCTCGCGAACGGCGGCGCGAGTCTCTCTTCCCAGCGATGACCATCAAGGAAAATTTCGCGCTTCCCACCATCGGCCGCGACCAGCGCTTAGGTTTGTGGTCGCCCGCTCGCACTACACAACGCTTCACACCATTTGCGAAAGAACTCAATATTCGGATGGCAAACGAGGACTCGCCGATATCCACGCTATCTGGCGGCAACCAGCAGAAAGTATTGATGGCCCGCTGGATTGCCACTGAACCAACCGTGCTGCTGCTCAACGACCCAACTCGGGGGGTTGATCTCGGCACAAAGCGCGAACTTTACGCAATTCTTGAGCAGCTCTGCGAACGCGGCATGGCAATCGTCATGCTCTCTTCTGAAGTCGACGAACTCGTTGAACTCATGGACCGCGTCCTCGTGTTCCGCGACCGGAATCTCGAACGAGTAATCGAACGTAAAGATCTGAATCGACAGAAGCTCGTGAGTGCGTACTACGGTCAGCACGAGGAGGTTATGGCGTGAACCGGATCCTGAGCTTTATTCGACGGCGCCCGTACACACCCGCGTTAGCACTCGCGCTGTTATTGCTCGCCCTCAACCTGCTCGCGGCGCCGCAGTTTCTTTCATGGCAGCATTTGCCAGCAACGCTGGCAATCTTTGCCCCGATCGCGCTCGTTGCCTTTGCCTCCACCCCGTCGATACTCTCGGGCGGCATCGATGTCTCGCTCGGCCCGCTCATGACCTTTGTGAATTGTTTCTTCGTAGCTGTACTTGTGCCAGCGGGACTCGGTTCGGTGTGGACGGCGCTTCCGATCGGTCTACTGGTCGGCGCGGCTGTGGGTGCCATAAACGGAGTGCTCATCACGATCGTTCGGCTCCAGCCGGTCGTCGCCACAATGGGTACATTGTTCGTCTTGGTCGGCGGATCGCTCGTCGTCGCGCCGAGACCAGCCAGCGTCTCTGGTGATTGGATTGGCACCCTTGGCGGTTCCATGGCCGGTATCCCCGGTGCGCTCCTGCTGATCGTGCCGGTGGCACTCCTCTGGTGGGGGCTGACCAAGACCGCGTTCCAAAGAAACCTCCTCGCAGTGGGTGACGATGACGTGTCGGCCTTCGGCGCTGGGATCGGCGTCACCAAGGTCCGCATCGTGGCCTATACGCTCGGTGGCATCATCGCGGCCGCTGGTGGATTCGCGCTCACGGCCCTCACCCGATCGGCCGAACCCGCGCTAGCAACCGTCTATGCACTTATCGGCATCGCGGCTGTGGTACTCGGTGGCACTCAGCTCGGCGGTGGCCGCGGCGGACTCTTCGGGAGCTTCCTCGGCGCCACCGTGATCTTCCTCCTGCAGCAACTCCTCACATCATGGGGTGTGCAGTCCAACTTCATCCGACTCGCCTATGGCGCCGTGCTTGTCATCGGTGTCGTAACGAGCGCCATGGTCCTGACTCAACGACGGAGAACAGCATGAGCGACTACGCAACCGCACCGATTTCAACCGAGCCCGCTGCGCCCTCGGCCTGGCAGCGAGTCGTCAGTTTCTCGCAAAAGTTTCCGCTTCTGCAGCTTCTGACACTACTGGCCGTCATCCTCTGGGCGTTCGTGACCATGCCAGCCCTCGCGTCGCCGGTGGGCATTGCTTCGATCTTCGTCCTCGCCTCGCTGCTCGGTATCGCTGCGATGGGGCAGACCTT
The DNA here is from genome assembly GCF_052090685.1 of Gulosibacter sp. Classification (NCBI taxonomy): domain Bacteria; kingdom Bacillati; phylum Actinomycetota; class Actinomycetes; order Micrococcales; family Microbacteriaceae; genus Gulosibacter; species Gulosibacter sp. Next base: position 133,973 of record NZ_JBQDBE010000004.1, on the reverse strand, counting down.
TGTCGTGCTGTTGGGCGGTCTCGATCTCGCGGTACCGGGCTACATTGCGGTGGGAGCTTTCAGCGCGACGGTCCTTGCGGGCACCCGAGAATGGCCGCTGATTCTCGCCATTTTCACCGGGATGCTGATTGCGGCCGTCGCTGGCGCCCTGACGGGAGCAATTTGCCACCGATACCGCATCCAACCGCTCGTAATCACGCTCGGTTCGAGCGCTGTTCTCACCGGCGGGGTAATTTTCCTCACCGGCGGGAACTTCACTGCTGCTCCCCCGGCCACGCTCGGAGACTTCACGCGGGTCAATGCAACCACACTCGGGCTGCCGATTCCGCCAGTTGTGGTGCTCTGGATCGTGCTCGCGATTCTCGTCGCTGTGTTCCTGGCACGCACGACTGCGGGCAGGCGCCTCTATGCCACAGCTGGCAACCCGCAAGCCGCAACCCTTGCTCGTGTCAAGACCGGTCGGGTATGGACCGCAGCCTTTGCGGTCAATGGCGCACTCAGTGCCCTTGCGGGGGCGCTCATCGCCGGATTCTCCGCGGGATCTTCGGCCACGATCGGTGACCCGTACCTCTTCACCGGCTTGGCTGCGGTATTGATCGGTGGCACCACGTTCGGGAGCATCCGAGGGAACTACACGCGCACGTTTATCGGCGCACTGCTGCTGACCCTGCTCTCGACAATCATGATCGGTCAAGGGTTCACCGAAGGCCAGAGCCGCATCCTCTACGGTGTGATCATTATCGTCGTGCTCGCGATCTACGGTCGCGACCGGCGGCTCCGAGATCGCTTCTGAGACTGAGCGCGCTTCCCTAGGTACACCGCAAGGCGGGTCGCATTCATTCGAATGCGACCCGCCTTCTTACGCGACCTCTTTGGGCGCCGTCTAGAGCACCGTTGGCTCAGCACACAACGCTGACAGATCAACGCCGTCGACGCTGTATCCCAGGTCCGCGCGAATGCGAGTGAGCAGAGCAAGCCCTTGTGGCGCAACATGCAACGTCATCGGCCGCACTCGCCACATGTCCTCCGAAGCCGCACCGAACCCGTAGTCGCGCAGGATCGCGATACCTTCCGCATCCGGTAATGCGCGACCGATGCTCACGCCCCGTGCGAGTGCAGCGAGGTATGAGTCCAATTCCTCGGTCCCGACCAGCTCGGTCCGCACAACGATCCCCTGGCCGGGAAATTCCGGGAGCATCGATTCGACCGAAAGCAGCTTGCGGGTGCCGGTGTCCGCTCCCAAGCGGTCGAAAGGTGGGCCCAGCAACGTCGCATCGATCTGTCCGGCCAGGAGCGCTTCCATCCGCTCGCGCACTCCACCGACCTCGACATACGACACGGTCTCGTCGACCGAGCCGAGCATCTGTCGCGCGACGAGCGAGAAGCCGTTCGCGAGCGCATCCACCCCGAAACGTTTGCCTTCGAGATCGGCGACACTATCGATGCCTGCCCGCACATGCAGCCCGAGCGGGGTCGTTCGTTCCGCTTGCCCGACCAGGCGCACGTTTACGCCGCGGCGGGTCCATTCGAAGAGATTGTCCATGGCCGTAATCACCACGTCGATCTCGCCGGACATGAGGCCGGCAAACTGTTCCTCACTCCCCCGCGTTCTCGTCGTGATCACGTGACGGTCATCGATCAGACCGCGATGTTGCCCCAGTACCAGCGGCACCGGGGCAACAAAGTGGCTTTGCCGCAGGGTCATGCGCGATCACGCTGCCACGGTGGCAGTACCCCGGACGGTCCACGCACTTCGTTCCGTTGGCTTCCGAGGCCGGTGATGGACGCTTCCATCACATCGCCATCCCGGAGGAAACGATTCCAGTGCGAGCCGTTACCCTCCGGCGAACCCGTAATGAGCAGGTCGCCCGGCTCAAGCTTCGCGACCGAGGACGCATAAGAAATGAGCTCTGGGATGCCGAAGAGCAGGTCATCGGTCCGGGCATCCTGCATCACTTCGCCATTCAAACTCAGGCGGATGCGCAGGTCGGTCGGGTCGGGCACGTTTCGGGCGGGCACGAGAAACGGCCCGGTCGGGAAGAAAGTCGGCTGGTTCTTGGCTCGGAACCAGTCGGTACCGATCATCGCCATGTCGGGCCGGGGCACGAGGGATCGCGAGGAAATGTCATTCACGATGACATAGCCCGCGACATATTCCATCGCTTCGCCAAGGGGAATGCGGTGGCCCGGCTTCCCGATGACCACGCCGAGTTCGAGTTCCCAGTCGATGTCCTCACCGAAATCAGGCAGTTGCACATCGTCATACGCACCGCTCACCGCCGAGGGGATACCCGTCCAGATATATGGGTCTCCGGTACGCTTCCGCTCGTCGGTTTCAATTGCGGTTTCTTCCCAGAGCTCTTCGCTCGTGGCATCGGACCGACCAAGCTTGTGCGCGACACTCATCTGCAGGATGTGCTCCCGGTAATTTGCGCCAGCGGCAAGGATGGGGCCCGGAGGCTGTATGGGCGGCAATACGGAGAGTTCTTCGAGCGACCAGCTCGCCAAGTCCTCGAGCCGATCGCGATCTTCGACGACGGCCTCGATCAGGTCCAGGGATGCATCCCAATTCTCGAGCAGCTCGCGAATCATCGTGCTGCGACCGAGGAGCACGTCAAGGGCATAGACCCGTTCGTTGCGCACCACGCCCGCGAATTTCTCTGCACCGGGAACCTGAAATGTCCCCAGCCCGTAGTGTGCAGGGGAATCGTCAATATGTGTCATGTCATTTGCTTTCTCTATTGCTGACGAGATGAGAACGGGGCTCGACGCGAAACGCGCCGAGCCCCGGAGCCGAACTATTCTGCGAGCGGATCGTGGCTGTGCAGGGCTGCCTCAAGCAACTCGTCTTCACTGCCGGGGACAAGTCCCTGTTCAGTTGCAGTCGGCCCGTCCGCCAGCGGGAATGCATCCAGCATCGAAGGCGGTAGCGTGACGTTGCGGTAGAAGTCGTCGCAACCCTGCATAACCGCCCAGCGCTCGGGCTCCCAGTCGGGAACGTAGTTACGGTAGCCGCCGGTGTTGACTTCGATGCGCAGGCCACTCGGTTCGCGGAAGTAGAGGAAGACCTGCTCGCCGACACCGTGCATGCCGGGACCGTATTCAATCGGGGTGCCGTTTTCGATGAGGAGGTCGGCGGCTCGGGTGAGTTCGTCTCGGCTCTCGACCCACCATGCGTAGTGGTGGATGCGCCCGGGGGTGTCGGAGCCGTCGAGCAGGATGCCGAGGTCGTGTGACTTCTCGTTCGTGGTCAGAACGCCGAAGAAGGTCACCGGCTCGCCCTTCACCTCGAAGCCGGCGAAGCCCATCCGACGGAATCCGAGCGTTTCGCTGTACCAGTTCGCGAATCCCTCGACATCCGAAGCCGCGATGGTGACGTGGTCGAGGTGACGTGGCGCGAGGCCGTGGCCAACTCGCTTTTCCGGGCGGTCCGGGTACTCGGATGCGTATTCGTCGGTGGCCTTGAATCGCTTCGTTTCCCAGAACAGCTGCATCGTGTGCCCGTAGGGACCCGTGAATCGGTACGAGCGGCCGAGGTGAGCCGCGGGTTCGAGCCATTCGCCCTTGATGCCTGTGGCTTCGATGCGTTCGACGGCCTCATCAAGAGCCGCGTCGCTCGTCGTGCGCCAAGCCATCGACACGAGTCCCGGGTGGTCGCCCTTCGTGAGCACGAGGCTGTAGCGGTAGTGGTCGCCCCAAGCTCGCAGATACACCTTGTCGTCATCGCGATCGATGACGCGCAAGCCGACCTGTTCCTCGTAGTAGCGAACCGATTCTTCGAGATCGAGCGCATAGATTTCGATGTGGGTGAATTGCGAAAGCAGATTTGACATCGTCGTGTTCTCCATTCTTTGGTTGGACTACTTTGTCCGTGCTTCTACTTTGGCCGCGCAGAGAACAATCGGGAATACCGATAACGCTATTACCAGTATTGGATTTTCAAATACTCACCCGAGCCGCTTCCAGGACCCCACGCAGCCAGCGGTGCCCCGCATCCAAACCCCTAGACGGGTGCCACCAAAAGGCGTCGCGAATCGGGTCGAGTTCGAATGGTGACTGCACTATCCGAATTTCCCCGTGCACCAGGGCCCTCCGAGCCACTCGTTCGGGGAGAACAGCCACGCGGTCTGTGCCAGCCACCAAATCCGGCACCACGTGAAAGTAGGGCGTCGTGGCAACCACTTGGACATCGATACCGCGGGTCTGCAACTGACGTCGTGCAGGAGTCATCCCGTCGCGGACGGGAAGTGTGTGCACCCATTTCCGTGCCAGCAACTCATCCGAGGTCGGCGCCTCCTCGAGACTCGAGTGAGCGTCGACAATGCAGACCCACTCGTCCTCGAAAAGGTCGAGATGCGGCTGGTCCGCGAGATAGCCATGCGGGAGCACTGCGCCATCGATGTGCCTCAGAGAATCCGGCGCATCGTTCACCAGTCGGAAATCTACTGTGGGGAATTCCATCCGCACCTCCGGCGCTTCGGATGCTAAAGCCCGAGCCAGCGCGGGTGCCAGATCGGAGACCACATGGTCGACTGCCGCAATCACGAACGTGCGGTCACTCGTTTTCGGATCGAACTGCGCTTTCAACTGCAATACACGATCCACTTCCGCGATAGCTTGGGGCACAGCTGTCACCAGCTGTGCCCCAAGCGGCGTCAGTTCATATTGGTTGCCATTCCGAACCAGCAGCTGGTCCTCAAAGTGAGCCCGCAGCCGTGACAGCGCCGTCGACATCGTCGGTTGCGATACATGCAAGCGCTCGGCCGCGCGCGTCACGCTTCGCTCTTCGAGGAGTGCGCGCAGCGGTCGAAGCAGGTTGTAATCGAGGGTGGCGAAGGTCATATCGATGACACTAGGCGGCTATCGCTGGTCGCTTACCGGTTGAACTAACTGGTGCCGACGCTGCCGCCACTCGGCACCGGCAACTCCGTGATCAGTTCCATCTGCTTGAGGATATGCGCCGGTGCAGCGTCTCCTTGATTCCGTTGTAAGAATGACGTGTGGTCGAACACGAAGTCGCGAAGTGGCTGCAGCAGTGCCGGAACGTGGTGGAAAATCTTTCCAGTGAAATAGGCCTGCTGGCTCACCGGTCCCGTGTGAGGCTTGCGCTTGTCTTCGAACTGCTGCAGCGCAGCCGCCACTGCCTCGGTATCCGTGGCGTCGACCGCAGCCAGCGTTTCTGCGATGAAATATCCATCCTCAATGGACATTCCCGCGCCATACGCCGCATACGGTGACGTCGGATGCGAGGCATCGCCAACAAGCGTGACCCGCCCTTTTCCCCACTGCTTCATCGGCGGACGATCAATGAGCTCCCACCGATGCGTATTCTGTTTCGGTGTCCGTGCCACGAACGAGGGTAACGGCTCTGCGAACTTCTCGAGTTTAGCCATCGCGTAGGCACGGATATCGTGCTCGGTGAATTTTGCTCTAGGCGTCCACTTTTCCACGATCCACCACTCGTACCCGTCCCGTCCCTCGTGACGTATTGGCGTATACGAACCCTGAATTCGCCTGTCATGCGCGAAAACACCTCTCGTCCCAATGGGCTCGTCGGTGAGGAACCAGCCGCCGAGCAGGTGAAGTCCGTGGTACCGCTTCGGTGAATCGCCCCACAGCTGCTTTCGCACTGTCGAGTCGATCCCGTCAGCTCCAATGAGTAGGTCGACTTCCTCCGATTGTTGGTCGGCAAAGTTCACCTGGACTGTGTCACCCAGGTCTCGAAACCCGGTAAACCGATGCGAGAGGCGAAGTACACCGTCCGGGAGCGCGTCGAGCATCCGCTTATATAGCCCCCAGCGGATGAGTCCGATGAAACCACCACTGTATTCCCTTGCGACATCTTCAGGGATGCGGAACTCGGCCCGGACGCGACCGTCGAATCGCCGCAACTGCGTAAATGAGGGCGCGCCAATCCGGTCCGTGTCGACGCCCAGGGCTCGCAGCGCCTTTTGCGGTGTGGGCCAAAGATTGAGGATATTTCCGGCCGGCTTGATCTCCGGGTATCGCTCGTACAGTTGGACTCTCCATCCGATCTTGTGCAAGCCCAAGGCTGCCGCGAGTCCGGCTGGTCCCGCACCAACAATTGCCGCGGACGGCTGTCTGTCAGTTCTATTCATTTGATTCTCCACTCGGGCCAATCTTGCTAGTGCGCGATTTGCTCTGCGGCGTTCGCTAGTTGCGGGATTTGATGGACGAGTCGCTCGAGGTCTGCGGTCGTGTCCGCAGCACCGAAAATGTATCGATCTGGGCGAATGACGAGTGCGCCAGCGTGGGCACCCTCCAGGATTGGTGCGGTCTGCGCTGGTTCGAGGAGTACCACGATGTCTCCATCAGCATCGATCGCTTCGCGCAAGGTAGGGGTCAAGCTGTTGAAGAGTTCGGGACTCGTCGCGATCACGAACCGCAGTCCGACAAGATCGTCCGTTCTGGTGCCGTTTTCGAGCAACGGTTGAACGCTGAGCTTTCCGGCACGGTCGTCGCGATCGCCTTCGTGCAAGCCCGCTCCCAACGAGGGCGAAACCGGGGCGGATGCTGCGGGGTTTTCGCGGAGAAAGGCGTCGCGTTTCGCTGCGGTCGCTTCATCGGTCGTCTGTACGAACACCGCTGCATTTGCGGCTTGCTCAACCCAGAATGTCGCGTGCGGCTTGCGCTCGGACTCATACGTGTCGAGCAGGCGCGCATCCGCGACTCCGCGCTTGACAAGATCCATTTTCCACGCAATATTCGCGATGTCACGCATACCCGCACAGAGGCCTTGACCGAACAATGGCGGCGCCGTGTGAGCGGCATCGCCCGCAAGGAAAATATTGCCGGCCTGCCAACGCTGGGCGATTCTTCCTCGAAAGTTATAGATCGCGAGTCGGTCAGGCGTGAATTTGTCCACCGGAAGAATGCCGTGGCTAATCCGCTCAATCGCTTCTGGAGTAACGATCTCTTCGGGGTCGTCACCCGGCATCAACATGAATTCCATCCGCACTCGGGTACCAGGGAGTCGCACCCAGAGCGCCGGCCTCGTGTGATGACCAAGGAAGATCATGTCAGTCTCATACCCCGGGCTGTCGATCAGATGGCCATCGGCGACGACCCACTGCGCATCCTCACCGAATTTGTCGCCAACAATGCCGAGCGTCTGGCGAGTACTCGAGCGGGCACCGTCAGCCGCAATTGCCCACCGCGCGCGCAGCTCGACTTCGGTGCCATCGTCTTGCACAGCGTGCACCAGTACGCCGGCGTCGTCGTTCACGACATCAGTCACCGTGACACCAGAACGCAGTTCAACGTTCTCCTGGTCGGTAACAACCCTGCGAAGAAGACGCTCGATATCAGGCTGGTGGAAGTTAATATCGTCATGCCACGCTTGCGAACCGAACTGCCCCGTAGGGATGTATACGAGCACCTCACGCGCCTCGTTTTCGATGTGCATCGAGGCCATTGGAATCGTCGCGTCGACAAACTGATCAGCAACGCCGAGCGCTTGGAGCGTGCGGAACGTCTCCCCATCGAAGTGAACGGCTCGCGCTGTAGGCCAGACTTCCTGCTCTCGCTCGAGCCCGATCGCGCTGAGACCATACTTCCCCAGCAACGCGAGGGCGGTGGTGCCAACCGGCCCACCACCGATCACAATCACATCGGCGTCGTACTCAGTATTCATTCTTGTCCTTTCACGAGCGCACACCGCCACTCGATTTACTCCAAGTGACGACTGCGTCACCGCCGAGCCCGAGACCTTCCAACTGTTCCGGTAAGTGCAAGGAATCGGCGAGTGGAGAGCCGCCACGTCACTGTGGCAACCGTTGAACTAAAACTATACGGTGCGTACGGTATCGAATGCAACGCATTTCAAGAGCGAAGTTCACATGCGAACGCTTCTCGCACGATACCCCCGTCGACAGCGGTGAATGCGCGCGCTATGTTAAGTACGACCCGTTTCGTATAGATTCGACTCGAAGTTCTCACAAAGGAGTGACATGACCGCGGATCCACCCTCGCCGACCCGTTTCCCTCTGTTCTTGACCGATCACGACGTGAGGAAGTTGAGCGACATGCCCCGAGCTGTCGACGCGCTGCGAAACGCATACTCGGCAACTCTTGACAACAAGGGCACACCGGGTCGAATATTCGCAGAAACTGAAGTGGAGTGGACGCGCATTATGCCGTCGATTCCGCCATCAGGTCGACTATTCGGCGCGAAGTCGATCGTCGGCTCATTCGCCGACGGCCTGCAGGTGAGTTATCTCATTTCTCTATTCGACAAGCAAACGGCGCAGCTCGTAGCACTCGTGGATGGGAACTCGGTAACCTCGCTTCGCACCGCGGCCACCAGCGCAGTCGGCGCCGAAGTATTGAGTTCGGCTGACCCGATTACGGTTGCGGTGATCGGGTCTGGTTTCGAGGCCCGCTCACACCTGGACGCATTCGCCCACGTGCTCAACATTCACGATGCTCGAGTGTTCAGCCCGACTACCGCAAACCGGGTGTCCTTCGCAGAAGAGTTCACCGAGCGACTTGGTGTACCAGTGCTCGCGGTTGCCAGCGCTGAAGCCGCCGTCCGCGGTGCCGACCTCGTGCTCTGCGCCGCCCGTTCCCGGGATGAGTCGCCGACCGTGCAAGCGGAGTGGATCGAGCCGAACGCGACCGTCATCTCGATCGGTTCAACCACGCCGGCGCAGCGAGAACTCCCCGTCGAGTTACTCGACCGCGCCTCCGTCATCCTCGTCGACACCTACGACGAGGTCGTGGGCGGTAGCGGCGACATGCTCGCTGCTACTGAAGCGGGCTTTGACCTCACTGATCGTGTCGCAACGCTGCACGAGGCCCTCTGCGGCGATCATCCCATCGATACCAATAGCGGAATCCGGATCTACAAGTCCACTGGGTCCGGTCTGCAGGACATTGTCGTCGCAGAAATGCTCGTCGACAGTGCCAATGCAAAGGGACTCGGCACCGAGCTTCCCGTCAACATCATTACATCGAGAAAATAGAAGGAGACAACGTGGTCGATTACACCAAAGCCGAGGCGCGTGCTTGGGCAAAAGAAAAATTCGTCGGCACGATTGCCGTCACGCATCCGTCATTTACCCCGGACTTCAGCGCCATCAATGAGAATGCAATCCGACACGACATCGTAAAGCTCAAGGAACTTGGCTTCGCCGGCACGCTGCTCGTCGCGGAAGTGAATATCACCCCGGAAGAAAACGCACGCATCACGGCGATCGCGCGCGAAGCAGCGGGCCCAGACTTCGCGCTGTTCTTCCACGCCATCTTCGGCACGCTCGAAGAGAACATTCGGGCAGTGAAGCTTGCCGAACAGGCAGGCGCCGACCGTGCGCTCCTCGCATATCCCGCATCCTTTTGGCCAACCAGCTACGACGAAGTCTTCGACTACACGAAACGCTTCACCGATGCCACAGATCTCGCCACGATGCTCTTCCCGCTTCCCGCCTGGGGCTTCGAGCGAATCCACCCTGCGGGGATGAGCATCGAGTTCGTTCGACGAGTCCTCGATGCCATGCCGAGCATTGTAGCGATCAAGGCCGAGCAGGGTTACCCGGGCATCCCCGGCGTAATGGAGATGTATCACCACTTCCGCGAAGAAGTGGTGATTTCATGCCCCATCGAGGCGGAAACCATTCCGCTCATGTCGCAGCTCGATTTCCAATTCTCTGGGACTAGCAATACGAACTGGATGAGCGACTACTATCCCCGCGCGTTCGATCTCGCGCGAAATGGACAGTGGGAGAAGGCGATGGAGCTGTACTGGCAGGTGAACCCCGCACGAGCGGCAAACACCGCAGTTTCGGGAACTTCCACCCCTGGAACGAACATGATTAACCGCACGCAGTGGAAGTATCAGGAATGGCTCGCAGGATTCAACGGTGGTGCACTTCGTCCGCCGTCGGCGAAACTTCCCGACCGCTTCATGAAGCAGTTCCGGGCAGCGCTCGAAGCCTCGGGACTACCGGTCACGGATGCACCCGACAAGGAATTCGTCCGCGGGCGAGTTCAGGCATAGCCCGGGGACCGTGCGATGCAAGGAACGCAGTGAAATGAACAAGCAGATTCCCTCATCAAAGACAACAGTGAAATCCTCGGCAGAGATCGTCGGCGAACCGCTCCGGATCAATACGCTTGAGCTAAAGAATCGCTTCATTCTGGGGCCAATGGCAATTCTGCAACCAACGAAAGACGGACGCCCAAGCCCACAATCATTTGCCTTTCTCAAGCGCCGTGCGATGGGTGGCGTAAGTCTCGTTTTCGTTGGTGGCTCATCTGCCACCGAGAGAGCTTGGAACGAAGCACCTTTCCACCCAAACATACGGTTGGATAAGGATGAATTTCTCCCCGACCTGGTCGAACTCGGCAAATCGATTCATCAGGAAGGCGCCGCCATATTCGGCCAGCTATTCCCGAGTTTCGGACGAATGGGTGTGCCACGAAACGGTCAGTGGCCGATCGCGGCCAGTCCGGTCGGCGTCACGCTGGGGAAAACTGGCTTCCCCGACGGTGTCTATGTGCCGGGTGGTCGCGTAACACCGCCACCGAAAGAGGCAACAGAAGCGGAGATTAAGGAGCTCGAACGCGCTGTCGTCGACGCTGCTAAACGCGTACAGGCCGCTGGCTGGGATGGCGTCGAAATTGCCGCACATATGTGCTATTTTTATTCGTCCTTTCTCTCTCCGCTGGCGAATAAGCGAACTGACGAATACGGGGGCTCGACCGAAAACCGAGCACGTGCGCTACGCGATACAGTCGTTGCCGTACGGGAAGCCGTCGGCCCCGAATTCCCGGTGGGTATACGCATGAGCGTCAACGACCATGCGCCGGGAGGTCAGGATGAGAAGGGATTCGCTGAGGTCGCAGCCCATATTGCCTCTGCCGGAGTCGATTTCTTCTCGCTCACCGACGCGAACTACGAGTCAATGGGCGTGAATGTCCCGAGCACCTCTGGGAACATGCTCACCCACGGCGAGCCGCAGGCCTTCCGCGAGGCCCTTGGTCCTGACGTTCGGCTCTTCCTGTCAAGTACACCAGATCCCGACCAGGCAGCGGCCGCGATTTCCGCGGGCCACGTCGACGCAACGATGCTTGCCCGGCAGTTACTTGCTGATCCCGACTACCCAAATAAAGTCATCCAGGGCCGCACCGCAGACATCGTCTGGGCGGAGCGTGACAACGGCGTGATGCGTGCCCTTATGACCAACATCCCGATCGTGTCCAAGGTAAATCCGGAACTCGGCCGCGAGGATCCAAGTGGACTCGTACCTACCCTGGGGCAACGGTTGTTCGTTCGCGCAACCGGTAATCGCGCACTCATGACGATCGCCGATCTGTTCATTCGCACGCTGAAGCGTGTGAAGAAACAGCCTGTGGGGCCGATGCACTAGCCCGCAGCTGAGTCCAAGTACTGAAGGGGTGGGCCGCCCCCACGCCGGGCCCCCCCCCCAACCCTTTTTTGGTAAAAACCCCCGCCCCGGTTGGGCCATAGTCGCCCCCCCACCCCCCCCACGGCCAGTATAC
>NZ_JBQDBE010000004.1:4522-122443 GCF_052090685.1 Gulosibacter sp. | reverse complement strand
GTCAAAGTACTTAAGGGGTGGCCCGACTCTCGTCGGGCCACCCCTTCATCGCTTTATTGGAAACTACGCGCGGCGAGATTTCGACATTCGTCGACCCGAACCCCGGAACAGGGCAACTGTCACATCGCCCGCTGACACCGTGACATCAACTACCACGCGACGTTCGTCGAAGTAAGTGGTCGCAGCCTCCGCCACCAGGGCGTCTCCAACGTGTGCCGGTGATAGGTACGAAATTGATGCTTCAACAGTCGCGATATCTGCGAGCACGGTATTGGCCGCGCACGCAAACGCGTAGTCAGCGAGCGCAAAGACAAATCCACCATGAGCCACGCCGTGTCCGTTTGCCATGTCCGGTGCAACCAATAGCCTCGATACTGCGCGGCCGTCATCCGCCTCGACGTCGGTGATCCCAAGCCGCTCGGCACTTTGATCGGTCTCCACCATCGTTCGCACACGTGAGTGCATAGTGACTCTTTCTATCATCTCGCTGACAAAAGGTTAGACCGCGTGTCGGGCAGCTTCATGCTGCTCAACGACCTGCGCAGCCCATACCAGCGCTAATTCGCTAACGTCCTCTCGACCAGCGGCATCGTGGCGACCGTACTCACCGATTCGTTCCGCGCCGAGTTCGGCGAACAGCGTATCGATGTGTTCGCTTCCTTTGCTGTAGTTCGGGTAGGTGCTGTCTCCCAGCCCAAACATGGCATAGCGTAGCCCGGTGAGGTCGGGGCGAGAACTACCAAGGGCATCCATGAACGGCACTGCGCTCTGCGGCAGCTCACCTTCGCCGTGCGTCGAGCACACGATGAGGTAGAAATGCTCGGGGCTCAGACTCTCCACTTCAACGTCTGAGAGGTCTTCTGCCTGCGCACCGTGTGCATCCGCAATGTCGAATGCCACCATCTCGGAGTTACCACTTTCGGTTCCAAAGTAAATTTTAACAGTCATCTGTGACTCCTAATCGATACAAACTGCTGCTTATGACCACTCGACGGGCAGTGATTTTGTGCCGCGAAAGACCCAGCCGCGAAACTCAATGCCGTCCGGTTGCACAACCGTAAGTTCGGGGAACTGTCCGTAAAGGAACGGCAGCGCAACTTCGCCGACCATACTGCGGGCAACCCAATTGCCTGCGCAGATGTGTGTGCCGTTTCCGAAAGCGAGGTGCGCGGCACTCTCGCGAGTGAGGTCGAACTGATCCGCATCCGCGAACTTCCGCTCATCACGGTTCGCCGACGCACCCACGACTGCCACCGTCGATCCGGCGGGGATACGGACTCCGCCGATCTCGGTGTCCCGTGTCACAAGTCGCGGATACATTCCCACCGGTGAGTGCACCCGGGCGGTCTCCTCGAAGACATCTCGCCACGTGCTCTCCCCCGCGAGCACCCGCGCTCGCTGCTCGGGTGCCTGGGTGAGGCTCCAGATCGCACCCGAGATGACGTGACTCGGTTCGTTCATCCCACCGGAGATAGTGAGACGCACGTTGGTGCGTAGACGGTCAAGGTCCATTCCGGCGGCGAGCATCGAAGAAATCATGGATGCGTCAGGCTCGACCGAAAGTCGCGTCACAGCCTCTTCGATCGCATCGTCGACTTCTTCACAAACGCGCGCGGTTTCTTGCCAGATTCTCGCGTCGTTGGTGACGTTGCCGATCCCGGCGATGAAGGTGTGCGACCAATCCATGAACTGCCCGGGCGTGACATTGCGGAAGCCGATGATGTGGCTAAGACTGTCGGCGACATACGGGACCGCGAAGAGCTTGAACAAGTCCGCGCCGGCACCTGCTTCGCGCAGCGTCGCCGCGTGCTTTTCGGCTATCTCGTGAAAGATGGGCATCCAGTGCTTCTTGATCGCCATTGGCCTAAGCGCAGGTGCGATCGCATTGCGTTCCACCTTGTGCTGCGGATCATCGAGTCGGAGCATGGGGCGCCCCATCGCTCGGATCATGGTCGAACGCTTTTCGTCTTCGTGGGAGCTAAAGGTCTCGTGATCCATTTCGACGTCGAAACAGTCTTGAAACCGCGTTACGAAGTATCGTCCGAGAGACGGCACGAACGCGACCGGTGCTTCCTCGCGAAGTCGAGCGTAGGTGGGGTATGGGTCTACAACGAGCGTCTTGGGGTCGACCCAATCGACCTCAGGAGCGGCTGTAAGAGTTGTCATCAGAACCTCCTCGTTCGGGTGATGACTTTCACGAATTGGTACTAGTCTCTCGGCGAAACAAACCATTTACAAACGAGTATTGTTTGCGGACTAGTTAAATAAAACTATCTTTGGAGGAAGCGGTGACTGAGACTGCACCAAATTTCACGTTGCGACAACTGGAGCTCTTTCAAGCCACGATTCGTGCGGGCTCTTTCGCCTCAGCGGCAAAGGAGATGTTCCTCACTCCCGCGGCCGTCGCAGTCGCCGTCAGCGATCTCGAGAGGTCACTGGGTGTACAACTCGTGATCCGACAGCGAGCACGCGGAATCACTCCCACGTCCGCTGGCAACCACCTGCTCGAGCAGGCGCGGATGCTGCTCACCGACGCAATCGAAATCGAGCGAACGCTTTCTAGCCATGGCGGCGACATCAGTGGTCCGATTTCTGTCGGATGCTATTCGACGCTGTCCGCGACGGTCCTGCCTTCGCTCATCGACGGCTTTACCCGGGCGCACCCGAACGTGCAGCTCCGACTTAGGGACGGGTCGCTCGACGATCTAACGCAGCAGCTCATCGAGGGAAAGCTCGACGTGGTGATCGGGTACAGACTCAACTTGCCCGCTGGGCTCGAAATGGAAAAGCTCTACGAAACCGAAGTGCATGCGTTGCTGTCGACCGAGCATCGCCTTGCCAATTCCGATGAGATATCCCTCGAACAACTCGCTGGAGATCCGTTGATCATGCTCGATTTGCCACCCAGCGGCCGTCATACGCTCGATTTACTCCATCGAGCTGGAGTAACACCAAAGGTTGCGTACACCAGCCCGAATTTTGAGTTTGTGCGTTCGATGGTCGCACGCAATCTCGGTTACAGCCTGCTTATCCAGAAGGCCCGACTTGACCGCAGCTACGAGGATCTTCCTCTCGTGGCCAAGCGAATTCATGCGACCACCGAGGTTGAATGGGCTGTGATCTGCTGGCCACAAGGCGTGCACCTAACGGACCGGGCCCAGGCTTTCGTCGAGTTCGCGCGCGATACCGTGGCGCGGAATATCGCGACGCCGTAACGATAACTCTGCGAACCTGGAGAGGCGCTGCGGCACCAGGAACCCATTCGAGAGTTCGCTGGGATGGCTTCCGTCATCCGACATTTCTCCGCCAGGAGTACCACTGCCCGTAATTGGATCAAGTGAAATTACGTTTGAAGTCCAATCGCGCATTCTTCAATCAGCATGAGGAATCGAACAAGTTGCCGAAGCGTGATGTCGGGACTCGGGATGGCTAATCACTCGGCGTCAACTGGCACTCGGCGTTCCACTATCGTCGTTCGATTTGTTCGGGAGTCAATTGTTTTGAGTCCGATCAATGCGGCAAAGAGTAACACCATCGGTACGAGCAGCGTGAGGAAGAACCCGCTCATCGTGAGGCCGGCGCCAATAAGCGCTCCTCCCGCAGCACCACCCACAGCGGAACCGACGCGCCCGCCCATCTCGGTCGCACCTATACCTGTGGCTCGGACCGCAGTTGGGTACGCCGCGGCCGCAAGAATCGATCGCGAAGGGCCAAGCACGGACGGAATGATGAATCCGAATGCGGCCATGAGTAGCAGGAGAGTTCCGTGGGAGAGGTTCGGCCATACACCGACCGAAACGACGACAAGTGCGGACAGAACTAGCAAAGACCCGAAGACCACGAATCTCGACCACCGAGCAAGAAAGACTCCAACCAATAGCCCACCGATCGTACTGGCGAGACCGTACGTTCCCATCACGGAACTACTCTCGACGCTGGTAAGGCCAGGATCGGGCATTTGCATCAGGCTCGGTAGATATTGGACGATCGTCAGCTGCGTACCGAGGGAGAGGAACCCGAAGGCGATGAGAAGCACCGTCGTCAAGGCGTACCTTTGAGAAAATAGCTGCACTAATGCACCCCTGGCACTTTCCACATTGGACGAAATCACCGGAATCGAGAAATCGATTCGAGCGAGGTCTACCGTTGGCATAAGTCGCCGCAGACTCCGCTTCGCCTTTTCAATCTGACCGCGAATGGCATAGAACGAAGGGGATTCGGGAATGACAATGGCCGCGACAATTGCAAAGACGAGTGGAAGCGTGCCTGCAACCAGGAGCAGAACGCGCCACCCATAGTTCGGGAGCAAGATGCCAGCGAAGGTCGCCCCTACGGATGTACCGAGCCCGACCGCAGCATAAGCGATGGCCAACAGTGCGGAACGACGCTCTTTAGGGACCAGCTCGGAAAGGAGTGTGTTGGCGATGGCCATTGCCGCGCCCATTCCCAAGCAGGCGATCCATCGCCACGCGGTGAATGCAGTGAAATCCTCGGCGGTCGCACCCAGCGCCGTCGCGATGGCAAACAGTGAGGTGACTGCTACGAACACCAGCTTGCGCCCGAATCGGTCGGCAAGCCGACCCGCGACCAGTGCACCGATACCCATTGCGATGAAACCGCCGCTCACGACAAGAGCGATACCGCCACCGATTTCGATTCCCCACTCTTTCATGAGCGAAGGGAAGATATGACTGACGATGGTGACGTCCATGCCATCACAGAGCATGATCAACGCGATTATCACGAAATAGCACTAATGTCGCCAGGTCAGTCCGATCGATTCGGTAACTTGCGTGATGCTTTCAGTTGGCGATTCAATTCGGGACATATATAAGCCTCTCTGCCTATTCGCTGACCACGGCTGGTCGACGAATCCGTTGTGATCTGATGCCAAACGCACCGCACGGCCAGATAGAAGAAACCCAAACCTCGTTGCGCTGACCCAAACCTAACGATACGCTACGTATCGCACCTTGACCAGCGACTCAAATGTCTTGTCACGAGGGCAAAGACCAATGAAATAGCGACGCATCCGGTCACAATCATGAAGAACTAGGAGGTTCGATGAAGACTCCGCCATTGCCTGTACCGACGCCCGAGACACGCGAGTTCTGGGACGCTGCCAATCGTGGCAAATTGCGAATACAACGCTGCAACGCCTGTACAGAGTTTTATTTTTACCCACGCCCTTTTTGTCCGGATCCGACGTGTGCCTCGAGCGATGTGGAATGGCGCACCGTCAGTGGCCGAGCGACATTGACTTCCTATTCGATCAACTTTCGACCGCTGCCTCAGTTTGGGCCAGACCCACAGATCATCGCGATCGTCACACTAGAAGAAGGGCCACGGATGCTCACCAACATTGTCGGCATCGATCCGGCACCCGACGCAATCCCCCTCGGCTCGCCACTTCGAGTTGACTTCGAACAGCGCGGTGATATGAAACTGCCGGTTTTCCGCCTCGCGACGGAGGCATCCGCGTGACCCGAATGCACCAGGGCGGTATCGCAATCGTCGGCGCCGCAGAGACGACAACCATCGGTGTGCGTGAGGATCTGTCTGAACTCGGTCTTCACTGCGAAGCCGCACGAAACGCCCTAGACGATGCGGGTCTCAAGCCTTCCGATATCGATGGCTTTGCTACGGCTGGTCCAACATTTCCTTGGGAGGTCACTCACGCACTCGGAATCCAGCCACGTTGGATCGACGGGACCTCAATCGGCGGAACCAGCTTCATCGCACATGTGAGGCATGCTGCTGCTGCAATCGCAGCCGGAGCAGCCGAGGTCGTGCTGATAACCCACGGAGAATCCGGCCGATCCCAAATCGCCGCAGCACCTATGCCATTCGGCAGAGAATTCGCTTCGATGAAGGGCCAGTTCGAAGACATCTACGGCGCGATTCCGCCGTATGCCACCTTTGGGATACCGGTCGCCGCCTTTCTTGAAGAACGAGGCATGAGCAAGCGAGACCTCGCCGAAGTCGTGGTGTCACAGCGCGAATGGGCAGTACCGAACCCGCGCGCAGCGCGACGCTCCTCCACGACCGTTGACGAAGTACTCGCTCGGCGAGACCTTGCCTGGCCATTCACGAAGGACATGTGTTGCGTCGTCACCGATGGTGGAGGCGCCCTGATTCTCACGACCTCAGAGCGTGCCCAGTCAATGCGGAACCACGATCGGCTTGTTTACGTCCTAGGATCAGGCGAATCCGTCGAGTCACCGCTCATCTCGCAAATGGATAGCTTGACCCAATTTGGCGCATTCCGTCGATCGGCAGCTGAAGCATTTCGTACCGCAGCCCTCGCCCCGAACGATATTGACCACCTCATGGTGTACGACGCGTTTGCGCACTTGCCACTCTACGGTCTTGAGGACCTCGGGTTCGTCGATTTCGGCGAATCCGGTGCGTTCATTGCGGACGGTCACACTCGACCGGGTGGCTCGCTACCGATGAATACAAATGGTGGCGGTCTTTCCTATACCCATTCCGGAATGTATGGAATGTTCGCGCTGCAGGAATCCGTCCGGCAGCTCCGCGGCGAAGCGTGCGTCCAGGTCGAAAATGTTACGACCAGTTTTGTGCAGGGTAACGGCGCGATGTTTGCCGCCGCAGCATCCGTCATTCTGTCGAATGAACAGCCTGCAATTACCTCACAATGACCGGTACGTTCTGCACGGCCTCCAGCAGTGTGTAGCTCGAGGGCTTCAATTTGGCGTCACATGCGCGGGAATAACCAAACTATGGTTTCGAGATGATGACAGTGCCCGCCAAAACCTGTCGCCGCGCGTTCGAACTCGTTGGCCGGAAAGTGGTAAACGTCGTTACGGGTGGTCGCTCCGAGGGAGAGGCACGAAGCGAGCGACGAGGAAAGCCGCCACCCGATTTTGGATACCACCGAAAGCGAGGCTTACCGCTTTCCAGAAGGTGGAAACTCGCGTTTTCGGTGGTAATTAATTCTAAGGACGCACAGCGCACGTCACTAACCAGCGCCCATAAGCTCACTGCTCGTCTCGCGGGCGACCTCGATGAGTTCGAGCACGCGGGCGGGATGCGTTTCGGCGCGCGCGGCGAGGATGATGTCGAGCGGCGGCGGCGCGGGTTGGATCGGTACTTCGACAACCTTGTGCCCCGCCCAGGTCGTTGCGGAGAATCGCCGGCCCATCAGAATCGACCAGCCAAGCCCCTCACCCACGAGCGAACGACAAAGGTCATAGTTCGCGGTCGCATGGACTCGCGGCGGGTCGGCTTCCGACTCCTTCAGAATATCGAGGGCGTGCTGCCGACTCGGCACTGAGTCGTGCAAAATGAGTGGCTCATCGGCCAGTTCGCTGAGCTGTAGCGCGTCCCGCCCCGCCAGCCGATGCGATTCCGGCAGGAGCACCACGGCCCTCGAGCGCACGAGTCGGGTGCGCTCAAACTCAAGCGGAAAATCAAGTTCATAGACGAGCGCAACATCAAGCTCACCGTTTGCGAGTTGCTCGGCGAGCGCATCCTGCTCAGCCATGACGTAGCTGATTTCAGTGTCGGGATGCTTGGCCACATACCGGCTAATAAGTGGCGGAATGAGCGTGGGCGCGATGGTGTGGAAGGCGCCGACACGAACCGGGGCGGTACGCCGCTGATCACCGCGAGCCATCATCTCCAGTTCGTTCGACCGGGAGAGCACCTCTCGTGCGAGCGGCACGATGGACCGACCCGAGGACGTGAGCGTGACCCCCTGTGACCGACGCCGCACCATGAGTGGCACGCCGATTGCCCGCTCAAGCGAGGTCACCGCATCCGACACCGCCGAACCCGAGGAATGGATCTTCGCCGCGGCGCCCGTAATAGTGCCTTCTTCTGCGACCGCCACGAAACACTCGAGCTGCCGCAACGTGATATCGGGGCTCGGGATGGGATGTGGATCAGCACCGCTGCTCATAGCCCCATAGTACGTCGGACGCACTATGGGGCTATTACGGTTTGCGCGAACCGCCAGCGGGGGCGATGGGCTATCCGCTAGAGCTTTTCGGGAACCCGGTTCGCGTCGGTCATCGGGTCGCCAAGAGCTTCGTACTCTTCCTTGGTCGGGTCGCCCGGCTTCCAGGACTCGAACTTGCCCGTCTCCTCGAAGGAGTGCGTGAGCGGAATGCCCGTGCGGTCCTTGAGCAAGGTGGCTGCAATAAGGCTGATGATCGTCGCAATAAAGAGGTAGGTCGAGATTGCGTAGACATTGTTGAAGGTCTGCATCAGCCAGGTTGCGATGGTCGGCGCAAATGCACCACCGAGGATCGCTCCGAGTGCATAGCCAATCGACACACCCGAGAAGCGCACCGAGGCGGGGAAGGACTCCACGAACCACACCGCGATCGGACCGTAGGTGAGGCCGAGCGGGATTGCGAAGATGAGCAGACCAATCAGGAGCATCATCGGCTCGCCGGTATTCGCCATCGCGAAGAGCACCCAGACGGTGATCAGCTGCAGGCCGTAGCCGATGAAGAAGCTCTTCTTGCGGCCAATCTTGTCGGTGATGAAGCCCGAGATATAGGTGAACAGCGCCCACATTGCCGCCGCGGCAAGCACCGCGAGCATCACGAATGTGACGTCCATGCCGAGGGTCTTCGTCGCGTAGTTCTGCATGTACCCACCGGTAGTCATATAGCCCGCGGCGTTGTTTCCGATGAAGAGAGCCGCGAGGAGAATCACGGTGACGCCGTGCTTGCGGAACAGGGTCGCGATCGGGGCGGAAGCCTGCTGCTGACGCTCCTCGATCTCCTTGTAGACCGGGGACTCTTCAACCGCGTGGCGCACGATGAAGCCGACTACCACGAGCACAACAGAGAAGAGGAACGGGATGCGCCATCCCCATACGGCGAACTGGTCACCCGTGAGCGCGGTCACCGCGGCGATCATGCCCGAAGCGAGCAGCATGCCGAACGGTACGCCGAGCTGCGGGAACATACCCATGCGGCCACGGGTCTTGGTTGCGGAGTGCTCAGTTGCCATGAGCACGGCGCCGCCCCATTCGCCACCAGCCGAGATGCCCTGCAGGATGCGCAGGAAGAGCAGCATGATCGGCGCGGCCATACCCATGCCACCGAACCAGTCGCCTTCGGTTCCCTCGTAGGTGGGGAGCAGACCGATGAAGAAGGTTGCGACACCCATGAGCAGCAGAGTGATGACGAGCATCGGCTTGCGGCCGATCTTGTCGCCGAAGTGTCCGGCGAGGAATGCGCCAAGCGGCCGGAAGAGGAACGAAATACCCACCGTGAGGAAGGTGAGGATGGTTGCGAAGCCTTCATTGCCCTGGGTTGCGGGTTCGAAGAACAGCGGCGCGAGTACGAGACCGGCCATGGTCGCGTACACGAAGAAGTCGTACCACTCCACGGTGGTACCGACCACGACCGCACCGATGATGCGGCGGCGTTCTGCCGCAAGACGGCGGCTTTCTGCAGTTGCAGTGTTCGTCACTGAGACTCCCTTGTCTAACGAGATCCGCGAAGTCTGCCTCGCGGTCGGGAATCAGCGTAAGCGCAACATATACGATCGGCCAAGCGGAATAAGTCGTGGAAGTATCCACAGGTTTCCCGAATAACTAACCGAGCATTCAGTTATTAAATTGGGGATATTCCCCAGTAAGATTTTTGAAGCCTCTCGCCCTTATGCAGTTCGTAGCCTCTCGGTCTACGCCTGAGCCGGAAGTTGCGCACGCAGGAGCCCCGCCGCCGCGGCCCACGAAATCTCTGCGAGCAGCTCCGGCACATCCGCCCCACAAGCCTCAAGCTTGCCCGCGATTTCGCCCTCGGTCGGCGGCAGTCCGGGGGACCCGGGCGGCAGCGCCAGAGTCTCGGCGACGGCGCTCCCGTCACGGAGCGTGATTTCAACAGTGCAGTCGCCATCGAGCAGATTGTCGATCGGCTCCTCGGTGAACTTCGGATGCACCTTCCGGATCAGCTCCTGCGCGAGTGGGCGCTGCACCTGCGCATCAGTAAAGCTCTCGAAATCGGGATAGCCGTCAAGGAGTACCGCCACCAGCGAATACTCGAGGCTGAATTTCCCCTCGAGTCCGGTAGTTGGACGCGAGTGGATGAGCGGCTTCACCGTACCGCGCGGGGTGGTCACGTTAATCCCTTCAACTTCGTCAACGTCGACCCGCGCCGCAAGCGCACGCATGACCCCGATGGGCCGCTGCATGGCATAGCAGCACGGGAACAGCTTGATCGCAAGACCATCTGGGATCGCGGGACCGTCGAGCTGTACCGGCCCGGTCGCATTCACTTTGCCGAGCCACTCATCGACCACGCGGAGGTCGGAGCGCGCACCGGCCTGCGCGAGACGCGCGGCACGCACGCCCGCATCCGCCGCGAAGCCGACCTGCAGCGGCTTCCCCACAGTGCCGAACGCCTGCTGCACACCGCCGGCTGCGGGGATGCTTAACGCAATTGCGTGCGCGGTTTCGTCCACGCTGAGCCCGAGGGCAATCGACGCCGCAACCGCCGCCGCCGGCGCGCCCGCGGTGCAGGTCGCATGCCAGGCGGACTGATAGTGCGTCCATCCGAGCGCATTGCCCAGCCGCGCCATGACACCCGCCCCCGCAAGGTAGGCCCGAGCATCCCCGCCGGTGGCGAGCGTCGCGGGCACAATCACGACGCTGATGTGGGTCGTCGATTCCATGTGCAGGTCATCGAAGTCGAGCACGTGACCGGTTGCCGCCCAGTGCCCCGCTTCCCCGAGCTGCGCGCTAATCGGCACCAGCGCGTTGTTTCGAGCGGCGAGCGTGACCGCCATCGTGTCCACGAGGGAGCGCTGGGCGAGCGCGAGGTCAGTGTCTGTAGGGGTAAGACTGTGCGCCCACTGGGCAAGCGCCTCGGCGGTGGTGAGTGACATGTTGGTCTCCAGTTCGTTGTGCGGCGTCGCAGTGCTACCGACGGTCGAGGTCAGCTACGCGCTAAATTCTTTGCGGATGCGTTCGGTATCGGCGCCGAGCACCGGCACGGCCCCCATGGGCGGCTCTTCGCCGAAGAATACCGGCGGTAGCCCGACCCGAGCGGTGCCCGAGGGCGTGGCGACCTCGCGCCAGCGGTTACGGGCAGCAAGCTGCGGATGCGCGGAGTATTCCTGCATCGTTCGCATCCGCGCGTTGGCGATCCCGACTTCGTCGAGCAGCGTTTGCACATCATCCACGGCGCGGCTACTCAGGGCCTGCGTGATCGTGTCGCGCAGGCGCTCAACATTCGCGACGCGCTTCGAGTTCGAATCGAAGTCCTCGTCCGCGACCAGTTCTGGCTGCTCAAGCACCTGCTCACAAAAGAGCTTCCACTCACGTTCGTTCTGCAGCCCGAGGAAGATCACCCCATCCTGTGCCTGGAATGGCCCGTAGGGCTGGATGCTCGCGTGCGCCGCACCGGTGCGCTTCGAGGCATTCCCCGAATACTCGGCGTAGAGGTAGGTCTGCTGCACCCACTCGCCAAGCGCCTCAAGCATGCTGATGTCGAGCGCCGTGCCCTTGCCGGTCTTGCCACGCTGTATCAGCGCGGCAAGGATCCCGGAGTAGGCATACATGCCGGCGGAAATATCGGCAACCGACACCCCCACCTTTGACGGGTTCTCTTCGGTCCCGGTCACCGATAACAGGCCCGCTTCGCACTGAATTATGAGGTCATACGCCTTCTTGCGCGCATACGGACCGTCTTTACCGAACCCCGAAATCGAGACGTGGATGAGGCGCTCATTGATTTTGGCAACGGCTTCGGCGCCAAATCCGAGGCGTTCAATCGCTCCGGGTGCGAGGTTCTGCACGAACACATCCGCGCTCTTGAGCATGTTTCGCAGGATGCGCTGGGCTTCCTCGGTCTTGAGGTCAAGAACCACAGATTCTTTGCCGCGATTGAGCCAGACAAAGTAGCTCGCCTCGCCGTTGACTGCCTCGTCATAGCCGCGCGCGAAGTCTCCCGCGTCTCGTTCAATTTTGATGACGCGGGCACCGAGGTCGGCGAGCTGTCGGGTCGCGAAGGGTGCGGCGACCGCCTGTTCGATAGAAACGACGGTGATTCCGTCAAGTGGTTGCTCAGTCACGGGTTCTTCCTCTTAGTGGTGGATGAATATAGTGGGCACAGCACGCGGGCCGTCCGACTAAACTTGCGGGTATGTCTGAAGCAGTTCCCCCGCAACGTCGCCTGATGAGCCGCGAGGCCATGGCGTTCATTCGCGAAAAAATCTTGGCGCGCGAGTTCGTCGCGGGCGACGTGCTTCGCCCGGAAGATATTGGTAAGGAGCTCGGAATTTCGCAGACGCCCGCGCGTGAAGCGCTGCAAGCGCTGCGCACCGAGGGGTTTCTCGATAACCGGCAGGGGGTCGGGTTCGTCGTCAATCCGTTGACGGCGGAGGACATTCACGACATTTTTACCGCCCACGCGCTGATCGCGGGTGAGATCGCGGCTCGTGCTGCGCAGCGAGTGACCGACGACGATATCAACGAGCTCGACGCAATCCAGTTCGAGCTTCTCGCGGCCGCCAAGCGCCGCAATTCCGACGGGGTCGAACTGCACAATCACGAACTGCACTCGTATATCTCGCGACTCGGTGGCTCGCCCAAGCTCAACCGCATCCTGTCGATCGTGTCGCATTACGTCCCTCGATCCTTCTACGGGCAGATTGAAGGCTGGCCGGCCGCATCGGCTGGTGATCACGACCGCATCCTCTCGGCGCTTCGCAATCGTGACGTCGATGAGGCCCGCGCCGCGATGCACGAACACATCGTGCATGCCGGTGACCTGCTCGCGAGTCGACTCGACGACGAGCGCGAACCAGACTCGGAACCTCAATCGCAGTAGCGGCAGACAAGCGGGGACCCGCGGCGCAGATCCGTCGAGGCGACTCAGTAGCGACCTCGGTCATCACGAGCCCTCCTCAACGTCGAACAGATATGTTCCAATATATTGGAAATCCTGCAGCAATCAAGCCCGGCGGCTGCCAAACTTGTGACAGCATTGGCAATCGTGGGATGCTGACAGCATGAGCCAGCAAAGCAAAGACGCACTAAGCGATATATCGACCACCTCGACGGCCAACATCGATCGCGCGCGAACGGCGCTGTTCGTTCCGGCGACGCGGCCAGATCGAATCGCCAAGGCGTTCGCCGCCGGTGCGGATGCGGTCATTGTCGACCTCGAGGATGCGGTCGCGCCGGAGGCAAAGGCCGAGGCTCGAGCCACCCTCGGCGAAGTGCTTTCCAACCCCGGTGAGTTTGGGCTCGAAACTGCGGAGGATGCGCGGCAGACACTCACGGTGCGCCTCAACTCTCCACTCAGCGACGAGGGCGCCCGTGACCGTGAATGGCTCGCTTCGGGCGTCCTCGACTCCGGGGGGCTCGATTCTGTGCTCATCGCCAAAGCCGAGTCGTCTCAGGAAGTCGACCTGGTCGCGCAAGCGCTCGGCGCATCCGCGACCACGATCCTGCCGCTTGTCGAATCCCCCGCCGGCGTCGTTGCCGCACAAGAGCTCGCCGCGCATCCTCGCGTCTCGCGCCTCGCACTTGGCGCGATCGATCTCGCGCTCGAGCTCGGTTGCGAGCCCCGCAGCACCACCGTCGACTATGTGCGCGCGCAGCTGGTCATCGCGAGTGCGCTCGCCGGCAAGCAGGGCCCGCTCGATTCCCCCTCCCCCGAATTCAAAGACGACGAGCTCGTGCGAAGCGATACCGAGCACGCCAAGCGATCGGGATGCACGGGGAAGCTCTGCATCCATCCCCGCCAAGTGGTTATCGTCGCTGATGTCTTCGCACCGTCCGATGAGGAGCTTGACTGGGCTCGTCGCGTCCTCGAGGTCGGGACACTGGGACAAGTCGACGGACAGATGGTCGACCGACCGGTCATTTTGCGGGCGCAACGCATCCTCGGGGTGTAGGCGCCGGGCGCGCATATTCGGCGCCAAATCCGGCTACGGCCCGTCTGCGAACGAGTTTGTCATCGTGTCGAGTGGCAGATTCGATTGAATGCGCCGGATGACTTCGAGAAATGTCTCGGTGCGTCGGTTGAGGTGCGTCCCGTCGGGCCACACTCCCACCAGGTCCACTTCGGCAGGGGCAGGCCGAAGTGGAAGCGAGTGGATTTTGAGCCCCTCCTGAGTCAAATCATGCTTCGGGCGGTGAATCATCAAGCTCCAACCCAGATTGCGCGCGACCATCGCTCGGATGAGCTCGTACTGCGTCCCGCGATAGCCAATTCTCGGTGAGACTCCCGCCTCCCGAAACATTGTGAAGCTGTGCGTGCTCGCCGGATCGGAATCGAAGAGAACGACCGGGTCGTCTGCCAGGTCACGGAGCGATACCGCGCTGTCGTTAGCGCGTGGATGCTCCGGGCTCAGCAGCACATAGGGCTGGGCAGTCCCGAGCTTCTTTTTCCGGATGCCTTCGGGAAGATAGAGGTCATAGACAATGGCGCAATCCAGCTCGCGTTGCATGAGCGCTTGCACAAGTGCCTCCTGCCGATCAACGGTGTATTTCAACTCGACTCGCGGATGCACTTCCCCGAAGTGACGAGTCGCGAGCGGCAATAACGTGGGCGCGAGCGTCGAAAAGCAGCCGACCGCGAGCGGCCCAATCAGTTCCCAGCCACCGCTACCGACTGAGAGCTGAGCCTCATCCAGCATGCTCAAGACATTTTCGGCCTCGAGGTAGAGCTGATATCCGGCAGGCGTTAGCGTCGTCCCGCGCGATTTTCTGCCGGTGACGAGCTCTACGCCGGCGGCCCGCTCGAGGCTTGCGAGCCCCGAGGACACTGCCGTTGGCGTGACATGCAGACTTTCCGCGGCCCGTGCGAGCGAACCGGCACGGGCCACGGCACACAGATATTCAAGTTGTGTGACGGTGAATCTTGCCACGAAACTCCTACCTGATTAGACGCGAAATCTTGGCCCAGAAAGAAGCTTAC
Source organism: Gulosibacter sp. (assembly GCF_052090685.1). Classification (NCBI taxonomy): domain Bacteria; kingdom Bacillati; phylum Actinomycetota; class Actinomycetes; order Micrococcales; family Microbacteriaceae; genus Gulosibacter; species Gulosibacter sp. Next base: position 107,531 of record NZ_JBQDBE010000004.1, on the reverse strand, counting down.
CTAACTTCACGTTTGGTATTGGCCAAGAAATGCTCAATTTCCGGCGCTCAATTCTGCGGATATGTTCGGGGCATCTGAACTGATTCAACGATGAGCAAAGGAGCAAAATGAATCTCTACACTGCCGAAATGCGTACCGGACTCGACATCGCCGCATCCTGGGGCAAGCTCGAATACACGGGCTGGCAAGACGAAAACCTGTCGTGGAAAGAGGACGTCTACATCGGTGACTGGTCATACCTCGACGAATTGCGCGTCACCGGCCCCGACGCCCTGGCACTGTTCTCGTCGCTCGCGGTCAACAGCTTCAAGAAGTTCGCGCTCGGACAGGCCAAGCACACGATCTTCTGCAATGCCGAGGGCAAGGTTATCGGCGAAGGCATTCTGATGCGCCTTGCCGAGGACGACTTCCTCTTCAACGCGCGCGGCCCGGTCGCCACATGGATCAAGTACAACTACGACCACGGCAACTTCGACGCCACCTTCGCAATGTCAATGGACGAGTTCAAGTTCCAGGTCTCGGGGCCAAAGGCCCTCGCGCTCTTGCAGGACCTCACCGATGCGCCCCTGACCGAAACGAAGTTCATGCACTTCGTCGACGCGACGATCGAAGGCCACCCGGTGCGTTTCTTGCGCCAGGGAATGGCAGGCGAAATCGGCTTCGAATTGCAGGGGCCAAAGACCTCGGCCGATGCCGTGCGCGCTGCCGTCATGCGCACAGGTAAGAAATACAATCTGCGCCGGATGGGCGCACGTACGGCAATGGTCAACCACCTTGAAGCAGGATGCCCAACCGTGACGCACGATTACCTTCCGGCCATCACGGGTGAGAACGAGCGCGACTACTACAACGAATACAACGTAGAGGTCGACGACGACACGAGCGCCGATTGGTACCAGAGCTTCGAGCGCTGCCTCAAAGTCAAGGGGAGCTTCGACGGCGATGACCCGAGCGCATGGTTCCGCAGCCCGATCCAACTCGGTTGGGCGCGCAACATCAAATTCGACCACGAATTCTACGGTCGCGAAGCACTCGAAGCCGAGATGGAGAACCCGAAGCGCGGCATCGTCACACTCGTGTGGAACCTTGATGATGTCAAGGAAGTGAACGACTCGCTCTACCACGACGAGGTTCCGTACGACTTCATGGACTTCCCCCGTGCGCAGTGGTTCGCGATGTACACGTCCTCAGTCGTCGTAGGTGACAAGGAAATCGGATCGACAACCTCGCGAGGATTCAGCTTCTACTTCCGTAAGGTCCTCTCGCACGGAGTCATCGACCTCGAATACACGGAGCCCGGCACCGAAGTAGAGGTTATCTGGGGTGACCCAGGACATCGCCAGAAGCGAATCCGCGCCACGGTACACACGTACCCCTACAAGCACGACAACCGCTACAACGACCTCACCAACCAGAACAAGGTTTCGGTGAGCTAATGTCCGGCACCGACGCCGTCGATCCGACGGCACAGCAATCGAAAGCGAAGGGCAACCTCACACGAGAGGAGCGCCGCGTCGCTGCAGGCTCGCTCATCGGAACCACTCTCGAGTGGTACGACTTCTTTATCTATGCCCAAGCAGCGGGCCTGGTTTTCGGGTCACTCTACTTTGAACCCGCGGGGCCGGTCATTGGTCAACTCGTAGCGTGGGCTTCCCTCGGCATCAGCTTCCTCTTCCGTCCACTGGGTGCGATCCTGGCCGGATACGTTGGCGACCGATTCGGTCGCAAGGGCGTGCTCGTGATGACGCTCTTCCTGATGGGAATCGCGACGACGGCAATCGGTCTCTTGCCGACCTACGCCCAAATCGGTGTTGCCGCTCCGATTCTGCTGGTATTCCTCCGAATTCTTCAGGGTGTATCGGCAGGCGGCGAGTGGGGCGGAGCGGTGCTCATGGCCGTGGAACACGCACCCACGAAGAAACGTGGACTCTTCGGCGCGTACCCCCAGATCGGCGTTCCATTGGGGATGCTGCTCGCCACCGGTGTTGTCTTGCTCGTCACGACGTTGACGACGCCTGAGCAATTCCTCGAATGGGGCTGGCGCGTCACGTTCCTGCTGAGCGCCTTGCTGATCGTAGTTGGCTACTTCATTCGTCGTGCCGTGGCTGAAAGCCCCGTGTTCCTCGAAATGAGCGAACTCAAGAGCGAGAGCGCGACACCGCTGGGATCGCTCTTCAAGAACCACTGGCGGAAGGTACTGCTCGCTGCGCTGTCGTTCATTGGCAGTAACGCCGCCGGATACCTGTTCATCTCTTTCTTCTCCTCATACGCCGTCCGTGAACTCGGCATGGAGCAGAGCGAGACCCTGCTTGGGTCGGTGATCGCAGGCGTTGCGTGGGCGGTTAGCACGGTACTCGGAGCGATCCTGTCTGACTACATTGGGCGTACGCTTTCGCTCAAAATCGGCTATATCGCAATGTTTATCTGGATGATTCCACTCATCCTGCTTATCGATACAGCCAATATTTGGCTGTATATCCTCGGCCTCACCGTGCTGACGCTGGCCAATGGACTCACCTACGGACCCCTGTCTGCGATGTTCGCTGAGATGTTCCCCGCAAAGGTGAGGTTCTCCGGCATCTCGATCGCCTACGCACTCGGGGCGATCTTCGGTGGCGCTTTTGCACCGTTGATCGCGGAGTGGTTGATCGGCGCAACTGGCTTCTCACTCAACATCGCGTTCTACATCATGGCGCTGATCATCGTGTCATTTATTGCCACCTCGCTCATCCGTGAACCACGGGGTGCTCCACTCCGCGCGACGGAGGAGATCGTGGCCGCACAGCGGTAAACGGACAGAGCCTTTGACCACAATCGACATTCTTGAAAGAAATTCGTGATTCAACTATGACTACGACTTCTCCAATCGTGAATCCCCATGTGATTCCCGCCGAGCAGGCTGATACCGGGCGACTGCTCCTGTCCTGCTCAGACCAGCCGGGCATCGTGGCAGCGGTAACGGAAACGCTCACCTCACTCGGGGCGAACATTACCGACCTCGACCAGTTCAGTGAAAATGCGGATGGCGGCGCGTTCTTCCAGCGAACGGTATTTCACCTTCCTGGCCTGAGCGCCGCTATGCCGGAACTTAAAGCAACACTCGATGAGCGTATTGGCAAGCGATTCGATGCAAAGTGGCGGCTCACAAACGCGAGTGACCGCAAGCGAGTGGCAATTTTCGTCTCCAAAACGGATCACTGCCTTCTCGACCTGCTGTGGCGGCAACGACGCGGCGAAATCAACATGGACATATCGATGGTCGTGGGCAATCACCCCGATTTGGCGGATGCTGCGCAGTCCTTCGGAGTCCCGTTTATTCACGTGCCAGTCGGCGGAGACAAACGCGAAGCCGAGGCCCGCCACCTCGAGCTGCTCCGCGGCAACGTCGACCTCGTCGTTCTGGCGCGCTACATGCAGATCATTTCTGACGACTTCCTCGCGGAAGTCGGCGTGCCGCTCATCAACATCCACCACTCCTTCCTGCCAGCATTCGTGGGCGCCAACCCCTACAAGAAAGCCAAGGAACGAGGGGTGAAACTCATTGGCGCGACCGCACACTACGTGACGAAAGACCTCGACGAGGGTCCAATCATCGATCAAGGTGTGGTTCGGGTGTCGCACCGAGAGTCGAGCGCCGAACTGAGCCGCCACGGCTCATATGTCGAGCGCGCCGTGCTTTCGCGAGCAGTGCAGTGGCACTGCGACGACCGTGTCATGCGTCACGGTAACGCCACGGTCGTGTTCTGATATGTAGTTCTTGTATCCAGTTACGGAGCGTGCAGTGCCCGTCAAGTGAAATCGCCTGGCGGGCACTTTCGCACCCGGTCGATGTAACCGCTTTGCCAACCATTCAATGAGTGACCGAGCGCACGAGACGTAGTGCCGCAGGGTCAAGCCGGATCTCGACACTTGCAGAGCTGACCGACGTCGATGCGCGCACGCACTCCCCATCCGCGTAAATCGGTACCCCGGCGGGAATGTCCACGCGCACGGTAGTGCCGTGCTGTATCTCAACTTGGGGCAATCGGGGGTGGAGTCTTGCGAACGCCGTGGGAAAGAGCAGCAGCAGACCGACCCGGTTCAACCTCGACACACTCAGCACATCCAGTTCCCCATCGTCGGGGCGTGCAGCGGGGACAAGTGGGATTCCGCCACCGGCCGACCGACCGTTCATGATCGTAAATACTTGCGCGTCGATCGTTTCCTGTGCGTCATCATCAATCGCGTACTTAAATGTCGCGGATTCGAAATGACGGATCGATTGGATGAGCGCGATGAGATACCTTGACGTACCGCTGAGGTGCCTCATCTCATTAGCTCGTTCATTCACGAGCGCATCGAAGCCGATATTGATCGAGTTCACGGCAACATGCTTTTCGCCGTCAACCGTGTAGCGAAGTAAGTCCACCGCGCGGAAACGTGCCGAACCGTCACGGAGCCCCTCAATGAGCCGCTCGCGTACGTGAGCAGTTCGTCCGCGCGGGATGCCGACTGAACGAGCGAAGTCATTTCCGGTGCCGGTAGGGACCACACCGAGCGGAATCCCGCGGACGGCGGCGAAGGCAGCGCCCATCGACACCATGCCGTCCCCACCCTGAACGATCAGCGCATCCGCGGGCCGCTCAAGCGCAGTGGCGGTGGCTGCTTCGAGTTCCGCGAAGGTCTCCCCCGTTGCGAGTTCGACTCCTTCGCCGAAATCCGAGGAGCCACCATTGAAGCCCTGACCCGAGGTCGCATTGAGGGCATACACGATCCGCTCGGCACGCATGCGTCAAGTATTGCGCACCGCTGCAGTATCACGCACCATCGCCGGATTGCGTGCCGCCCGGTCAGGCTCAATGACCGGGCGGCAGCACACCACTACCTACTCCTCAAACATGATCACCTGGCGCACTGCCTGCCCGTCGGCAAGCTTGTCAAGCGAGTCGTTGATCTCGGAAAGTTTGATCCGTCCGGAGATCAGCTCCTGGACCGGCAGATTCCCCTGTCGCCAAAGGTCGGCGTACACCGGAATATCCCGTGCCGGCACCGCGGAGCCGAGATAGGAGCCCTTGATGGTGCGCGCCTCACCTGTCAGGCCGAGCGGTGCAATGCTGGAACGAGCATCCGGCGAGGGCAAACCCACGGTGACGGTGGTACCACCCACGCCGGTGGCCGCGACGGCGGTTTCGAAGGCCTTCGGATGCCCGGCCGCTTCAATGACGATCGGCGCTTTAATGCCCTGCTCGGTGAGGTCGGCGGGGGTATAGACCTCATCCGCACCCAGCTCTTTCGCCCGCTCAAGCTTCTCGGGGTTCGCATCCACCCCAATCACCTTGCCCTTCTTCAGCGAAATCGCGGTCAACAGCGCGGCCATCCCGACACCACCGAGCCCAACGATCATCACGGTGTCGCCATCTTGCGGGTCACCGGCGTTGATGACGGCGCCACCGCCAGTCAGCACCGCGCAGCCGAGCACCGCAGCAATATCCGCGGGCACGTCATCGCCCACCGGCACGATTGACTGTCGGTTCACCACGGCGTGGGTGGCAAACCCAGAGACCCCGACGTGGTGATAGATCCGCTCACCGTCACGGTGCAGGCGCCACTGATCATCAACGAGGTGTCCCTCGTTATTGGCAATTGTGCCCGGCGTGCAGGGCAGCTTCCCGCCGGTCCGGCAGTTATCGCAGTTCTCGCAACGCGGCAGGAACACCGTCGTCACCTGTTGGCCTACTTCGAGGTCGGTGACGTTCGCACCAAATTTCTCGACGACACCCGAGGCCTCGTGGCCGAGCAGCATCGGGGTGGGACGTACGCGGTTGCCGTCGACAACAGATAGATCTGAGTGGCACAGGCCAGCGGCACGGATGCGGATGAGCACCTCGTCGGGGCCGGGATCGTCGAGGTCGAGCTCGACAATCTTGAGTGGTTCGGACTCAACATACGGGCGCGGAAGGCCAATTTCTTCGAGAACTGCACCAGTGATTTTCATAACGACTCCTTTGTCGATTCTCTGCGCCGTGAGGGTGACTATATTTTCACAATTCGCGACGTCTTGCACGGTAACAAGTATTCCTGGCGGTATTCAATACCTGTGAGGCACCTCCACACTTCGAGGAATATATTCAGCTAGTCTTCCAGGACCGCGGGCTGAAACATGAAGATTCACGCAAGCCAGCGGTTTGCTCACAACAGACAATCAAAGGAGATTGCAGTGGCCAATGAAATGAAACTTCATGTGCTGGAGTCCGGCACCATGGAAGCAGACCTCACCTGGCTCTTGTTGAAGCCGGGACGCGTAATCAAAACGCGCCAAGACCGTCACGCCGATCGTGCCTGGGGAGAAGTGCCGACGCACGCCGTGTTGATCGATCACCCCGAGGGAAAGATTCTCTGGGACACGGGTGTCCCCCGGAACTGGGCCGAACACTGGGCACCGACCGGATTTGACGAGTTCTTCCCCGTCCTCGACGACCCCGAGGGCGACAGCGGCTACCTCGACTCAAGCCTCAAACAGCTCGAACTCACTCCCGACGACATTGACATTCTCGTGCTCTCGCACCTCCACTTCGACCACGCCGCCAACGCGCGGATGTTCGACAACGGCAAGACGCGCATCCTCACAAGCCAGGCCGAGCTCGACGGCGTAAAGACAATCACCGGCTACAACCAGGGCGCGCACATCCCGGACGATTTTAAGGGCATCGACATCGGCGGCATCAAGGGCGATGACGAGATCGTTCCCGGAGTCAGCGTCATTCAGACTCCCGGCCACACCTGGGGCACGATGTCGCTCAAGGTTGACCTCCCCAATGACGGTACGAAGATTTTTACCTCGGATGCGGTGTATCTGTCGGACTCCTGGGGCCCGCCCGCTGTGGGTGCCGCGATTGTGTGGAATAACCTCGCGTGGCTTGAGTCCGTGGAGAAGCTCCGCAAGATCGCTGAAGAGACGAACGCGCAGGTGATTTTTGGGCACGATGAGGAGCAGAAGAAGGAACTCACCTTCGCTCCGAACGGGTTCTATTCATGATCTTGTACGACTTGCGTTGCGAACAGGATCACCGATTCACCGCTGGCCTCGACTCGATGATGTCCCCCAATCCGGAGTGCCCGGCCTGCGGTGGCGCTTCGAGTCGAGTGCCGAGCGCGGTGGGGATCGGTGGCCGCGCATCCGCCGGCCCGAGTCGTGAGCAAATGCCGCACAGCTGGCAAGGGATCGACCGCGGGAATCCCGAAGCGGTCTCGCACTGGCGCAAGAAAATGGAGAAGCGCGAAAAGCTCGAGGAAAAGTACCCCGAACTCGCGGGAGACCGCAGACCGGTGCTCGCACACGAGGGAATCTTCGAGGGCAGGCCGCTGCGCGCTGGCGACAATATCGGCGAGTCGGTCGCCAAGGCAACCGCGGCGCAGCGCGCCGAGCAACTCACGAATCCGGCTGCGGGCAAGCACAGTCACGGGAAGCCGACTCACGGGAAGCCTGGCGCCGGGAAGTCTGGCGTCGGAATGCCCAGTGCCGATAAGCCGAGTGCCGACAAGCCGAGTGCCGCAGCGCGATCGACACCGAAGAAGGGGGATGCGCAATGAGCAGTCCCGGAAGAACCACGATTCTGCAGGATGTCGATTCGATCGGCGCCCGCTCCTATGACGTCCCCGAACCGGTCGCCGGCGGCCTCATCCTCGAGATGATCCGCGCGAATGTGTGCGGCTCGGATGTGCACATCCTGCACGGCGGCCACCCGCTGGTCGGGGCAGGATGCGTCATGGGTCACGAGGGAATTGGCCGTGTCGCGAAGCTCGGCGAAGGCGTGTCGAGCGACTTCGCCGGGCAACCGCTCGCGGTCGGTGATCGCGTAGTGACCACCTATTTCCAGGCCTGTCGCCGCTGCCCAGAATGCAATAACGGTCACGGCAACGTCTGTCGCAATGCCTATATCGGATGGTCGACGCCCGCCGAGGAGGCACCGCACTTCTTCGGCACCTTCGGTTCCCACTATGCGGTGGGGCCGAGCCAAGCGGTATATAAGGTACCGGATGGCGTCTCCTCGAAGGCAGCATCCGCCGTCAACTGCGCGCTCTCGCAGGTGTACTACGGCTGCCTCCTCGGCGAAGTGAGCTATCGCGACAAGGTCGTCATTTTCGGTGCCGGTGGACTCGGAGTCTGCGCCACTGCAGTCGCCTCTTCACTCGGTGCCGAGGTCTACGTTGCCGAAATGGCCGCGAGCAGGCTCCAGAAGGTCAAGGAATTCGGCGCGCACGAAACCATCGATCTCTCGACCGCCGAAGACGGGGATGCGCGGGTGCAGCTGGTGAAGGATGCGACCGGTGGCTACGGTGCGGATGTCGTGATCGACCTCACTGGTGTGCCTTCGGCATTTTCCGAGTCGGTACGATCGGCGAGGCCCGGCGGAATCGTGGTCGAAATCGGCAATATCACGCCGAATAAGTACACCGACTTCGATCCGGGCTTGTTCACTCGGACCGGAGTGCAGATCCGCGCGGCAATTCGCTATCCGCTCGAGGTGCTCGGTAAAGCAATCACCTTCGTCGAGGAAACGCCGCACTTCCCGTGGGAGTCACTTGTCGACAAGGACTTCTCGCTGGATGAGATTGAAGACGCACTTCGAGCGGCTGAGGCTCGGGAAGTGACCCGTGCGGGAATCGTGATTAACGACGATTAGCGGCTAGCTCCGGTGACGCGGGTGCCCAAGACCAAAGAAGTGAGCTCCTGAGCGGGGCTCACTTCTTCTTTTGCAGCATGCTGCCACCTTCACAACACCCCACTCATGGACTAATATATTGAAGGATGCCAGTTGGGATTCTTTAGCCTCACAGGCCAGTTTTCAAAGGCGATTACAGCATGACCACGCGATATAATCACTATATCGGTGGTGAATTCACGCCTCCAGCAAGCGGGAAATACTTCGACTCAACCAACCCGTATACCGGTGAGGTCTGGGCACAAATTGCTGAGGGCAACTCCGAGGATGTCGATCGTGCGGTGTCCGCAGCGCGCTCCGCTTTCGGCGAGTGGAAGCGAATGACTCCCACTGCTCGAGGCAAGTTGCTGACGCGACTCGCGGAGCTGATTGAAGAGAACTCCGCGCACCTTGGCGAAATCGAAGTGCGTGATAACGGCAAACTCTACGAGGAGATGTCTGGGCAGACCCGATACATGGCGGAGTGGTATCGCTACTACGGCGGTCTCGCCGACAAGGTCGAAGGCGCGGTGATCCCGACCGACAAGGCCAATACGCTGAACTACACGCGCTACGAACCACTCAGTGTCGTGGCAATGATCACACCGTGGAACTCTCCCCTCTTGCTGCTGTCCTGGAAACTTCCCGCCGCCCTCGCCGCCGGGAACACCGTGGTCGTGAAGCCTTCGGAATTCACCTCCGCATCCACCCTCGAATTCGCCAAGCTCTTCGACGAGGCGGGGTTCCCCACCGGTGTGTTTAACGTCGTCACCGGCGACGGCCGTAATGTTGGCGCCCCGCTTGTCGCGCATCCTGATGTCGCGAAAATTGCCTTCACCGGTTCCGATGTTGCGGGGGCGGCGATCAACGCCGCAGCGGCAAAGGACTTCAAACCGGTCACGCTCGAACTCGGCGGGAAGTCACCGAATATCGTCTTTGCCGACGCCGACCTCGACGCCGCAGTATCCGGGGTCATCTCGGGAATCTTCGCAGCGTCCGGGCAGACCTGCATCGCCGGGTCCCGACTCCTCGTGGAGGAATCCATCCACGACGAGTTTGTTCAACGCGTGATTGACATGGCACGGACGGCAAAAATCGGTGACCCGATGTCGCGCGAAACCCAGGTGGGGCCGGTCACCACGCCAGCACAATTCCAGAAGGTGCTCGACTACATCGACATCGCAAAGTCCGAGGGCGCAACGCCAGTGCTTGGCGGCAAGCCTTACGAAGGCGAAGGCAGCTCTGGCGGCCAGATGGTCGAGCCCACGATCTTCACCGATGTCGATAACTCGATGCGGATCGCACAGGAAGAGGTCTTCGGGCCGGTGCTGTCCGTCATCAAGTTCACTGACGAAGAGGATGCGGTGCGCATCGCCAACGATATCGACTTCGGCCTGGCAGCTGGCGTGTGGACCAGCGATATCGGTCGCGCAATCCGGATGACCGAAGAGCTCGAAGCTGGCACGGTCTGGGTGAACACCTACCGCTCGGTCAGCTTCACCTCACCGTTTGGCGGCTACAAGCGCAGCGGTATCGGCCGCGAAAGCGGTTCGGAAGCGATCAAGGAATTCCTGCAGACGAAGTCCGTGTGGATTTCGACCTCGCCACACCGCGGCAACCCGTTTGTGCTGCGCTAAGCAGCGGCCTCACGCCGCCCAAACGCCAAGGGCAAGGTCAGCACCGAAATCACCGCGCCGACGTACATCGCTACCGCAAACGAGGACCCCGAAGCAATTGCCCCGATGAGGATCGAGCCGAGACCGGTTCCGGCGTCGAAGCCCACGTTCCACACCGTGCTCGCGGAGCCGTAGTGCTGTGGCTTCACCGACTGCAGCGCAACGGTCAGTGTGAGGTTTTGCAGGGCACCGTAGCTCACTCCAACCGTGGCGACGCCAAGCAGCAGCAACGGTACGTTCGTTCCCGTCGGGTCTTGGACAGCCAAACCGACCAAAAGCATCCCGACCGTGGTCACAATAATGAGCGGCCAGAGAAACCGCTTCGCGCCAAACCGATCAGCGAAGGATCCCGCGAGCCAACGTGTCACCGCCGCGACCAGTGTCAATACCAGTAGGGCGATCATGCTCGTTGTCGGCAGGAACACCATCTGCGGTAAGAAGGTAAGGAGCGCACCACCGCACAGGGTGAGCGCGAGCAGAATGAGCATTGGCCGGATCAGCTTTGCGTACGGTGCCGGGGCCTTCGATTTCGGGGTCACCTGTGCCTTGGCGGCCAGCGACCGAGCGGGCACGATGCCCACCAGTGGCAGCATCCCGATGATAAACACCAGCGCGAAGCCGGCCTGCTCCGCAAGCCACGGCCCCGCGGCAGTAAATAGCACCTGCGGCACTGCCACCGAAAGCCCGAATGCGCCGACGGCACGTCCGTGTTGCGCGGGCGGCGCAAGCTGCGCGACTAACGATGTTCCGGCAACGGTAACGATGCCGAAGCCAACACCTCGAAGTGCTGAGACAAGCAGGATCGCCCACAGTTCGCTACTGAGAATAAACCCCGCAGTTGGAAGCCCCAAGAAGACTGCCCCGAGGACCAGCGTCCAGCGCCAACCGATCCGACCAATGAGCCACGGTACGCACAGTTGCGTGAGGATCGTTGCAAGCAGCAAAACTCCGTTGACGAATCCCGCACCGACAACATCCGCCCCGCCCTCGACCGCCCACAGCGGCGCAACCGGCAGCAGCGCGGCGTAGCCGGTGAACGAAAGTGAGGTCAGTAGCAGGAGCGAACGCATGCCCGGGATCCGGAAAACTGACTCGCTCAATCGCGCTAACTCCTTCTGACAGCCTCATGGTACCTACCGCGAGCGCGGCAGGACCATTCGCGCGGAAGCTGCAGTCGCGCAGCAGTTAGTGCGAGATTGGGCAGGTATCGGGCTGTTCGCATGCCGACTGGCACGCCGCGAAGTTCAGTCCGCCAACCGGTGTTGCTCCGACCAGTTCGAGATTCCGGAAGGGGCATCCGCGAACCGCGCGGGGAGCCGCGGCGGTCGCACTCCCGCGGTCTGCCGAGGCATGCACTGCGTCCTGCGCAGCCACGCCACCCGTCGCGTCGCCAGCAGCCGGGACCTTGGTCGTACCGTCCCCGTACAGCAGGTTCAGCGCCGCAATCACTTCATCGCTGCGACCTTCGCGGGTAAGTTCTTTGATTCGCATCGTGGTGGGATGCAGCAGGGAGTTTCCGAGGCGACGCATCGCCTGTGCGGTCTTGTCGTCTGCGCGCGTCTTTTCGATCTGTTCCACGACTCGGTCCTGCACGGTGGCGCGGAATTCTGCGAGCGCCGCCGCGGATTCTTGCTCGAGGCGTTCCTGTTCAAACTGTGCTGCCGAGCGTGCCACGATGCAGCGGGCGAGTTCGGTTGCGCCCATGTCTTCGAGCGGTGCGTGTCGCCGCACGGTTTCGATGTCGAGCACGTCAACGGTGTCGAGCTTCGCGACGATCGGATCAACGTTGCGGGGCATCCCCATGTCAACGATGAGCAGGTTCTCGCTCGATCCGGGTGCCATCCGAGCGTTACGCACCTGGTCGTAGTCGAGGACGTAGGTTTCCGTATTGGTGCAGGTGATCACGAGGTCGGCGCTGGAAAGCCACTCGGGAAGTCGCCCCTCCTCGATGTCGCGGATGTCGTAGCGCTCACCGAGGGTGTGCGCGCGTCCGGAGGGTGAATACACCCCGACAGCGCCAACGCCACGGTCCTGCAGCGACTTCAGCGAGGCACCCGCATACGTTCCGGTGCCGATGAGGACGACATTGGCGGTTTGCCAGTCCATGACCTGCGAGCCGGCAAGATCCAACGCAAGGCTCACGAGCGAGCGCCCCTGAGTCGCGAGGTGCGCGTGGGATTTGACACCCTTCGAAGTCGTCGAGGCAGACTGAAAAAGCCGCTCAAGATCGCTCGTGGTGACCTGCGCATCCCGAGCCTGCTCGAGGGAGCGGCGGACCTGACCGGCAATCTCTTCTTCTCCGAGCGCGACCGACTCGAGACCGCTCGAGACCGCGAAAAGGTGCCGCGGCACTGCGCTCTCGCTGAGCACGGTCACGTGCTCACGAAGTTCGGTTTCGGTCATCTGCAGACCGCGTGCGAGTGACGGAATAAACGCATCCAGCTTCGCGGGCCCCTCCAGGTCGAGGTAGACCTCGAAGCGGTTGCACGTCGACAGCACAACGCCGCCGGCGACCTCGGCTGACTCACGGATGAGCGCTTCGAGGGAGTCGACGGACACAGAACTAAACCGTTCGAGGAGGGTGAACCCAGCCGAACGGTGATTGGCGCTTACACAGACCAGCATGATGCCGATGATTCTACGCGCTTTCCCAGCTTTCTGCTCCTTGGACTACCGCTCAGAAACCTTTTCGCAACTTCTACCGTGTAGTTACGGGAGCCCGCCTGCCCCATCCGGCGCGGAAATGAGCCACAATTGGCTGAATGAGCACCATTCTGCCTTCGGACCACCCGCTCGTCACCGGACTCACCTCGAATTCGCCGCTCGTGCGCGCATCCCGAGGCATCCGATCGGAGACGCTGCCCATTTGGTTTATGCGGCAGGCAGGCCGCTCGCTGCCCGAATACCGCGAGCTGCGCGAAGGCGTCGCGATGCTCGACTCCTGCCTGCGGCCCGACCTCGCGAGCGAAATCACGCTGCAGCCGGTGCGCCGCCACGGTGTGGACGGTGCGGTGTTCTTCAGCGATATTGTCGTGCCGCTCAAACTTGCGGGAATCGACGTGGAGATCGTGCCGGGTCGCGGTCCGGTGTTTGCCGAGCCGGTGCGGGATGCGCAGGGAGTTCGTGAATTCGCGGCGCGGCTTCGTGGCGAGGCGGGTCCCGAGCTGTTCATCCCGATCACCGAGGCAGTAGGCCTCACCGTCGCGGAACTCGGCGAGACGCCGCTCATTGGCTTCGCCGGCGCCCCCTTCACCCTCGCGGCCTACATCGTTGAGGGCGGGCCCTCGAAGGACCACCTGCGGGCACGTGCGCTGATGCGCTCGGAGCCCGAGGCCTGGAACGAACTCGCCACCGCAATCGGCGAACTTTCGGCGGCATTCCTCGAAACGCAGATCCTCGCGGGCGCTTCGGTGGTGCAACTCTTTGATTCCTGGGCCGGTTCGCTCTCCCGCGAGATGTACCGTTCCGCGGTTGCTTCCTCAAGCAAAATTCCGCTTGAGCACGCCGCGACCTTCGCAACTCCCGAGGGCGAACGCATCCGATCCATCCACTTCGGCGTTGGCACCGGTGAACTCCTCGCCGATATGCACGAAACCGGCGGCGACGTGCAGGGGGTCGATGACCGCATCCCGCTCGACGAGGCGATTCGCCGCCTGCCGGGCGTGCCGCTGCAGGGCAATATTGACCCCGCCACCCTCTTCGCGAGTGATGCGATTCTGCACGCCCACACCCGCGACGTGGTGCGCCGCGGCGCTGCCGCACCGGCACACATCGTCAATCTCGGTCACGGGGTTCCACCCGAAACCGACCCAACTGTGCTTACGCGCCTGGTGGAGTACGTGCACACCTTGCCCGGTTCGGGGCTGGTTGACGCAGACGTCACCGACGCGGAACTTGCCGACACCGGGCGCGCTGAAGTCGAGCGCGCGGAATCGGGACACTTCGAATGACTCGCGTCGCCGTAATCGGCGGCGGGGTCGCGGGGCTTGTGGCGGCCCGTCGGCTCGCGCTTGCGGGGGTCGCCGTCACGGTTTTTGAGGGCTCGGACCGATTGGGTGGGCTCATCCAGCCGGCCCGATTAGGTCCGCTCACCATCGACATCGGCGCCGAAGCATTCGCGGTGCGCGGGGGTGCGGTGGAGCGGCTCCTTGTTGATCTCGGACTTGAGGATGCGCTGGTCGAGCCACGGACTCTTGGCTCCGGGGCCTATGGCTCGGCGGGTGCCTACCGGCTACCCGCAGGCGGGATGCTCGGTATCCCTGCCGGCGCGGATGCGCCGGGTCTGTTCGAGGCGATCGGTGCGGAGGGCGTTGCTGCGGTTGCGGCGGAGGCCGAGCTTGATGCTTCCGTGGGTGCCGATGAGGAGTCCTTTGCCGCACTCGTGCGGACGCGGTTCGGTGAGCGAGTCTTGCGGCGACTCGTCGCACCGGTAGCGCGCGGCGTGTATTCGCTTGATCCCGAGCTCATTGAACATCAGGTGCTGATTCCGACACTTGCGCAGCGGCTTGCCGAGCACGGGTCGTTGACCGCCGCGGTCGCCTCGCTCCGTCCCAAGGCTTCGCCCGGTGCGCTCGTGCGCGGCGTTCGCGGCGGGATGCACCGCTTCGTCGCCGCGCTCGTCGCAGAGTGCGAACGGCTCGGGGTGGAGATACGGTTGCAGTCGCCAATGCGGGTGGATCTTGAGTCGGGTGCGCTCGTGCCGTTTGAAGCGAATTCTTCAGGGCGGGCTTCGGACCGTCTAGCTGACGCTGCGGGCGAGGCATCCTCAGTGGAACGAGAACCTTTCTCCTGTGTGCTCGTGAGCACAGGTGCTGCGATCAGCGGTGTCCCCGGGCCCGCTGGCAGCCTCGGCATCGACGAACCGGCCGCAACAGTCTCATCCGAAGTCTTCGCACTGCTTGTCGACGCACCCAAACTGGACGCGCATCCGCGCGGCACCGGAGTGCTGGTCTCGGATGCGGACGATGTCGCCGCGAAGGCGCTCACCCATGTGAGTGCGAAGTGGCCGTGGCTTGCCAAGGAGACCGCGCCGGGTCAGCACGTCATCCGGCTGTCTTATGGTCCGGCCGCACCGGACGCAGATGCTGTTTCTCTCGCACTCGACGATGACCAGTTGGCAGAACAAGCCCTCCGAGATGCTTCCCGCATCCTCGACATTCCGCTCGAGCGCAGCCAGTTACGCGCGAGCGCCCGGCAGCCGTGGCGGATGCCGATGCCGGCCGCGCGCATCGGCCGCACGGCGGCCCTTTCGCGCATCCGCGCTGCGATCGATACGGCCGCGCTGCTCGAGGCATGTGGCACCTGGATCGACGGCACTGGACTCGCGAATGTCGTTCCCGGAGCCGAGTCGGCGGCCGAACGCATCCTTGCCAGGCTCGACCGCTGACCGGCGCGACCGAACTTCTGACCGCACTATAAGCCCCGAAACTTAGGATGAACTCCATGTCTGCCCCCTCAGCTTCCAGTGAGACTCCGCTCCTTTTCGACGAACCGAGCGAGCTGCCGCCGATTCGCATCGGCACGCGCGGCTCTCGGCTTGCCGTTGCACAGACGAGCATCGTCGCGCAGGACCTTGCCGACATCACCGGCAGACAGTTCCAGATCGTGAAAGTCACCACGCACGGCGATGTGAACCGGGCCTCGCTTTCCACGATAGGCGGTCAGGGCGTGTTCGCGACCGAGCTTCGCGAAGCGCTCGCGCAGGGTGAAGTCGATATCGCGGTGCATTCACTCAAGGACCTCCCCACCACACCGGCACCCGGGCTGCGGCTCGCGGCGCATCCCGCGCGTGAGGATGCTCGCGACGCCTTGATTGCGCGTGACGGCCTGACCTTTGCCGAGCTGCCCGAGGGCGCGAAACTCGGCACGGGCTCGCCGCGGAGACGGGCGCAGTTGCGCCGCGTCCGCCCCGATCTTGAACTGCACGATATCCGCGGCAATGTCGATACCCGGATCGGCTTTGTCACCGACGGTGAACTCGATGCGGTGCTGCTTGCCACCGCTGGGCTCACGCGCGTTGGCCGCACCGCCGAGATCACCGATTACCTGTCACTCGAAGAGTTCCCCACCGCTCCCGGACAGGGTGCGCTCGCGATTGAGACGCGTGAGGATTGGGATTTGGCGGGGCTCGACGAGCTCGATGACGCGGCCACTCGTGCCGCCACTGATGCTGAGCGTTGGATCTTGAACGGGCTCGATGCGGGATGCCAGGCACCCGTTGGAATATACGGTTACGTCAATGACGGTGTATTGACCGTGCTCGCGCGCGTGTACGGGCAGGATGCGGTGGCGGAGGCTCGCGGTGAGGTTTCCGTTGATCTCTCGACGGTGTATGCCAAGTCGCTCGGACGCGCGACCGGAACCGTCTCGGGTCAGGACTACGAACCCGCGCGTCTCGCTGCGGAACTGGTGGAGTCGCTCTTCAGCCAGGGCGCGGCGGATTTCATCTCGGAATGACCGAGCCGTTCGCTGACAACATGGGTGACTCGCGCGGTGACAACATGGGCGACTTGCTCGCTGACGATACGGGTGGCTCGCTCGCGGGAAAAGTGGTGCTGCTTCCGCGTGGCGGTCGCTGGGCTGATTCCGCGAGCGCCGAGGTGCGCCGTCTCGGCGCTGAAACCGTGGTCGGTGAGCTGATCCGCTTTGTTGCGCCGGCGGACACCGCGCCCTTGACCGCCGCACTTGCTCGACTGCGCGAGGGCGACTATGACTGGCTCGTCGTGACGAGCCCGCGTGCGGTGGCGGCCATTGTGGGGGCCGATGGCACGGCTGCCACAGCGCCCGAGAGCGCCACTGGCTCCACAACGATACAGCCCGACGCTCGGCAAAATTTAGGCACTGAATCTGCCGCCGACTCGCGCATCGCCGCATCCGATTTTCCAGACTCAACCCGGATTGCCGCCGTCGGCAGCGCCACCGCAACGGCACTCACCAATGCCGGACTCCGCGTCGATTTCCAGCCGCTCACGGAGCAGTCCGCACGCGGGCTGGTGCGCGAGTGGCCCGACTCCTCCGCCAAACGCATCCTGCTGCCGCGGTCGTCATTGGCCGAGCCAACGGTCGCCGAAGGGCTCGGCCAACTCGGCATACAGGTCGACGACCCGGTTGCCTACCAAACCGTCGGTGTCGATCTCTCACCCGCGCTGCGCACACGAATCCAGAACGGGGAGGTTGACTACGTTTTTCTCACCAGCGGCAGCACGGTCCGCGAGTTTGCGCGGCAGGTCGGTACGGATGCGCCGGTCACGGTCGTCACGATCGGCCCGATCACAACTCGGGACGCTCGCGCTGCGGGATTTGCGGTCGCCTACGAGGCCGCGACTCCCAGCATCCCTGCCATGCTCGACGCAATTGCCGGGCGGCGGGACCCCCTGTAAAAGTTGACCCGTGTCGGCTGGACGAAGGGCAATATTCCCTCGCAAGCTGCTATACGTGCCGCAACTTACAGACCAAACCAGTAGACCTGATCCAGCCGACGCAATCCACCAGATCACATTCGGAAATCCACCTCGAGTCGCCCAACCCAAAGGAGAACACCTCATGCACAAGCCAGTTATTCGCCCGCGCCGTTTGCGGCAGTCTGTGGCAATCCGCAATCAGGTGCGAGAGCTCAATGTGCACCCGCACGAGCTCATTCTGCCGGTGTTCATCCGCGAGGGACTCACTGAGGCACAGGAGATTTCTTCGCTACCGGGCATTTACCAGCACACGCTCGAGTCGATCCGCCCGGCGGTTGCCGAAGCTGCCGCGGCGGGTGTCGGCGGCATCATGCTCTTCGGTGTTCCGTCCGAGCGGGATGCGGTGGGCAGCGGCGCGACCGACCCCGAGGGCATCCTGAACCGCGCCCTGCGTGTCGTCGCAGAAGAAGCGGGCGACGCGATCACGGTGCAGGCCGATCTGTGCCTGGATGAGTTCACCGACCACGGCCACTGCGGTGTGCTCGACGCGCGCGGGCGCGTGGACAACGACGCGACCCTCGAACGCTATGCCGACATGGCCGTGGTGCAGGCCGAATCCGGTGCGCAGATCGTGGGGCTCTCGGGCATGATGGACGGCCAGGTGGCGGTCGTTCGCGACGCGCTGGATGATGCTGGCCTTGAAGACACGATCGTGCTGGCGTACTCCGCGAAATACGCGTCGGCGTTCTACGGACCGTTCCGCGAAGCTGTCGACTCGCAGCTGCAGGGCGACCGTCGGACCTACCAAATGGATCCCGCGAACCGTCGCGAAGGGCTGCTCGAAGCGCAGCTCGACGTAGCCGAAGGTGCAGACATCGTCATGGTGAAGCCAGCCATGAGCTACCTCGATGTGCTCGCCGATGTCGCGGTCGAGTCCGAAGTGCCAGTGTGGGCCTACCAGGTATCCGGCGAGTACGCGATGATCATGGCCGCCGCCCAGAACGGCTGGATCGACCGCGAGCGCGCCATCGCCGAATCCATCGTTTCGATTCGCCGTGCCGGTGCGGATGCGGTCCTCACCTACTTCGCCACCGAGTACGCCCAGTCGCTGCGCGCCTAGCTGGCAGCAGCCGCTCGTACCAGGCACGCGGGCACACTTCACTCAACCTTTCGTACCCACGAGAATGAGGTTTACCCATCCGACGCTGACCACCGTACCCACAAGAATGAGGTTTACCCATCCGACGCTGACCACCGTACCCACAAGAATGAGGTTTACCTGTCTCCAGAAATAGGTAAATCACATTCTCATGGGTAGCCAAGAAAACACCAGCAAACAACAAAGGAGACTCCCTATGACCACCTCTGCTGAGTGGTTCGACCGTGCCCGTGCCGTGACCCCCGGCGGCGTCAACTCACCCGTCCGCGCCTTTGGTTCGGTCGGCGGCACTCCCCCGTTCTCCGTCAAGGGCGAAGGTGCCTGGCTCACCGACACTGACGGCAACCGTCGTGTTGACTTCATCTGTGGCTGGGGTCCGCTATTACTGGGCCACTCGCATCCGGAGGTCGTCGAGGCGGTGCAGCGAACTGCCGCGGACCTGATGTGCCCCGGCGGTTCAACACCGGGTGAAGTCGAACTCGCCGAGGCAGTGGTCGCGCGACTCAAGAAGGTGCAGGAGGATGCGATCGACGAAGTGCGCCTCGTATCCACCGGCACCGAAGCAACGATGACCGCGATCCGTCTCGCGCGCGGGGTCACCGGGCGCGACCTCGTCATCAAGTTCTCGGGTTGCTATCACGGTCACTCGGATGGGCTGCTCGCCGCCGCGGGGTCAGGGCTCGCGACCCTGGCGCTGCCGGGTTCCGCGGGTGTCCCGGAGCCGATCGCTTCGCAGACCATCGTGCTGCCCTACAACGATCTCGACGCAGTGCGCGCCGCCTTCGCAGAGCACGCCGGCCGCATCGCCGCGGTGATCGTCGAGGCATCTGCCGCCAACATGGGCGTCGTTCCGCCGCTCGCGGGCTACAACCGCGGGCTCGCAGAGATCTGCCACGCCGACGGCGCTCTGCTCATCTGCGATGAGGTGCTCACCGGGTTCCGTACCGGCCCCGCAGGCTGGTGGGGCCGCGAACAAGAAGACAACGACCGCGGTGGTTGGACGCCCGACATCTTCACCTTCGGCAAGGTAATTGGTGGTGGGATGCCCGTGGCCGGACTCGGCGCCCGCCGCGAGATCATGGAGCACCTCGCCCCGAACGGTCCGGTGTATCAGGGCGGAACGCTCAGCGGAAACCCCGTCGCAGTCGCGGCCGGTGTCGCAACGCTGCGCCTCGCCGATGATGCCGTCTACGCGCACATCGACGCCGCCACAGACCGGGTCATCAGCTCGGTGAAGCGCGAATTCGATCGCGTCGGTCTCCCGGTTGCCGTGCAGCGGGTGCGCAATCTGTTCTCGTTCGCGATGGGTGACGGTGCGCAGCTCGGGTGGTCTGGCACCGACGAGTTCGGCTCACCTGCACCGATCAACGAGGATGAAGTCAAGCGCCAAGAGGGTTGGCGATACCCCGCCTTCTTCCACGCCATGCTCGACGCCGGAGTGAACCTCCCGCCGAGCGTATTCGAGGCGTGGTTCCTGTCCGCTGCGCACGATGACGATGCACTCAACACCTTTGAAGCTGCGCTGCCAGCAGCAGTTGAAGCCGCGGCGAGCGCGACACCGCAGTAATTGAGTCAGCACTGATCCGGGCTGCAGCATCCGAATTGAGGATGCTGCAGCCCGGATCCGTTTCCCGTCGCACCCGGTTGCGTTACTCGCAAACGGTGTAGGTAAGGCCAGCCTCGAGGCGGACGATGATGTCGGAGGCTCTGGATACGATCATCACCAATAGCGCACCGGTAGTGACGCTGACGCGCATCTGAGTGGAGGTGTTTCGTGGACAATTCTTCTGACATTGCTGCCGACTCACCGATGCCTCCTGGGCGGCATGAAAGTAGCGCCCCCACGCATCACAAATCGGGCCGCGTAATAGGTCGTCGCGTCTGGCTGCCGTGGTTACTTGGCGGCGGTGCGGTGCTCATCATCGCGGCCGTAGTGTTCGGGCCGTTCCTGATCGGCGCGATGAGTGTCTCGGTCGAGGACGAAGATCGACGGATTGAGCTCAGCGGCGGCGATAATCCAGTAATGCTCGGAGTCCCCGCTGGATGGGCTCTTGAACAGCGCCCCTTTGCCAGCGAGGTCGTTTTGCACACTCCGGATGGAGCTGCCGCGCTTTGCTTTTCCAAGAATGAGGATGCGCAAGACGCGCGCGATGCCGCAACGAATTTGGCTCGGCAGGAAGGTATGCAGCACGAGGAGGCATTCACCGAATTCGCGCCCTCCGGCTCCGAGATCGTCTATATCGTGCGGGATGGCGCAGGCAGCAACGATATCAGTGAAGCCGAAAATAGCGAGCAGCCGGATGCCGCCTCGGAGTCGCCAGCGAACGGTGAAGAAACCAGCCAAGACGCATCAAATGATGAAGCAGCAGGCGACGAACCCGCAGAAAACAGCAGCCCCTGCGGCGACCACAACGTCGTCATGATCGCGGGACTCAACCCGCAACCCGAAGATGAGCAGTCGACCCCGCTCATCGGAGTGCGCGTCGGTGTGAACGGCAATTTCGCGGCATATCTTGGCGAAATTGCCGACATCATTGCAGGGGTGAGCGTGTCATGAGTCGGCTGACCGCACAGTTCAACCCCGATCGCATCCGAGCCGCCGTCACCACGGCGTTAGTCGTGGCGGTCGGCCTCGTGGGCTGTGCCGCACCAATCCCGACAGATTCTTCGTGGACGCCGAGAGAACCAGCGAGTGTCTCCCAACTGGCCGTGGCCGGTGAGGATGCAGCTTTCGAAAAGATCGACCCGACCGAGATCGAAGGCCTCGTGCCACACCACGTTCGGAATGCCGAAGTCGGCGTTGACCTGCGCTGGCCGTTGATCGCAGGCGCAGACGAACTCAACAGATCAATTCAAGAACAGCAGTGGTCGACAATCAAGGCGCAAGAAACAGCATCCGGAACCGCCTACTTGCCGCAAGCCCAAGACACGGGCTTCGGGACGGATGCCCGAGGTTGCGTCGCCGGCTCAACCACGATTCCAGCTACCGAACTGCTCCCTACAAATTCCGATGCGTGGGCAGTCGGCACCTGCGAATTCGTCGCCGCAACCGGCAGCATGCTCGGGATACGTTGGCGAACCGTTGATGCAGAAGGTACGGATCAGGTGTCAACGACCTATTACGACGTAGCCGCAGACACCGCATATGCCGCTACGGAACTGTTCGATCTCGACGAACAGGCCGAGAATTCGCTCTGGAACGAAGCGGTAAAAGCAGTACGTCTCGAGTCGGGAGCGCTGACGCTCTGGCCCACCGGTGGCCCCGCATCCCCCAACCCAGAATCACGAGAACAGTTTCAATCCGCACTCGATGCTGCAGTCTTGCAACCGGATGGTTCGCTCGTGCTCGACGTACCGGGAGGCCTGAACAGCGCCGAACTCGACTCGCTGCCCGGCCGAGATGACCCCGAGAATCACGATCGCATCCGCTTCACGCCGGAAGCAATCGCACCGGTGCTCAACGAAACGGGACAAGCACTGCTCGACGACCTTGCGAACGAGACGCCTTGGCAAGCGAATGAAACCAACCACCCCGTAACGGCTTCCCCGGATTGCACGCTATTGCCGTGCGTGGCAATCACCTATGACGACGGTCCCAATCCGGCGATGAGCACGCTGCTCGACACCTTCGCCGAACGCGACGCCCTCGCAACTTTCTTCTTCCTCGGCAATCTCGTGTCCTCGAACGCGGATATCGTGCAGCGAACCCACGATGAGGGGCACGAACTCGCCAACCACAGCTGGAACCATCCCGATTTCACGACGCTCAAGCCCGACGAAGTACGAAGCCAAATCGATCGCACGCAGAACGCCATTTCAGGGGTCACCGGGACCGCGCCGACGCTATTTCGACCGCCGTATGGCGCGTATAACAACCAAGTCCTCGCAGAAATCAGTATGCCGGTGGTGATGTGGGAT
Source organism: Gulosibacter sp. (assembly GCF_052090685.1). NCBI lineage: Bacteria > Bacillati > Actinomycetota > Actinomycetes > Micrococcales > Microbacteriaceae > Gulosibacter > Gulosibacter sp. Next base: position 84,697 of record NZ_JBQDBE010000004.1, on the reverse strand, counting down.
CACGACACGTTCGACTGGCAAAAGCCGGGCGTCGAAGCGCTCACGCAGGATGCGATCAACTCGCCCAAACCTGGGTCGATCGTGCTCATGCACTCGATTCACGATGACACGGTCGAGGCGGCACCCGCGATCATCGATGGACTGCATGATCGCGGGTTCGTCCTCGTCACCGTCACCGAACTCTTCAATGGATCAGTGCCGTCGGGGGTCGTGTCCTCGACCCCCTAACTTCGACCCCATAGCCTCGCCGCTTGTCGGCCGGCCACGACTCCGCGAGTTACCCAGCCGCGGCCTGGTCAATCTCTGTCTGGTCAACCTCTGGCTCGTCAATATCCGGTTCGTCCGCCCGCCACTTCGCGTGAATCTCTTGCCACAATCCCTCGACGCGGATCTTCACATCCTCAAAGACGGTTTCGACGTTGGCGCGCGTTACGTCGCGCGGGATTTGCATATCCCATTCGAAGAACGTCTGGCCCGGATACGGCGGCAAATCCTCGTAAGAACTCATCGACACGACATAGTCTGCGCCGCGCACAATGTCGTCGGTTAGCGGTTTCGGATAGATCGTTTCGGGGTCGACGCCGCGCTCTTGCAGGAGTTTGACGACCTCGGGATAGAGGTCTTCGCTAGGCCGGGAGCCTGCCGAGCGCACTTCAACATCGTCACCGGCAAGCTCGGTGAGTGCCGCTGCCGCGAGCTGTGAGCGTCCCGCATTCTCCGCACAAACGAACAGCACCTGCGGCTTGGGCCGCTCGAGTTTGCCCGTCGCGTAGGCGAGCGCGCGCAACCGGCTTTCGGCAAAGTTTCCAGCGAGCGATGCGACAAACTTCTTCACTCGAGCGTTGCGGTGCAGCGTCATGTACGACTCGTAGACATACCGCTCAACAAGGTCCTGCGAGAAAACTCCGTCATACCGGTCGGCGAGGTGCTTCGCGGTGCGTTGTAACACTCGGTCGTCGGTGTCGTCGATCTGGTCAGCGCTTTCGAGCACTTCGTCCTGTGGTGTGTCTTGTGCTGCAGTGTTCTCAAATGATCCGGCAGATGTGTTCATCGTTGAAATCCTCTCTCGCACGTTTCGAGACATGGGTGTTGTCTCACGCCCATGTTCGTCGTCGAGCCCGAAAGAAACCGGGTAGCGGGCTGGACATCCAGTGCCGATCTCCGAATGGTCCCCTGAGCGGACCGGCGCTTCGCGTTGAGGCTTGGATGCGTGCGACGGCGCGAATCGCTAGGTTCGCGAGGGCTCAACGTCCTGGTCGTGACGCTCGTGCCCTTCCATAAACTCGTCGATCTCGGATGGGGTGGCTCGCAGCTTCGGGTCGTGGTCGAGATAGTGCTTGGTTTCGCGAGCGATGAGTCCCGAGAGCGCGATGAGGCCGATGAGGTTTGGCAGCGCCATGAGCCCGTTCATGATGTCCGCGAAGGTCCACACGAGCGCCAGCGGCACCGTGCATCCGATGAACACCACCGCGGTGAACACAATGCGATAAAGCGGGACGGATTTCACGCCGAAGAGCCGCTCCATGCAGCGCTCGCCGTAGTAGGCCCAGCCGAGAATCGTGGAGAACGCAAAAAACGCGATCGAAAGCGACACGATCACGCCGCCCCACTCGCCGAGCGCCGAGGAGAACGCGTGCGAGGTCATGAGCCCCGCTTCGCCGTTCGCGTTCCCCGTCTCCCACACGCCGGTCGCGACGATCGTGAGGCCCGTGAAGGATACGACGATGATCGTGTCGATGAACGTCTGCGTCATTGACACGAGTCCCTGTCGCACCGGGTGTGTGGTCTTCGCAGCGGCCGCAGCGATTGCTGCCGACCCCATCCCGGACTCGTTCGAGAAGATGCCGCGTGCGACACCCATTTGCAAGACGAGCATGATGGCGGATCCCGCGAAGCCACCTGCAACGGGATCCGCGCCGGTGAAGGCCATGGTGAAGACCTGGGCGAGTGCGCCGGGGAGTGCCGGGCCGTTCGCAATGAGCACGACCATGCCGAAGACGATGTAGAGCACGATCATGACCGGCACGAATGCGGCGGTCACCTTTCCAATCGACTTGATGCCGCCAAGCAGTACGAGTCCGATCAGGACAGTGAGCACAATGGCGGTCACCCACGGCTCGATATTGAATACGCCCTGCAGCTGCGCGGCGACCGCATTGCCCTGGGTCATATTGCCGATACCGAAGCTCGCGAGGACGGCAAACACCGCGAACCAAATCGCGAGGAAGCGACCAATCGGCCCCTTGATTCCCCGTTCGAGGTAATACTGCGGCCCGCCGGACTTGTTACCGTTCGCATCCGTCTTACGGAATCGCACGCCGAGGAACGCTTCAGCGTATTTCGAGGCCATGCCGAAGAGCCCGGTCACCCACATCCAGAACAGCGCGCCGGGGCCGCCAATCGCGATGGCCGTTGCGACGCCGACGATATTGCCAACCCCGACCGTCGCCGCGAGCGCGGTTGTGAGCGCCTGGTACTGCGAGATATCGCCACCCTCGGTGTCATCTTGCCGGCGGATGAGTCCGAGGTTGAGGGCCGGACCGAGCTTCCGCAGCTGGATGAAGCGCAAACGCACCGTGAGAAAAATACCGGTGCCGAGCAGCAGCGGGATGAGGAGCCAGGGTCCCCAGACGAAGCTGCTGATCGAGTCGAGAATGCTCTGAAGCTGATCCATGGCAAGAACCTAGTCGCAAGTGCATCCCTCGTACAACTGAACCCGTTCCCGAATGCGACTGCAGGGTCACGATTTCACGCGAGCGCCGCGAAACAATGGACCGATGTACGGCAACGCGAACGGGCCATTTCCGCAACAGCCACCGGGGCCCCACGTCTCTCCCGGGGCGCCGGGGTATCAGCAGTTCACATCACCGCGCCCGCCCGCGAGCGGAATCGGTAAGTTCGTGTTCTGGTTTCAGTGGGTGACGCCGCTCATTACCGCAACGCTGCTGATCTTCGGGCGCGGGCTCTTCCTCGGACAAGAGCTCGGTTTTGTGACCGTGATCTTGGTCCTCTTCGTCGGCCCAGCGTGGGTAATCCTCCACTGGGTCGATTGCGGCCTCACGTTGATTCCCGTCTACGTCCGGCGCGCCCGTGCGCTACCAACGGTGTCGGCCATCCTGAACCTCATCACGATTCCGCTGACGTTCTTGCTCTCGATGTTTATCGGCGACGGAACCGACTCTCCTGATGACTCCGGCTACCGGTCATTCGCCAGTCGGGTGCTGGGGCTGAACGTGGATGCGGTTGGCGTCGGCGCCTTCACGTTCGCGGGGCTTGTCTTGGCGTGCCTGATTGCCTACCTCATCATGGCGTTCAGGACGCCCAAGGTTGTGCGGCAGCAGATGTAGCGCGTTTGACGCCGCATCCCTGCCGCCTACGCCTCTCGACGCTGCAGCCCGGTCTTTTTCAATCCCGCGTACCACCCGAAACACGCTGTACCACTTTCCTGAAGGTAGTAAACCGCGTTTCAGGTGGTCACCCGTTGAGGTGGCGGCGACACCTCGCGTTCGACAACCCACCGGCCCCGACGCCTCATCCCGCGTACCACCCGAAACGCACTATGCCACTTTCCTGAAGGTAGTAAACCGCGTTTCCGGTGGTCACCGGCTGGCGTCAGGACACCACGCGCACCAAAGTCACCGGTTGGCGTCAGGACACCACCCGCACCAAAGTCACCGGCTGGCGGGCAGATTTCCGACGGGCGGCAGTCACACCGCAGTCGTAGTCGCCGCCGACTGCCTCCGGTACCACTCCACCATGAAGTCGATGAACCCGGTCACCCGCGCCGAGGACTGCGGGCCGGGGCTCTGCACTGCGTACAAGGTGCGCGATTCGATCGGAGTGTCCGGCAAGAGCTCGACGAGGTCGCCCGCTTCGAGAGAACTACGCACGAGTCCACGCGGGATCACGCCCACTCCCCGACCGGCGAGCAAAAAGTCGCCGATCACGGTATAGGCGTTCGTCTGCGCAAACGGCTTCTGAATATTGAACGGTTTCGATTCGCCGTCGGTCACAAATTTCCACGAGGTATCGCTACTGTGCGTAACGAGCGGATGCTGTCGTAAATCGGCAACCGTCTCCGGCGCACCGTGTTCGGCGAGGTATTCGCGAGAAGTCACGAGCGCAAATTCAAGGTCAGTGATGCGGCGCACGCGCACCCGCGAGTCACGCAGATCCCGGGCGTGAAACGCAACATCAAAACCGCGGTCGAGGAAGTCGTAGATGCGATCGGAGAGTCCGCCGAGCTCAAAATGCACCTGCGTATTCGGGTGATCCCGTAGATAGTCGCCGATCGCCTTGCCGAGGTCGATCAAGCCGATCCACTTCGGGCTGATGATCGAGATCTTGCCCTCTTCCGCATCCTTCTTTTCGGCCAGCCGTGAGTGCTGTGATTCGATTTCTTTCAGGATGCGGTTGGCAAATTTCGCGTATTCGGTCCCTGCTTCGGTGAGTTGGAGGGTTCTCGGCGTCCGATTTACAAGACGAACACCGAGGTCTGTTTCGAGCGCAGCAACCTGTCGCGACACGAGCGATGGCGAGATGCCGAGCTCATCCGCCGCCGCCGTGAACGAACTCGCACGAGCGACGGTCACGAAAGTGCGCATATTCGCGAATCTGTCCACGGCGTCGCGCCCCTAGGCTTTCGAAACGAGTTCCGCGCGAGTCCGCTCACGCTCTGCCACCCGGGCGGCCCGCCGAGCATCCCGGCCGATCGGGGTGGATGCGGGGGTCGCGTCGAGCAGACGTTTCGTGTATTCGTCCTGCGGATTCTTGAACAGCGATTCGGTCTCTCCAAGCTCGACGAGGTGGCCTTGATTCATGACGCCAACGCGATCGGCGATGTGCCGGACGAGCCCGAGGTCGTGGGCAATAAAGAGGTAGCTCATTCCAGTCTCGTCCTGCAGATCGGCGAGGAGATTGATGATCTGCCCCTGCGTCGAGAGGTCAAGTGCGCTCACTGCCTCATCGCAGACGACCAACTTCGGGTCGAGCACGAGCGCCCGCGCAATCGCGACGCGCTGCTGCTGACCGCCCGAGAGCTCGTTCGGGAAGCGGTTGAGGTGGTCACGCTGTAGTCCCACCATGTCAATCGCCCAGTCGATCTTGCGGCGTCGTTCTTTCGCCGAGCTCACCCCGTGTCGGCGAAGTGGTAGTTCGATCGAGTGCGCGATGAGATGGCGTGGGTTGAGCGAGGCCGATGGATCCTGGAACACCGCCTGCACTTGCTTGCGATAATCGAGCGGCGTGCGCCGACCCCACTGCGCGATGTCTTGCCCCTCGAACTCGATCGATCCGCTCGCCACCGGCAGCAATCGCAGCACCGCACGACCGGTCGTGCTCTTCCCCGACCCCGACTCCCCAACGAACGCGAGGGTCTCGCCGCGGTGAATGTCGAAAGTGAGGTCGTGAATCGCTGGCACGATCTTCGTTCCGCCAAAGATATTGGCTTGCTTGGGATACCCCGCCACGAGGTTGCGCACACGCAAGAGCGGGGGCTGGGACGAGGTCGACTTTTCGTGTGTGGTTGCGGCGATCATTTCACGCTCCGGTTCGTCTCGTCTTCGGCGACGACTGCGTCGATTGTGGCACGACGTTCGGCGTCGATGATGGGCAGGCGTCCACTCGTGTCCGCATTGAGCGGGTTCGCCGCGAGTAGCGCCTCGGTATAGGGATGCTCGGGCTGCTCGAAGAGGGACTTCACGTCCGCGGTTTCGACGAGATTGCCTCGGTACATGATCGCGGCACGGTCGCAGGCTTCGGCAACGACGCCGAGGCTGTGTGTGATCATGAGCACACCCATTCCGTACTCGTCGCGCAGGTCCATGATCAGGTCGAGCACTTGGCTCTGCGTGGTCACATCGAGCGCGCTCGTCGCCTCGTCAGCGATCAAGAGGTCGGGTTCTGCCGCGAGCGCCATGGCAATCGCTACGCGCTGCGCCATTCCACCAGAGAACTGGTGCGGGTAGTCGTCAAGTCGGCTTGCGGCGTTGCGCACACCGACCCGGTCAAGGAGTTCGACTGCGCGTTCACGGGCTCGCTTCTTCGACATTCCCTTGTGGATGCGAAGGGGTTCGATGAGCTGGGTCCCAACGGTGTGCACGGGTGAGAGTGCCGTCATCGGGTCCTGGAACACGGCGCCGATCTTGGTGCCCCGAACTTTCCGCAGTTGACTCGCATTGGCGCCCGCGATTTCAACGCCGTCGAGCTTGATCGAGCCGTGGGCGAGCCACGTACCCGCGGGGAGCATCCCGAGCACTGCGCGTGCGAAGGTCGACTTTCCCGAACCGGATTCGCCAAGCAAGCCGACGATCTCGCCCTTGGCAACGTTGAGGGTCGCCGCTTTGACGATATTGGTGGGTTCGCTCCTGCCCGTACCGCCGAGGCCAACAGTCACCTCGCGAGCGTCGAGCGCAAGTTCAGCATCGACGGTTGGCTCTGGGATGGCGGAGGTAGCGGTGCTGACGTTCTTCGGGTCAATCTTTGGCTGCGCAACGCGCTTCGGTTTGCGACGACGCTCCCCGGTAAGCGCATCGTTGAAGCCGTCGCCGAATACGTTGAAGGCAAGGACCGTCAACACGATCGCCAGACCTGGAGGCCAAGACAGGTGTTGCGCCACGTTTTGGTTATCGACGGCAAGACTGAGCATCTGACCCCACGAGACCGATTCCGCTGGTAGACCGATACTCAGGAAGCTCATCGCCGATTCGATCATGATCGCCGAACCGAAGTAGACCATTGCCTGCGTCATGAGCGGTCCCACGAGGTTCGGCAGCACTTGGCCAAAGATCTGCTGTCCGGTGGAAAGCCCCGCAACTTCAGCGGCCTCGACGTACGGCTTGGTGCGTTCCACGAGCACGATTGCGCGAGTAAGCCGCGCAAATGCCATCGAGAAGATGAGCCCGATCGCGAACATCAGAATGAAGACGTCGCGACCGAGGATTGTGACGACAACGAGTCCGATGAGCATTCCCGGGAGGGACTGCAGCATGTCGACGAAGCGCATCCCGATCCGGTCCCACCAGCCACCGAGGAAGCCGAAGATGAGGCCGAGCGGAACACCGATAATGACCGCGACGGCGACGGCTCCCAAGGCGACCGTGAGCACGGCCCGAGCACCGAACATGAGCCGGCTCAGCACATCCTTACCCATGTCGTCGGTGCCGAGTAGGAACTCCGAAGAGGGCGGTGCGAAGACTGCGTCATAGTGCGTCTGGTTCGGGTCGTATGGAGCGAGCAGCGGTGCCGCAATCGCAATGGCGATGACGAATGCGATGAAGATCAGCGAGGTCACCGTGGCCGGTTGCTTGATCATTCGCGCGATGACACGGCCCGAATTACTTGCCTGACGCTGCGCGGGGGCCGCACCGGTCAGGATATTGGTCGTAGCTGTTTGGCTCATTCTGGTCGTGCCTTCGGGTTGATAATGCCGTACGCGATGTCAAGGATCAGGTTGACGACGATGATGATCGTCGCGATGAGCAAGACACCGCCCTGCACGAGCGCGAAGTCTTTGCCCGAGACCGCTCGGATCAATACCGAGCCAACTCCCGGGATCGAGAACACCTTCTCGATCGCGAAGCTCGCACCGAGCATGATGCTGATCGTGATTCCGGTTGAAGAGAGCACCGGGACAAGCGCGTTCTTAAAGCCGTATTTGAAGATGAGCCGGTTGCGAGGCACGCCCGCAGCGGTCAGGGAGTCGATATAGCGAGCGGACATATTGCTCGCCATTGCGGTTCTCGTCTGCCTTGCGATGAGCGCGGCGCCGGTGATCCCGAGCGCGAGCGAAGGCAGGATGATTCCTTGCAGCCAGCCGAAGAAGTCGTGGTCGATTGGTACCCAGGCGATGACCGGAAGCCAGCCCAATTGAACCGCGAAGATGAGCATCAGGATGATACCGAGCCAGAACTCGGGAATCGACATCGTGATTGACGCAATTGCGGTGCTGATGCGGTCGCGGATGGAGCCGGGCTTGGTGCCACCGATGATGCCGAGGGCGACACCCAGGATCAGCGCGATGATGGTGCCACCGATCATCAGTGAAAAGGTGGCGGGGAGTCGCTCACCGAGCATATCGGTCACCGGACGAGCGGTCGCAAATGAACGCCCGAAGTCTCCCTGGAGAACGCCACCGTACCACTCGATGAGCCGTTCAAAGAATGGCCGGTCGAGGCCGAGTTGTGCCTCGAGTGTCGCGATGGATTCGGGGGTCGCGGCGGCGCCCAGGATTGCCGCCGCAGGGCTCCCCGGCACCATGTACGTGATGCAAAAGGCGAGCAGCGAAAGAATGATGAGTTGTGGCACCGCCAGGGCGACACGAGTGATGATGAGTTTCAACATTGTGGGGCACCTTCAACAGTGTCGTGATGCGATTCCCTTGGTGGTTGCGGAATCCGTCGTGGATTCCGCAACCCCCAAGGGAGATGTTCGTGAGCGCGAAGGCGCCCTAGTTAGCTCGCGGGGACAAGGTCACGGTAATTGACCGACTGCGCTTCCCACGGTTCCGCGGGGGCATCAATGCCGCTCACGGTCGTGGAGTTATACGCAATGGTCTCAGCGCTCTGCGCGTGTGCGCAGGTCAGCGCCTCGTCCGAAATGATCTGGGTTACTGTGCCCCAGAGCTCGGTCGCTTCCTCACTGTCACCGGCCGCGATTGCCTCATCCGCAGCGGTCTTGAGCGCTTCGCTTTCGGTGCCGGAGGGGTTACCGGCCGCATCCGCGGCGAACCACGATTGGTACCAGTCATAAGGTGTCATTTCGTCGTTCGCAGCGAGGCCGGCGGGGTACTGACCGCTTGCCCAGACACTTGCGAACTGCGGCGGCGGCATCGACGACACCGTTGCGCTGAAGTCACCAATCTGGCTCGCCTGGTCCATGTAGATGCTGATCTGCTGCTCGTTGTACGGGGCTGCCGCAATCTCGAAACTCACGCTCGGGCTGCCAGCTTCGGCATAGAGCGCTTGCGCGTTATCGAGGTCAAACGGGTAACCGGCGATATCCGGGTTGTGCCCTAGCTCGCCCTCAGCGAAGTGCTGCGAAACGGGCGTAATCTTCCCGATTACGTTCGCGGCCTCGTCGACGTTAATCGCGGTGCAGATGGCCTGACGCAGCTCCTGCGATTCGAAGAGTCCCCCCTCCCCACGATCAAAGAAGATGAGGTTATTGCGGATCGCGGGATAATCGAAGGTTTGGATATCGGTGCCCTCGAAGTTTGGCAACACGCTGTCCTCAACATCCGAGAGGTCAATCTCACCATTGGTGAGCGCTGCCGCAGCCGCTTCCGACTCGTTGATACCGAAGATTTCTACATTCGCAAATCCCGGTTTCTCACCCCAATACTCGGCGAATGCCCCGAAGTAGAGTTTCGTTCCCACGATCGACAGCGAGTCATCGTAGGCCCAGGGTGAAGTACCAACCGGAGTCTGGGCGATCGTGCCGTCCGCAATCGCCTTCGGGCTCGCGATGGGAAGCGCACGAGTTGTCAACACGGTCGGGAGCGATGGCGAGGGCTCCGAGAGATTGAATTTCACCGTGTAGTCGTCTACAACATCGATGGATTCAATCGTTGCGAAGCTCCCGGACCACACAGTCGCGCCGGCTTGCACCGTTTCGACGTTCACTTTCACCGCTTCCGCGTTGAAGGGTTCGCCGTCGTGGAAGGTGACGCCCTCCTGGAGCGTGAGAGTGAGCGATTCCGGCTCGAGCTCATAGTCGGACGCTAGGAACGGTTCGGCGTGACCGTTTTCGCCCGGCGCGAGCAGAGTTTCGTATGGAACGCGCAGCAATCCGCCTTCCATTTCCTGTCCCGGCGTCCAGTTCTCGGGGAATCCGCTGAAGTTCACGCGGAGCGTCGCCGCTTCCGCTTCAGGGCCCGTGTTATCTGTACCACCGCTACCACCTGAGCAGCCGGTGAGTACCAGCGCTGCGCCCAGAAGTGGAGCGATCAGTCGCAGAAGGGGTTTCTTGTTGCGCGGCATCAGTGCCTCCTTGCATCATGCCAAATCGCTTTTCAAATCCGAAAAGATATTCCAGATGAAATAAATTGTAATCCCTCAGTGTGAATCGTGCATTGCAATACTTGCAACCTAAGCGTGCGAGAACTGCAATGCACAAGGACTGCTAGGCATCACTCGACACCACCGTGTTCCGCAGCGTTCCAAGCCCCTCAATCTCGGTCTCGACGACATCCCCGGGCGCCAAGAACTGCCCCTTGGGCGCACCAATTCCCTTCGGTGTCCCGGTCGCAATTATGTCGCCCGGGTTGAGCGTCATTACAGTCGACAGCTCTTCAATTTGGTCGAAGATGTCGTAGATCATGTCGTTCGTGAGGTCGTTTTGCCGCTCCTCGCCGTTGACCGAGAGCCGAATGCGCAGGTTATGCGGGTCCGCGATCTCGTCGGCGGTCGTGAGCCACGGACCGATCGGCCCGTGCGTGTCGAAGGACTTGCCGAGCGTGAAGGTCGGCGAGCGCTTCTGCAGCCAGTCACGCACCGAGAAGTCATTCGTCACGAGATATCCGGCGATCACCGACGCCGCGTTTTCGCGCGTCACGTTCTTGCATTCCTTGCCGATTACGACGCCAAGTTCGGCCTCGTAATCGAGCTTGTCGCTCACGGCCGGGCGCACCACATCCCCATTCGGGGCATTGATGCATGACACCTGCTTGTTGAACCAGAACTGGTTCTTTGGCGTTGGGATGCCGTCGGCCGCCGCTTCCTTCGCGTGCTCGGCGTAGTTCATGCCAATTGCGAGGTACTTCTGTGGCGTGTCGATCGGCGCTTCGAGCGTCACGTCCGCGAGCGCGAAGGTCTCGCCCTCGTGTGCCTTGATTTCCTCGGCACGTTCCGACAGGTCGCTCAGAACCGCGCGCAGCGAGTCACCGACGAGGTCGGTCAGGTCGGTGATGGTGTCGCCATCGACGCGGCCCACGCGCACGGCTCCTGCGCCAGTGCCACCGGGATTGCCACTGCGGAATCGGGCAAGCTTCATTCTTCGCTCCTCTTAGTGCGTAATAGATTCAGTCGCCGCGTCACACGGCATCGGTTTTGGATCAGGCGTCTGTGTTGACTTTGGCGTCTGTATTGGCTCAGGCGTCTGTGTTGGGCTGTCTGTGTTGAACTAGCGATCTGCGTCGGCTGCGGCGTCTTTTTCCGAAGGCAAGTCGCCCCAGACCTTTTCGCCGAACGGCGTGAGCTGGAAGCTCAGGAACCGCCACCGCGCATCCTCATCTCGGTGCAGCACCTGGGTGACGATTCCTTCGACAACTCGCTCGCTGCCATCGGGGTTCCCGAGTCGATTGCGAATCGATCCGGTGACCACCACGACGCCATCAGCCACCGAGGTAATCGTCAACTCGCCGCGCTCGATCTCGCGATACGCCTGCCGAGTGCGGGTGTGCTCGAGCAACATGTCCTTCGTGTGGCGCACGCCGGGGGCATGAATGTGCACGAGCGATTCGTGGTAAATCTCCGCGAGCGCGTCGAGGTCGATTTCGATCAAGGCACGGATGCGCTCGGCCTCGACGGCTTCAATCTCACGTCGCAGCTCGGGGCCGGCCGGCTGCACGCCCGCTGCATTTTCGCGCACGCTGGAGTCAGCGGGTTGCGGCATTCTGGACCTCCCATGAGTCTTCGACTTCCCAGGTGCGGAAGCCGGTGGTCTCGCCGTCTTCGTATCCCGGTCGTGGTTGGCCCGCGAGGCCGTGGTAGTGGCTGAAGATCTTGTCGGCTTCTTCCATCGGCAGCACCTCTTCGATGTCGTCGAAGCGCTTCGCGTCGGTGCGATCTTGCACGAGACGGCGAACGACCTCGTAGGCCTCGCCACGGTTTGCCATCACGAGGCGGTTCACGCCCTCGCGGCGTGCGTCTTCGAATTCCTGCAACCCGGTTGCGGGATTGTCTTGGTTCGCGGCGAGCCGTTCGGCGATGACCTTGCCATCGACGATCGACTGGCAGGCACCGTTGCCACCGCGCGGGTACATCGCGTGCGCAGCATCACCGATGAGCACAACGTTGCCGTCGACCCAGCGATCGAGCGGATCGTGGTCAACGAGCGGGTACACATAGACCTCTTTCGCGTCGCGCAGCATTTGCTGGACGTCGAGGAAGGGCAGCTTCGTGTCGTCAAAGAGCGGAATGAGGTCATTGACATCACCGGGGGTGTTCCAGTCCTCGTACATTTCCTCGCCCTCGGTCTCGACGACCCAGTTCACGAGCGTCTTGCCGGTGCCTTCGTAGTCGAGGTGCAGCGGGTAGACGATCATCGAGGCGATGCGAGGCGCGCCAATGTGGAGAATCGTGTGGCCATCGCGGTACGGGTCCATGACCGTCACACCGCGGTACATCCGGATACCCGAGAACTTCGGCGAAGACTCGGTCGGGTGCATTTGCGCGCGCACCACCGACTTAATGCCGTCGGCGCCGATGAGCACGTCGACCTCGCGCTCAATCGTCTCGCCGTCACGGGTTTCGAGGTGGAGCTTCACACCGCTGTCGGTGTTTTCGTAACGCTCGAGGCCGACGCCGAGCTGGATCGCATCCTCGCCGAGGCGCTCGATGACGGTGCGGTACAGCAGCATTTGCAGGTAACCGCGGTGCACGAAGCGCTGGTCGTGCACATAGCCCATGTGCTTGCCACACTTCTCGGCGTAGATCTCCTGGCCGTGGTTGTTGTAGAAGATCGAGTCGACCGCTTCATTCGAGATCGCTTCGAATTCTTCGAGCAGTCCGAGTTCCTCGAGTTCGCGCACGCCGTAGACCTTGATGTCGAGGCCGACGCCGAGTGGCTTGATTTCACGGACCCGCTCGTAAATAACGGGCGAGAATCCCTGCTGGTGCAGGCGCAAGGCTGCGGCGAGGCCCGCGGGCCCGGCGCCGATGATGGCAATCTTCATGGTCGACTCCTTAGTCGATTGGGGTGGTTTGGGGTGGTGGATGCGACGGGTCGGTTGTCGTGATTAGGCCGCGCCGACGCAGATTGACTGGCTTAGTTAGTCGGGCGCAGTTCCGGGAAGATCTCGCGGAAGAACGCTTCGTAGCGATCCTTCGTGCGCTTGGCGTTGCGCTCGTGGTAGCCGATGACGGGGTTCTCTGGCGCGAATTTCGCACCCTCGCTCGTGTAGCCGTGTTTCGTGTGACTGTAGAGGTCGAGCTCCCAATCGACCCCCGCATCCGACAAAGCCGCATCGAACTGTGCACGGTGTTCTGCCGTAGCCATGGGGTCGATTGCGCCCAGGGTGACGAGCACGCGTGCCTCACGTGGCTGCCAGTCGAACTCGACGAGGTCGAGGCCGGGATGCACAGCGACGGTTGCGATGACCCGACCGTCAAGTCGCAGGTATTCCAGCGCGGATGCGCCGCCAAAGCAATAGCCCATATTCGCGAGTCGCGCCGGGTCGATTTCGGGCTGCTCGCGGGCGGCATCGTGCGCGGCCGCGATGCGCGCCTGCCACAACTCGGGGTTCTCCTTCATCGCACCGATGTACTGCCCGATCTCCTCCTGGCCAGGCAGCGCTCGGTCGCCCCACACATCCGCAAGCAACACAGAAATACCGGATGCGGCGAGCGACCTCGCGGTCTCGATCATCTGCTCACCGAGCCCGAAGGCGTCGTGAATGAGCACGACTCCGGGACCGTTCGCGGCCCCGCTCGGTGCGATGAGCATCCCTTGCAATGCTGTCGCTTCGTTGTCGCCTGCCGCCGTGTAGGTGACGTCACGCTCAATCAGGTCAGCCATAAACACTCCTCCTCGAATGCGTTCCGGAATCACGTCCCGATCCTAAGGGTAAATCCTAAAAGATTCCATGTGTGTTTTTATTACTTGATTTCCTTTAGGATTTCTTGCAGGATAACTGTACCGCGAGTGCGAGGGCGCACTCCACCAGGAATTGGAGACACCCATGACTGTTGTTGACATCAACATCCACCACCTCCCGGAAGACCTGTTCTCGAACAAGAAGATCCTCAACGGCTTCCTCAATAGCGCTCCTCGCGGCTTTGGCGAGATCGCCAGCGTCATCGAGATGGAGAACGGCAAGCAGCAGCTCGTACTCGAAAAGCCCAAGGGCTACCCCAACCTCAACTACGTCGAAGGCGACTACTCGGTCGAAGCGAAGCTCGCCGCAATGGATGAAGCGGGCGTCGACTACGGCATCATGCGCGTTCCGGTATGGCAGGAATGGCTCGACCTCGAGACCTGCAAGGCCGTCAATGACAATGCCGCATCCATCGTCGAGCGCTCAGGCGGACGCCTCTTCGCCACCGCGTGCGTGCCGCCGTGGGACCGCCAGGAAAACGTTGACGAACTCAAGCGTTGCGTCGAAGAACTCGGCTTCGTCGGCGTGCAGCTTGCCTGCCACTACGGCCAGCTCTATCTTGACGACGAGGCATTCCGCCCATACCTGCGCGAGATCGAAAAGCTGAACGTTCCGGTCGTCGTCCACCACACGCCGCTGCCGGTCGAGTACAAGTCGATCCTCGAATACACGAACCTGCGCCGCGAGTTCGGCCGCATCTCTGATCAGGCCACCGCGGTCGGTCGTGAGCTGTTCAGCGGGATGTTCGACGAGCTGCCGGGGCTGAAGTTCATCCACACGATGTTCGGCGGTAACTGGTTCGCAAACGCCAACCTCCTCACCCCAAAGAAGCCGCAGAAGAAGGAGGCCATGCAGCGCCTCGACCCCACCGGCGGCGAGAAGATCCAGCAGTACATGCGCGAGAACATCTTCTTCGACATGACCCACCCGCACTCCTGGGGCAAAGACCAGGTCGAGGCCGCCATCAAGGTGTCGGGCGCCGACCACTACCTCTTCGGATCGTCCTTCCCAGTGTTCTACAGCTGGATGAGCCAGGGTGTCGACTTCATCCAGAACGAGATCGAGGTCTCCGACGAGGACCGCGACCTGCTCTTCGCAGGCAACGCCAAGCGCCTCTTCAACCTGCCGATCTAGCACTGGCTCCGTCGACCAACGCCGCCGGACTAGCGCGCGCTGAACCGACAACCCCGGCACAACCGCATCCACAAACTAGCTACCGAGGTGATCCCATGTCGAACGACATCGACGAGTTCTTCTCCACCGACCGCACGAAGGGAACCGGCGAGGCCATTGCCCTCCCCGAGACGGACTATCGCGAGTTCGTGTACGACCTCGACGACCCGATCGTGAGCAACTACCGCGAAATGGATTACGAGGAGTTCACTGCTGATCGCCAGCAAGCCGATTTCCTCCGCAATCTGCTCGAGTATTGGGACGGACTCTACCGCGAGCCGTTTGTCGGGATCACCACGGCCGGCACGCGACGGGAAGGCCTCTATCGCCTGCCGTCGCCTGCCGAGCCCAACGCATCCGAACCGGTCGAGGCCGGCAGGGCAATTTTGGATGCGCTGTCCCCCGCCGAGCGTGACACGGTCAGCTACGACCTCAACGCGCCGGAGTGGCGCGGTTGGAGCAACCCGGAGTTCGTGTTCAAGCGGATCGGGCTGCGCATGGAGGAGTTGACGGATGCGCAGGTCGCGCGGATTCACGACCTGATGCGCGCGTCGCTGAGCGCCGAGGGATACGAGCGCGTTCGCGAAGCGATGGCGCTCAATGGCTTCCTCGGCGAGCTCACACAGTTACCGCAGCTCATGAACGATGAGAGCTACTGGTTCGCGATCTACGGAGAACCGTCGACTTCGAAGCCGTGGGGCTGGCAGCTGTTCGGGCACCACGTGGCGCTCAATTTCGTGTTCGTCGGCGGTCGCGAGGTCTGTGCACCGGTGTTCCTCGGCGCCGAGCCCGCGCTTTCCGAGGATGCGCATCCACCGATTTTCGAGCAGCGCGAACGGCTCGCGCTCGGGCTCGCAAGCTCCTTCACCGACGCGCAGCGCGAGCGGGCCGTTGTCTACGAATCGGTGCTTGACGAAGCGATGCCGGATGACCGCATCCACCCCGCCGACGAACGTCACGTTGCCGGAGCCTTCCGCGACAACCGCGTGGTGCCGTATGAGGGCATCCTGGTGACCGAACTTGATGACTCGCAGCGCGAGTTCGTGCGCGAAATCGTGCGCGACTTCTACGGACTGCTGCGACCGGAACAGCTCGAGCGCACGCTCGCCGAGTACGACGAGCACGTCGGCGAGACCCATGTGTCGTGGTACGGCGCAACGGATGGTTCGACACCCTCGTACCTACGCATCCACAGCCCGGTGATTCTTGCGGAACTCGACCACCACGCTGGCGTTTGGCTCAGCAACCGCACCCCCGCGCGCTTCCATGTGCACGCAACGCTGCGCCATCCCAATGGCAACGACTACGGGAAGGCGCTGCTCGCGCAACTCCCGCAATAGCGCAGCCGCTCGCGCAGTAGCCCAACTCCCGCAGTAGCACGTATCAACGCAGCCCGAGCAGTAGCGCAGCTCCCGTCGTAGCGCAGCCGCTCGCGTTCTCCCCTCCGAAGGTCTGCTCAAGCTCGCGCTCCCCGACAGAAAATCCCGAACGGGGTCCTGAACAGGACGATGTCGCCTATTTAGGTGCCATCGCTTGCTCTGAGACCCCGATCGGGATTTTTTACGCCGCCGATCCTTCGCCAATACGCTCGCACCAAGCAATCCACCATTTCAATCCCTTTCAATTGTTTCAGCCTCCTGATACTCTGGCTGCAGCCCGCAACGATGCGGTAAGCACGAAAGGTGATGCAATGACGACACTTCAGCGAGAAACAACGAGCCTGCAGCACGAGATCGACAGCGCCGGCGGGCCACTGCAGTTGCTGCGCTCGGGCCGTAGCGGCACGTTCCCCTTCCCAATCGCCGCCGAATTCACGAACTGGCGCGATGAGCAGACCGCGTGGCGCGAGTCTGCCGCGCTCATGGACCTCTCACACCACATGACCGACCTCGTGGTCGAGGGGCCGGACGTGATCCCACTACTGAGTCGCGTCGGCGCGAACGGTTTCAAGGGATTCCGCGCGATGAAAGCGAAGCAACTCATCGCGGTCGGCCCCGACGGCAACATGATCGGCGACGCGATCCTCTTCGCAATCGGTGACAACCACGTTCGGATCGTTGGCCGCCCACCCGCGCTCAACTGGGTGCAGTTTCAGGCCGAAACCGGCGGCTACGACGTCACGATCCGCCGCGATGAGCGCACCATCCAGAACAAGAAGGGCCGTGAGCTTTACCGCCTGCAGTTGCAGGGCCCCACTGCCGGACCCATCTACGAGAAGGTCAACGGCGGTCCACTCCCCGAGATCCCGTTCTTCACGATGGGCAAATTCAAGGTGGGCAAGCACGAGGTCACTGCCCTCAACCACCGAATGAGCGGCTTCGCCGGTTTCGAGTTCTTCGGCCCGTACGAGGAATTCGAATCGGTCCGCGACACCATCCTCGAAGCCGGAGCCGAATACGGCGTGCGCCAGGTCGGCGGCCGAGCATACGCATCCGTCGCCACCGAATCGGGCTGGATCGCGAACACGCTGCCCGCGTACTATTCCTCCCCCGAGACACAGGCTTTCCGCGATTGGCAATCGGGACGCTCTTTCGAAGCGAACCTGCAACTCGGTGGCTCGTTCGTGAGCGACAACATCGAGGATTACTACCTCACTCCCTACGACCTCGGCTACGACCGCATGATCCGCTTCGATCACGACTTCATCGGCCGCGAGGCGCTCGAGCGCATCAAGGACGAACCGCACCGCAAAAAGGTCTGGATCAAGTGGCAGCCCGGCGAGGCCGGACGCATCGTCAACAGCTATGAGCTGCCCGGGGATCAGCGCCACAAGTACCTTGAGATGCCCGCGGGGTTCTACACCGGTTCGCAGTTCGATCGGGTTGAGGATGCGCAAGGCAACTTGATCGGGTTCGCCTCACTCACGAGCTACACCGCCAATGTGCGCGGTTGGATCTCGCTCGGCGTTGTGGATGCGGACAAGGCCATCGAGGGTGCTGAGGTCAGCGTGGTGTGGGGCGAGCCAAAGGGCGCGACCAGCAATCCACAGGTTGAAGAGCACACGCTCACCTCCGTGCGCGGCGTGATTGCTGATCGGCCGTTCACCGAGGGCACTGAGGGTTCCGGCGTGTAGCGGCCCGGGGCGTAGCGGCGCTGGCGCTCGCCACCGCTGCTCGCCAAATCTTCACCACGCTGTGCGGAAAGAAATCCCGATTGGGGTCTGTGGCAAGGCGATGTCTCCGAGTTACCGGCTATCGCCTCGCCACCGACCCCGTTGTGGATTTCAGTGAGCCATTGGTGCTGCGGCGGGCATCAGCCAGCCCGACGCTAGCGCTCGGACGAGTCCGTGAACTCCGCGACGCGAGCCTGAACATCCTTCGTCTCGACTGCGACGAGCGTATTCACTTCGTGTTGGCGAGCGAGCGCCTCGACTTCGTCGAAGGAGCCGCCAGACTCGATGAGCGTGAGGATCTCTTCATGCTCATCGAGTGCGGCGAGGGCCCGCCCTGGCGCTGCCCAAAACGCAGATCGACGAATGACCTGCATGCGCATCCACTCGGCATCGAGCAGGTTCTTGAGGTGCTCATCCTGACACTTGCTATAGAGCACCGAGTGGAACTTGCGATTGAGCTGCCCAAAGGTGGCGGTGTCGAAGTTGCTGAGGGCGGTGCGCATTTGCTCATTGAGGTCACGCGCTTCGGCGAAGTCCGCTTCCGTGAGGTTCGGCGCCGCGAGCGCGGTCGCGAGCCCTTCAAGGCGTGAGAGCAGTCGAAGGGTGCGCTGCCACGCGCCACCGTCGAAACGACGCACAATGGCGCCGACGTTCGGGATGATCTCGACCCAGCCCTCGGCCTCCAAGCGCCGCAGCGATTCCCGCCAGGGGCCGGAACTGATGCCGTATTCCCGCGAGACTTGGTCGATGACGAGCCGAAACCCCGGAACGAAGGTGCCGTCCGCAATGCGGTCTTTGAGAATCTCGTACGCCTGTTCGGACTTACTCTTCGCCGCGGCAGCATCTTTGGTAGCCATACCCAAATCATAATCGAAATCACAAGTGATTTAACACTAAACTGCGTGATTCGCTACGGATTGCCCGGTTATTCCGCGCATTCATGCGAGACTAGCGCAACGCCCTTCACTCATTACAAGGAAGCACAGCACCGTGACAGAAGTAGCCGGATGGACTGACGGACTCCCCTTTAAGATGTTCCGCGCACACCAGTTGCTGCGAAAGTCAGTGGACGACGCATTCGCGGATCTGGGCGTCACGACTTCGCAGCTCGGCATGGCGGTGCACCTTGAAGAGCTCGGCAATCTTTCGGGTTCGGATCTCGCACGGCACCTGCATGTGACCCCGCAGTCGGCTTCGACGACGCTCGCGAGTCTCGAGCGGATGGGTTGGGTCGAGCGGGTGCCCCACCCAACGCACGGCCGCATTATTTGGTATCAGCTCACCGATTCCGGTCGACAGGGCGTGCAGGAGGGCAAGCAACTGCTCGCGTCCCTGCAGCGGGAACTGCACGAGAAACTCGGACCAGCGCTCGTCGATGAGACGAAGGCGCACCTCGACGAGATCATTGAACGCGTAGAGGGGCCGCAGCAAAGCCGCGTGCCCCTCTGGCCAACGACCGGTTAGGTCGTTCGTTCCTCGCTATACGGTTGCGGTGTTCCCGCGATACTGCGTGCGCGCGAACTCGTCATATGGCGAGGGCTGCACGGTGCCGCGGATCCGCGGCAATCCGAGATCGGCTTCCGGGTCGGTTCCGGCACCGGGGTGGTCGCCGAAGACGACTTCAACGGATGTGCCGGGTTCCGCCGTTCGTTCCTCGACAATAGACAGCGCCAGGATGCGATCGAGCGGATTGATGCGGGTCGTCCAGTAGGTCACACCCGACAGCCCCTGGCTGTCCTCAATCCGCATCCGGCCGTAGGAGTTGAAATAGTCGTTCCCGGCGCCAATTACGCGCGCGACATCCTCACGGTCAAACTCGATGGTGACCCGCTTACGACGCGCGGTCTCTTTGGCGGCCGCGAGCGCATCCCTGCCGATGAAATCGTGACCGAGGTGAATCGAACGGCCATAGCCGAGCTCCCACGGCGAGAGGTAGTAGTCCTCGATATTCGGCGAATAGAAGCTGCCGCTGAGCGGTCGCTTCCCCTCAAACGAGAACTCGCTGATTGATTCGCGGTATGCCTGCAGCCGCGGGTCGGTGTAAATCGCGGGCGTCGGCGTGGGGATCCAGCCGCTCTCGACACCGTTCGTGAAGTACGCTTTGCCGCCCACAAGCTGCAAGTCGCTTGGCTCACCTGCCGCGACCAGCGCATCCTTGACCCGGCCGTAGTTGGCGTAGTCGCCGATCAGTTCGAAGCCCGCCTGCCCGGCCATGCCGTGGCGGAGCGCGCGCACCTTTGCACCCGCGATGTCGACGAACGTCGAGTGGAAGAACTTGACCTCAGGTGCGGGCGCGCCGAGGGCTCGCTCCATGGTTTCCATTGCGGCCGGTCCCTGAATCTGGAAGCGGAAGAGCGACGGGTCGCCTTCCTTTCGCACCGACGCATCCGCTTCGGTTCGTACCTCAACGTCGTAACCACCGGTGCGCGCGTGGTAGCCGACCCACGTGTGGGATGCGGGGGGACCTGCGAGCGTGTAGTCCTGTTCGCCATTTCGCAGCAGGATGCCGTCGGTGATGATGTTGCCGTCGTAAGCGACCGGGATGAACTGTTTGGCCTGCCCCACCGCGAACTTTTCGTAGTTGTTGGCGCTGACTTCGCGCAGGAGCTTGGTTGCATCCGGGCCCACGATGAATGAGTTGAACATGTGGTAAGAGAGGTCGAATAGGGCGACGGTCTCGCGCCAGGCGAGTTGTTCTTGCTGCCACCCGCGGAATTCGGGCGGCACGCTGGGCACCGTCCAGGCCGCGGCGCCTGGCACCCAGAGTAGGTTCATTGGTGATCCGACTGCGTCGATGGCCTCTTGCAGGCTGCGTCCGTACATAGTTTCCTCGCTTCATTGCTGATGGAACGGTTGTGGTTTTGGGTGTGGTTGCGCGGTTAGCGCAGGTAGTTTGCGGCCCACTCCGAGGTCGCGGCGACCCCGCCGAAGGTGTAAAAGTGGATGCCCACATCACCGTGGATCTTCGGGTCAAGCTGACTACCGAGCGTTTCGATGAGCTTGTCGGGGCCGGCGGTACCCATGAGGTTCGTGAGCGAAAAGCCGTACTTCTTCACAATGCCCGCGCTCGAGGCGACCCCGAAACGCCGCGCAAAGTTGAGCAGCCGCTTCACGCCGGCCGGCCCCGGCAGCCCCACGCGAATCTTCGAGTCGATACCGCGCTCCCGGACAGCCGCGATCCACTGCAAAATCGGCTCCTCGTCAAAGCCGAATTGCGTGAGGATATTTGCGGGGAGCCCCTGTGCGGCGAGCGATCGTGACTTCTTGTCAAGTTCTTGCCAGAGCACTTCGGTGGCGATATCGGGGTGACCCTCGGGGTATCCGCCGATACTCACGTGCTCGACACCGTATTCGGGCAGGATTCCAGTCTCGATCACGTCGAAGGATGACCCATACGGACCCTCGGGCGTCGCGGGGTCTCCCCCGACAACGAAGAGTTGCTTCGTCGCACCGACTTCCTGCAGTGCCGAGAGCGATTCGCGCAGCTCGGCCTCACTCTTCAATCTGCGAGCTGCGATATGGGGCACCGGGGTGAGCCCCGCATCCAATACCGCCTTGGCGCTTTCCACCCGCTGCTCCAGGCTTTCGGTCGCGAGAAACGTGACGTTCACGCGCGTGCCCGGCGCGAGCTGGGATGCGGCCGCGGGCACCTCGGGAAGGTCGCGGGCGGTCATTTCAATCGAGTAGTCCTGCAGCAATTGTGCTGCGGGGTGCGTTGCGAGCATGGGGCGGTTTCCTTCGGGACGACGTTGTCGGGTGTGGGTGTGATTGCTGCTGTGCGGTTTGTGTGGAACTTAGCCTCGTGGCCCGTGGGGCTGGGCTACCGATAGGACTGTGTGGCCGTGGTTCCGTGGGACGAAGCTTCGCGGCTCGGTGATGCGACTTCGCGGGTCACCGTTCAGTGCGAGAACACCACGGTTTCATGACCGTTGAGCATGACGCGGTCTTGGCAGTGCCAGCCGACAGCGCGGGCAAGCACTTGCCGTTCCACGTCGGCGCCGCGGCGCTGAAGGTCGGAAGCGGTGTCGGCGTGCGTGACCCGTACGACATCCTGGTCGATGATTGGACCTTCGTCGAGGTCCGCGGTGACGTAATGGGCGGTCGCTCCGATGAGCTTCACGCCGCGCTCCTTCGCCTTGCGGTACGGCGCGGCACCGATGAACGCGGGAAGGAACGAGTGGTGGATGTTGATGATGGGCGCACCGATCTCGTCGAGGAGGTCTGATGAGAGGATCTGCATGTACCGCGCGAGCACTACGAGATCGACGTTGCCCTTCAGGAGCTTCAGTATTTCTTGTTCCGCTTTGGACTTATCGCCGTCCGGGGATGCGGGTACGTGGAAGAACGGGACGCCGAATTGCCGCACGTCGTTGGCGACGTCGACGTGGTTCGAGATCACCATCGAGACGGTCATTGGGATGTCGCCGCGGCGTTGGCGCCACAGGAGGTCGAGCAGGCAGTGGTCTGCCTTCGATGCGAGGATCGCGACGCGCTTGAGGTTGCTGCTCGGAACGAGTTGCCACTCGAGTCCGAGGCCGTTCGCAACTGTGCGGTCGAGCGCCTCTTCGAGTGCTTCGCGCTTGCCTTCGAAGTCATTGACCGTGAACACGGTGCGCTGGAAGAAGTTGCCGCCGAGCGGGTCGTCGCTGTACTGGTCGAGCGAGACGATGTTCGCTTCGAAGTCGGTGAGCACACTAGAGATGTCGGTGACTAGTCCCTGGCGGTCGGAACCACTTACGAGCAGAGTCGCTTGGTCACGGCGAACTATTTCGGGAAGTGTGCCGGTAATCGGTTGCGTTGCGGTCATTACTTCTCCTCGTTCAAACGAAAAGTGGTGGGCGGCGGTTGCGCCTCATGGCAAAGCTGCATTGCCTCCCAATGAAACTGCACCGCTTCGTGCATAGTTTCAGGCTACTGAAACTATGCACGAGTGTCAACTACCTGAAACCTTTTGTGCTCTGCCCCGCTCCGCTCTGCCCTACCGCGCCCTGTCCCGCCCTGCTCCCGCTCCGCTCTGCCTTGCTCTGCTCCCGCCCTGCCCCGCTCACCTCGCCTCATCTGGCCCCGCCCCGCCCCGCTCACCTCATCCCGCCCCCGCCCCACTCACCTCAGCCCGCGTCGCTTCACCCCGCTTCTCATCACCGAGTACCACCCGAAACGTGTCTTACCACTTTCCTGAAAGTAGTAAACCGCGTTTCAGGTGGTCACCAGTTGGCTGAACTTCGACTCGTGCGCCGCCATGAAGCGAAATCGATGGGTGATTAACGACGCTCAAGAGCGAGAGCAACAAACCGATCGCCGATGCGGTGATGCCAGCAGTCGCGTGAGCACCGTGCATTCTCGCGCGCAGCCCTGCATTCAGACCAAACGCTGCGACAACAACACTGATCGGGTTAAGCGGGACCGTAATGAATACAAGCATCCCTTCGTACGGATTCTCGCCACCGAGAGTCAGGAGCATCACAAAGCAGACCAAGCCTCTCTTGGAAAGCATCAACTTCACTTCGTGTTCGATTTTTTCGTTTCACCTGAGTAAGCTTGATGATATGAGCACCTCGACAGACACACCACGCGGTGCCCGCAAGGCACAGACATACCTGCCGGAAGCCGCCGCGCACGAAGAAATCCTCAACTTCGCTGAGTTTATGCGCAAGCTTGAGGCTCACCTCGCGCAGCACTCATCACAGGCAGCGCTCGTCGACCCTGATGGCAACGGACGCCCCATCCCTGACGGGATCTTCCGCGTCCTCGAGCAGGTGACGAATGCACTCGCCGCAGGCGAGGGCATCACTGTTGTCCCACAGGGCATGACGATGACGACGCAGCAGGCCGCTGACTTCCTCGGCATCAGCCGGCCAACACTGGTCCGACTCCTCGAGGCTGGCGAAATCGAATATGACAAGCCCGGTCGCCACCGCCGTGTACGACTTGAAGATCTAATCGACTACCAGGAGAACTTCCGCGCCGAGCGCCGAACTAAGTTGCGCGAGTTGCAGCGCGCCAATCTCGACGCGAAGATCCAGGTCGGTAATCCAGCTGAGGTGAGGCGTCGCGCGGAGCTGGAAGCAGAATGAGTTTTCCAGCGTTCTTCGACACCAACGTTCTCTACGGGGCACTACTGAACGACTTCATCCTCGAACTTGCTGATCGCGGCCTGTTCCGACCACTGTGGTCAAAGGACGTCCTCTTCGAATTATCGAAGAACTTGGTCAAGAACGGCGAGGAACCAACGTTGGTAGAGAAACGTGTCGGCACCCTGGAGCGATACTTCCAGGATGCGATGGTCTCCGGCTACGACGACTTGGTACCAACGATGACAAACAGCCAGAAGGATCGGCACGTTCTCGCCGCTGCAGTCCGCGGTGGTGCAGAAGTGCTCGTCACCTTCAATCTCACGGATTTCCCAGAAGCGAGCGTCCAGCCATTCGACCTCGACGTCGTCCATCCTGACGACTTCCTCCTCGACCAGCTCGACCTCTACCACGCACCTACGCTCCGCACCCTTGTCGAACTCGTCAACGGTTACGACTCACCTGCGATGACTCTCGATGACTTCCTACTCGCTCTCACGCGCGCCGGAGTTCCGCGGTTTGTCGATGCGGCTAGATCAAAACTGTACTGAGCATCTATAGAGCGCACGCGCCAAGGTCAGCTGGCAGCTTCGTACCGATTGGAGCATGTCGAAGACAGACGAGCACCGTCGTGAACGGATTCCCGAGGCGGCCTATGCCTTACTGCGAGAGCGAGGGTAGCGTCGCGCATCGCTGCTCGAGATGGCCAAGGTGGCTGGCGTCTCGAACCAGACTATGTATCGCCGATACGGAAGCAAGCAGGGACTTTTCAAAGCGCTGATCGAAGCGAACGCGTCGCGGGCGGCAAACACGTTGGATAAAGCTCTTGCTGACGATTCCAGTCCGTCCAGCGCCCATGGCAAAGTCGTGGCAAGAGTTACGCGTTGCCCACGACGCTGCACTGTCTCGCCCGGCCGCCCGCCCCTATCGCCGAGTACCACCCGAAACGCACTGTGCCACTTTCCTGAGGGTAGTAAAGTGCATTTTCGGTGGTCACTCGTGGAGGAATTGGAGTCGCACAGCGAAACTGTGACGAGAACCGGCGCATCCGGCGTACCCAGCACATCCGGCGTATGCCACTAATAGCCCGCGCAAGCCGGATCGGCGAGCGTCACGAGACATCCCGGCCCGACAGAGCCTCTCCCCAGGTAGAGGCGAACGCCTGCATCACCTACGCCATCGAGCACACCGATCCGAAGCGCTGCGACATCGTATCTGCCTTCTTCCAAGGCCGTCGCCCAGTCGGCAGGCTCAGGATGCCCAACGACAGGCTCGTTCTGCGCGTTGACGGTGATCGAGACAACACCATCCAAGAACAAACCTCGGTAAACCCCGGATACCGCATCGACGACGGGCTGAGTGAGCGCCAGCAAATTGGAGGCAAGTTCCGACTCGAGGATCAAGCCATCCAGTAGCGGACTCACGATTGCTCCAACCGCGGACCCAGCACCAGCAACGATGCCGCTAAGTAACGGATCGAGCAGCAAGTCAAGGATGTCCTGTACCGGCCCCAATAGACCGCCAAGCAGCTTGGCGCTTGCCGCCACGCTTGCATCACCGTTGCGAAAATCTTCGAGCGTGCCGTCAACGCCTATATGAATTTCACCGACTTCGACCGTAACCGGAATGATCAGCAAAGTGTATGTGACCATAAGGTCGACTGACGCGTCCACAGAAATCTCAACCGAATCCACCGCCGAGAAGATTGCGGATGTGACATCACGGGTCCAGTCATCGAGCACCGACCCGAGTGCCGTCGTCAGCGTATTCACCACCAATGGATCATTGAGAATATTCGTGTTTGGGGCGAGTCCGTTGAGCCCATTGCTGTAGTCGTCGGGATACGCCGACGCAAGTAGCGCAGCGGTGTCAATCTGGATTTTGCCGCTGCTCAAGTCAAGGGTGAGAACTCCGTCACTGTCAGTACGTGTCTCAGCCAGCAAAGCTCGAACGTCCCCCAGGTCAATGTCGACTCTTAGGGAATCGACTGCAATTTGCCCGAGGCTCAAGGAATTGTCGGCCCCCAGCAGTGTGTTAAGCAGACCCGTGAGGCCACCAGCGATGCTTTCTAGAGTCCCACTTGACCCGGCAATGTTCTCGACTGCACGTTCCAGATCCTCAACGATTCCTTCGACTCCGACGACAAGTGACCCCACAGTCGGGGCATTGAGCACCACGTCAAGTGAAGAGGCAAGGTATTCACGGTCCAAAGTTGAGGCCAGATCCCCGCCCCACGCGTAGTCGCATCCATCGAAATTGGCACGACCTGCGACGGCACCGATTTCGAGCGAGACATCGGCAAGTTCTGTGAGAGCTCCCCCGACCACCGGGTCAATTCCAGAAATCAGATCGGATAGCTGGAGGGTGGCGAGATGAGGATACGTTGGTGAGCCATTGTCTAAGGCAATTCCGCCACTCTCCGTGATGAGCCCACTTGCCCCCGCTGCCAGGCCACTGTCGCTCGCCTGACCGTACTGTCCGACCACTCCCAAGTCATTGTTGAGAGGAAGTTGAAGAATCTCACCGAATTGAAGTTCAAGTGTTTCCAATGTCTCCACAGTGAGCGGATTCGCGTACCCACCATTTCCTGCTGGTTCGACTCCAACAGCATCAACCGGATCGACTCGGGCATCGGTGCCATCATGCGTCACCTCAACCCCCTTCACCTCCGCCACATTGTCGAGATCAACACCGAGCAGTGAGCCGCTGAGGAACTGTCCCTCACCGCGAGTCTGAAACTGCCCAGCGGGAGCGCTGCAGTCGAGAGTTCCGATACGGTCATGAACCCACTCGGACTCGTTCCACGATGCTTCAGTTGCAGTAACGCCGACTTGCGCCGCGAATGCCAAGACAAGGGTGGATGCAAGCGCAGCAACGCTGCGCCCTCGCGTCCGCAAGAACTTTGCAATCACGATGCGGCCTCCGCGTTCACGTCACGTGCGCTGCGGCGCCAGCTTCGGACGCTCACACCCAGCCCGATGAGCCCGAGCGCGAGTATCGCGAGTGCGAAGAGATCGCCACCGGTCCGCGCAAGGTCCCCACCTAATCCCTCACTTTCAGCGCCCGGTACCGAGCTCGCACCTGGGGCCGTGCGATGATCATCCTCACCCGAAGCGTGCAGGCCGATCGAAATAACTCCTTCAGCGTCCGCTGCAATTGCGGGATCCGCTTCAGCCGGAAGTGCGAGTGAGACTCGCAAATTTCGCGGATCCCCCGCGTGGAGATCAGCCAACGTGAATATCTCACCGGCATCCGGCCCGGCGATTTGCGAGACAGCGGTCGTTGGCACGATGACACTTTCCGCACCGGTGCAGGTAGGAGCGACCGTTGCACCCGCATCCCCTTTAAAGGGAACAGAACAGGCGCTCACGGCTGCAGTCAACCCGAGATCGGTGATGAATTCGCCCTCGGCGTGCATCTCCAGGGCCAGCGTTCCTTGGGTTGCATCCGAAAGCGACGCTTCGATAAGCCAATGGGTCTGTTCGCCAGGGCGCACATCCTGCCAGTGAAGCGGAAGCGGGTCGGCGCTCAGCGCGAGTAGGCCCTGCTCACCAGTCTGCGTGACTTCACGAAGCGCAGCTTGCGCGCGATCAGCGGTGAGAAATACACCGAAAACAACGAGTAGCGAAGAGAGCACGACAAAGCACGCCATCGCGCGAGTTCGCACTTTGGCGGTCATCCAGCACCTCACTATTCCGTGGTTACTTCAGCTTTGGATTCGGCCCGTGGAGCCGGCCAGAATGCCCACGTGGCAAGTACACCGACCAGCATGATCATGATTCCCATGCCGAGGGGCGATTGCGCAATCGTGAGCGCGGTTCCGGCTCCCGGGACTGAGAATGTCACCTCTCGAGCTTGGTCAATGACGTAAGGATGCAGGTCTGGCTGAGCATTCGCATCCCCTTGCATCACGATCTCGCGATACCCGCTTTGCTCGCTTTCGCGGATCTCGATCACACGGTGTGTGACCGGCAGCTCCCCTTCTTCGCGCTCGACGGTGATTACATCGTCAATCTCGATCTCTTCGGCCGAAATCGGTAGCGAGACGGCGAGCGCTCCCTGCGGGATGGTGGGGTCCATCGAGCCAGTGCGGAAGATTACAAGCGTGGCTCCAGTGGATGCTGAGTACACAAACCAGCCGCCCACGAGCAGCGCCGCCAAGACCACAAGAACCGTGGCGGCGCTCCCCAGTACGCGTAAAATTCGACGCATTTTGCGTTGTTCGCGGTGCGTCTTAGTTCTCAGTCTCGGATTCCGACGCAAACTCCCATGTCGGAGCGATCGTGCGCCCTTGAAGGTCATCGCTCGCATCCGCCGGAAGGGTAAGGGTAAAGCAGTAGTGCTGGGTGGATGCGGCTTCGGCGTCGAGCGACTGGGTTTGAGCTGCCGTGTCGTCGAGACCATCGATTCCGTCTATCGCGGTCCAGTTGCCGGTGCCTACCGTTGCAGCGTCACACGTCGGCCGAGTGTCCGGGGTGACGTTGCTCGTGTACACGGTCACCTCAATTGCATCCCAAAGAAGACCACCTGTGTCCTCCGCAGTGACTCCGGGTGCACTCACCGCTGGTTGGAGCGTGACCGTTCCCGCCACCGAGTCGGCAGTGGTCCGCAGCGAGACCGGGGCATAGATCGTGTCGCCAGGAGTCAGTGCAAGTGGGCTCATCGCGAAGGTAAGGGCGTTACCGGGCGAAGTCTCGGAATCGCCGAAATCCGCCGCTTCAAGTTCGTTCGCAGGCATGGCGTTCTGCTGAACTTCAAACTCTGATGTACCAATACCTGCCTCGCCCTCCAGCAGACCATTCACCCACTCCGAGTCGTTCCAGGTGGCAAGCGTGAACGTGGCGCCGATTCCGATGATGACGGCGCCGGCAGTGATTGCTGCTACTTTGCCAGCTTTACGTGGCCGAGCTTTTTCGGTGGACATGTATTCCTTCTCTCTGAACTAACAAACTGGAAGGTCGAAAAAATGTGCGCGAATCATCTCAGCTGCGGACGAGACGGAACTTCTCTGAGCAGCTTCTTTTGCCAGGAAACTTGGTGACTGCGGTAGTTATGCGACCTTTGACGAAAGAACTTCGATTTGTGCGCACACGATGAGCACACCTGAGTATCGTAAACCCTTTTTGGCACCGAGGGACAGAAGTTGCACGATGTAACTCGTAATTCCGGGTTAGAGACAGTCTGAACGATTCGCCTACGGCCGAATCTGGAGCGCTGTATCGAACGAACCGATGACACCCGGTGACCATCCACGCTTATCTGCCCATCAGTCAGATCAAGTTCAACCCGCAGCCATCACTCCAGGCATGACCAAAGCCCCGACTTCGTTGCAATACTGCGGAAGTCGGGGCTTCTAACTTGGCGGTGACGGTGGGATTTGAACCCACGGTGGAGTTGCCCCCACACAACATTTCGAGTGTTGCACCTTCGGCCGCTCGGACACGTCACCGCGGACAAGTATACGGGCACACCCCCGCTTCAGCGCAAATTGAACGGCACATGAATTTCAAGACCCGAATTGTGTGAGTCCCGAACGGTCGATGTCGGTGGCTCGACATACCCTTACGGCATGCCTCCGAAGAGTAAGTCCCGAGCCAAACCCGCATTCGTATGCACCGAGTGTGGCTATGAGGCTGTCAAGTGGGTGGGCCGCTGCCCCGAGTGCCAAACCTGGGGAACTATCGAAGAGCGCGGCGCGACCGCGAAGGGCGTGCACTTTCAGGCGACCACCGCCAAGCCCACTACAAGCGCCCGACCGATCACTGAAGCGACCGGCGCAGACGCAAACCATCTCCCGGTGGGCATCGGCGAGTTTGATCGAGTGCTCGGCGGCGGCATCGTTCCGGGCGCGGCGATCCTCCTGTCGGGCGAGCCCGGCGTTGGCAAATCGACGCTGTTGATCGAGGTGGCTTCCCGGGTGGCAGCAACGGGCGCGAAAGTCTTGTACATCAGCGCCGAAGAGTCAGTGAACCAGGTACGGATGCGGGCGGCACGGACCAACGCCCTGCAACCCACGCTTTTCCTCGCTAATGAGACCGACCTGGGTACCGTGCTCGGACATGTCGAGGAGGTCGACCCCGCGCTACTCATCGTCGACTCGGTGCAGACAGTCTCGTCGAGTGAAGTCGATTCACTCGCCGGCCAGCCGAGCCAGGTGCGGACGGTCGCATCCACCCTGGTCCGCGTCGCGAAGGAACGTGAGCTGCCCACGATTATCGTTGGCCATGTCACGAAGGACGGTAATGTCGCGGGTCCGCGATTGCTCGAGCACCTCGTCGATGTTGTGGCACACATTGAGGGCGATCGGCAGACGGCACTCCGATTCGTGCGAACGCTCAAGAACCGCTTTGGCCCGACGGATGAAGTGGGGTGTTTCGAGATGGAAGGTGACGGCATGAACGAAGTGCCTGATCCCTCAGCGCTCTTCATCAGCGAACGCGACAATGCGGTTGCGGGTTCTTGCGTGACGATGTCACTCGAAGGGCGACGCGCGCTCCCCGTCGAGATCCAGGCACTGGTCGTTGGCACGCAAGCGCCGAACCCGAGACGCGTGGTAAACGGTGTGGAAGGCAGCCGCGTCGCGATGGTGTTGGCCGTACTAGAACGTCGAATCGGGTTGCCGATGGGAAAATTTGATGTCTACGTCTCAACAAGTGGCGGCGTCCGCGTCACCGAACCCGCAGCCGATCTCGCAATCGCGCTTGCCATTGCCAGCGCCTACCAAGATCGACCGGTGCTGCAACGCGCGGTGGTCTTCGGAGAGGTCAGCCTCGTCGGAGAGATTCGTGGGGTCACGTCCGAGCGCCAGCGAGTGAGCGAGGCAGCCCGCCTTGGGTTTACCGCTCCGGTTGGTCCGGGTACCGGCAGTGTTCGGGATGCGCTCGGGCTCGCGCTCGTCCCGAAGGATGCGCGTCAGATCAACGGTGGTAGGAGCTAGTTCAGCGTGAAGTAGACCGGTGAGGAAGTGATCCCGCCAACTTTCACGGTGAGGTTGTAGTACGCTCCCCCGCCAACGGCTTCGGGGCGTTCCTCATCCTCACAGGTGCTCGTGCTGGAACGTTCGCGTTCCCACGCAAATGCTGGCGCATCCACTTCCTTACCGGGAAGCAACTCAACCACTTGCGAGTCCTCATCCTGCTGGCAGTGGGTCGACACCCAAATCGTGTCGCTGCCAGAAGCCACCGTGTACACCTGCGAAGCTGTGCCGACATCGATGATGCACGACTCATCGGAAGTGTTCTGCAAGTGCACCGAGAACTGCGGATTCACATCCACGTCATAACTTGAGGCGTCGACCACCGCTTCCACGCTCACCTCAGATTCCGTGCACACAGTCGGTGTGGGCTCGACCGTAGGCGTGGGTTCCGGGGCCGGTTCGGATGCGGGCGGCTCAGTTTCTGCAGGCGCCGCCTCTTCGGTCTCTTCCTGAGTCGCCGATGGCTGCGTGGTCGCATCCGGGTCTTCGCCACCGCCGGCGAGTGCGCTAATCAGCCACCACAACAGCGCGATCACGACGATGAGCGCAATCAGCACAACCAGCCGTCGCCGCCGATAGACGGCGGCGCTGGGTTTGCTGCTCTGGTTCCCGCTCATGCCATCAGGGTACGGAAGCATCAGCGGTCAGGACCGAAGGCACACCGAGGAACCCCACGCATCCGGGCAGCTACCTCACCCCGGCAACACTGCACACCGCACACCGCACACCAACCGTGGCAACGAGCAAGTGGACACCACCGTCCGGAAAACCACACTGCGGCTCGCATCCCAGTGGATGCGAGCCGCAGTGTGTCTATCGAGCGTTAGCCTCGAGCGCTAGGAGTTCTAGAGCTTAGGCGTTGCGCTGGCGACGGATCAGCATGAAGGTTGCTCCGAGTGCGAGCGCGGCTGCAGCAGCTGCGAGGACACCGAAGATCAGGTTACTGTCGGCACCGGTCTGAGCGAGATTGTCGTCACCCGATGCGTCGTCGCTACCCGAAGCACTGTCGTCACCGGATGCGCTGTCATCACCCGATGCGTCGTCGCTACCGGCGGCGCTGTCGTCACCCGAAGCGCTGTCATCGCCGGATGCGCTGTCGTCACCCGATGCACTGTCGTCACCGGTTGCGTCGTCATCGCCAGTTGCGTCGTCGCCGACGGTGAACTCGGTGGATGCGGTCACGTCACCCTGAGTTGCGGTGATGACGTACTTGCCCTCAGGGAAGGGGAGGTTAGTCGCGGTGGTTTCACCGGTCTCAGCGTCGTACTCTTCCCAAACGAGGATGTCACCGAAGACACCTTCATCGTTGGTTGCAACACCGTCGAGCGAGGTTTCTTCGCCACCGGGCAGGGTCACGGTGATCGCAACTGGAGTGTTTGCTTCCCAGTTTGCACCGGCGTATTCAACACCTTCAGCCGACTCTTCTACCGAGTAGTTCTTCTTCTCGGTCGTGACGTACGGTGCGCTCTGCTCAACCTCGATCGGCAGCTGTACTGCCGAGCCCGAGGGGTTCGCGGTGAGGGTGAGGGTGTGGGCACCGGTTGCGACCTCAGCCGGGATGGTGATGGTGATCTCAGCGTTGGTGAGTTCGCCATTCGCGGTGTTACCGGTGATTTCAGCGGTGCCAACCTCGACGTCACCAATGGATGCGACGAGCTCGGTGTTCGCGATGAACTCGAGCGAGTGCAGGTCGACGTCCGAGACGGTAAAGGTGTGCGATTCGCCCTGGCCAACAACCGGGGTTGCGCCCTCTTCGCCGAAGTAGCCGTTGACGTTGAAGCCGTTGCGGGTCTGCTCAGGAACGAGTTCGGTGTTCTCAAGCGACTCGACGTACTCGATGAATGCCGAGAGGTCTACCGAACCGGTGTCGAACTTCTCGACAGCGTTGTTGAGCGAGAAGAAGTTGTCGCCGCCTGCTGCGAGGAAGGAAGGCATCACGACGGTGTACACGGTTTCGTCGGCGAGTGGCTCGCCATCGATGTATACCGAGGTGATGTGGCTGCCTTGAGTCGTCTTCGGGTCGTCCGTGATCGCACCCGAGTAGGTGTAGTTCACGTTCGACGAGATGCCGAGCTGGAGGTACGGACGGCTCGGCACTTCGCCGTTTTCGTCGACCTGCCACTGCTCTTCAAGCACGTTCTTGAGTTCAGCGCCGGTGATCGAAACCACCGAGAGGTTGTTCACGAAAGGAAGCACCATCTGTGCATCCTTGTAGGTGAGGACACCGTCGCCGTCGATGTCGGCGCGAAGACCACCGGGGTTCATGATCGAAAGGTCAGCACCAATTTCGGTGTTGCCGTTCGCCCACACAACCATCGAGTCGGCAACGACGCTACCGAGGGTCGATTCCTGGGCACGGTCGTCACCCTGAGCTGCGCCGTTCTCCCAGATGTATGCGCGCGAGATGTCGTCGTTGACGACGCCAACCTGCTCGGCGCCAAGTACTTCGGCCTCTTCCAGAGCCGCTGCGCGAATGGCTGCAACAGCCTCGTACGTGGTTGCGGCTGCGCCCTCGAAGGTCGATGCGTCTACGCGAGGCGCGGTTGCGTCTGCGTTCTCTGGCGTAGGCGCAGGTACGAAGGTGTCCACGATCGACGACGAGGATGCGGAGACGTTGCCTTCGCTGTCGATGTCGAGCACGACCTGGCCGAGAGCCTCGGCGTACTGGCCAGCCTGAATGATCGGGCGGCCTTCGTGCTCGTAGTTGTACGTCTGGTGCGTGTGGGCGTTGAAGATTACGTCGACTTCTTCAGCGGTGTCGTTGGCGATTTCCGCGAACGTTGCGTTGCTGAGGTTCGAGCCAATGGGGCCGCTCGTCGGGCCGCCCTCGTGGTACGACGCCACGATGACATCGGCTTCGCCGTTCGAGTCATCGCCGTCGCTCAGGAGCGCTGCGTATTCGTTGACTGCGGCAACCGGGTTACCGAAAGTGAGTCCCTGGATTCCATCGGGGCTGACGCCAGACGGGGTCGACGCGGTAACCGCACCAATAACGCCAACCGAAACGCCGTTGACCTCGTAGATCTTGAACGGGTCGAGAGCCTGCGAGCCGTCTTCCTTCGTGACGTTTGCTCCGAGCAGGTGACCGAAGTCGTTCTGAATCGCGAGCGCGTCATTGACGTCGTTATCAGCAATGTCATAGCCGGCGTCAAATTCGTGGTTACCTGCGGTGAAAGCGTCAACACCGAGTGCCTTGAGTGCGTCGCGCGTGGGAACGTCGGCAGCAACCGAAGATTCGAACTCGGAGGCGCCAACCTGGTCACCGTTCGAGACGATCAGCGTGTTCTCTGCGCCGAATGGCTCCTGAACGTCAAGGACGTTCGCGGCGAATGCATCAGCGAGCGTGATGCGACCGTGGAAGTCGTTGAAGCCGATCAGGTTAATCTGCGTCGAGCCGTCGGTCGGCAGAATCGGCTGACCGTCGGTGATTGGTGCTGCCTGTGCTGGGAGCACAAGACCTGTGAACGCCAGCGCGCAACCGGCGGCGGCTGCGACACCACCCTTCACAAACTTGGATACCTGAGCCACGTGGCCCTCCTTGATGTGTTTGAGACGAAACGCTCATGACCTTCTCAGCCAAAGGTAACGAACGGGTAAATCACGCACGCTTTTTCCAAATTAATGTGGCGGCGAATCACCACCCCGCATCCCGTCAACGCACCCCAGCGCAGCCCCGCGCATCCCCAACGACGCCAGCCCGATACCACCGATATCCGCCACAAGGCGTCAGCTACAATTGGTTGGAGTTGGGCGTCGAAGCCCGATTTCTACAGTGTCGCCGACGCCAGGCCGGTCCGCGATACCGCTGTAATCGAAACCAGCAACAGGTGCCAGGCCGACCGGGAAAGAGTCCCAACCATGGGCGCCCCGATTAATCACGAACGCATCCAAGAACTCATTGCCGTCGAGGCAGACGTTCTGAATGCGAAAACCCAAACCTCGAAGCAATACTTCGAGGACGCATCCCAACACCTCTCCGGCGGTGTCGCATCCTCGTACCAGGTCCACGAACCCTGGCCAATCTACGTCGAAAAAGGCTCGGGCCCGAAGGTCTGGGACGTCGACGGCAACGAGTTTTACGACTTCCACAACGGCTTCGGGTCAATGGTGCAGGGCCACGCCCACCCCTCGATCGGCAAGGCGGTCGCCGAACGGTATCCGCTCGGCACTCACTTCGCCGCGCCCACCGAAGACGCGATCGTCGTGGGCAATGAGCTCGCGCGCCGCTTTGGGCTGCCGAAATGGCGGTATACGAACTCCGGTTCCGAGTCGACGATGGATGCGATCCGCATCGCCCGCGCGTTCACCGGCCGCGATACGGTCATGAAGATCTTTGGCTCGTATCACGGACACCACGACACCGTCATGGTGAATATCGGGTCAGTCGAAGCCGCCGAACGCGGACCTCGAGACAACTACGCCTCGGTCTCCTACGGCGGCGGCATCCCGCAGGCGGTCGTTGAGATGACCGTCGCGGTACCGTTTAACGACGCGGATGCGATGGAGCAGCGAATCGAGGCGCTCACCGCAGAGGGTCGCAAGCCCGCGTGCGTCATCATGGAAGCGGCCATGATGAACCTCGGCGTGGTGCTGCCCGAACCGGGATATCTCGAACGAGTCCGCGAAATCACGGCCAAGCACAGCATCGTGCTCATCTTTGACGAGGTGAAGACTGGCATCTGCATCGCGGCCGGCGGTGCGACCGAAAAATACGGTGTGACACCCGACATGGTCACCCTCGCGAAGGCGCTCGGTGGCGGCCTGCCCGCAGGCGCAATCGGGATGTCCGAGTCGATCTCGGAGGTCGTCGAGGACGGCACGGTTTTCCAGGTGGGGACGTATAACGGTAATCCGCTAACGCTCGCGGCGACGCGCGCATCCCTCCTCGAGGTGATGACCGACGATGCCTACGCCCATCTCGCACATCTCAATGACCGCATCCTTGCCGGCTGCGATGACGTGATCAAGCGCTACGATCTCGCCGCCTACACCGTGGGAATCGGGTCGAAGGGATGCGTAGTGTTCTCGGACACCAAGATCGTCGACTACGAGACGTACTGGGCGAACCAAGAGAATGCCGGACCCCTCGCCGATCTTGCGTGGCTCTTCAATATGAATCGCGGCATCTTTATGACCCCGGGTCGAGAAGAGGAATGGACGCTCTCGGTCACGCACGACGATGCATCCATTGACGCGTTCGTGTCCGCATTCGACGAACTCGCGGCGGCGCTGCGGGGATAGCAACATCGCACTCGCCACGGCGATATAGAAACTCGCGATAGCGATACACATGACTGTGGGGATAGGCCCGAAAGCCTATCCCCACAGTCATTTGCAGTTAGCTTGCGCTATCCGCGGTCGTGATTCTTGATCACTATGCGCGGCGACGCTGGAGCATGACGCCCGCACCCGCGAGCAACAGGAGCGCGCCTACTGCAAGTGACATGAGCAGTCCGTTGTCGGCACCCGTCTGTGCGAGGCCACCATCGTGGTCCTTGCCATCGAAGTCGACATTGTCGCCCTTGTCACCCTTGCCATCGTTGTCATCGTCATCCTTGCCATCGTCATCCTTCGGCGGAACCGTACCCGAGGTGTCGCCGACAACCTCGAACGTGGCCTCTACGACGATGTCCTCACCATCTGCGACTTCCTGCGTGATGCGGAGCGTGTGCACACCAACTGGCATTGCGTAGACGTTGCCGTCTTCGTCCTGGTAGATGATGACCCCGTTGAAGGCGCCGTCGACGACCTCGGCAGCGTCGTCGATCAGGGTGACGGTGCCGTCCGCCTGAACCACTTCGATGCGCACGGTGTCCGCGGTGAAGCCACGGCCCTCGTAGTTGACTCCGTCAAGCGACTCGGTCTGCGTGAGGCGGTCTGGCGATACCGACAGATCCGGGGATGCGGGCTGCTGATCGTTGTCATCGTCACCATCGGTTTCGGTCGGGCGAGGCGATTCGGTGCCGGTCGGAGTCGGTTCTTCCGTTCCGGTCGGAGTGGGTTCCTCAGTGCCAGTTGGAGTCGGCTCCTCGGTACCGGTCGGGGTCGGTTCCTCAGTGCCGGTCGGAGTGGGTTCCTCAGTACCGGTCGGAGTCGGCTCCTCGGTACCGGTCGGAGTGGGTTCCTCAGTACCGGTTGGAGTCGGTTCCTCAGTTCCGGTTGGGGTCGGTTCCTCAGTACCAGTCGGGGTCGGCTCTTCCGTACCGGTTGGGGTCGGCTCCGGAGTCGTGTCCTCGATCTCCGAGACGGATACGTGGAAGACAGCCTCCGAAGTCATTCGCGGCAGATCTGCGCGCTGAATCGTGAAGGTGTTGTTCTCGCCCGCAACCGGCGTCAGGGTGGTGGAACCGCTCGTGACGGTTACTTCATCCACCTGGAAGCCCTCGGCAGGCTCGACCACGATCGTGATTTCCTCGTTGTGGAAGTACGCGCGGTTGCCGTCTGCGGTCGACCACATTGCGCGGTAGCGGTTCGCGCCGTCGATCCACATGGACTCGAGCTCGGTCTGTCCGTCGTAGAACGTCACCGACGCAGCATCCTGAGATGCAACATCCGAGTCATCCGTGACGTTGATCACGGCACTTGCCTTGATCTGCGCGTAACCGAAGGCGACCCACTCGGTCTGGTTCTCGGTGATGGTGATGCGCTTCACGGCACCGACACGCTCGCGCGTCTCGCCTGCGGTGAACTCGCCCGTTTCCGGATCAATGATCTGTACCGGCTGGCCAGCTTCGATCATCTCGTAAGGCACCAGTTCGTCAGTGAAGTTGTCGAACATGGTTTCCGTCTGTTTCGTGCTTGCCGGCGTCGGAACCGACAGCGTGTACTCACCAACGGGAAGCCCGTCGGTGACCCACTTGCCGTTCGAGGACTTCGGCACACCGTAGAGGTTGCCGTCCGCATCCTCGAGGTAGAGCACGTTGTTGTTCGAGGACTTGTTGAAGATGTCGTCGATGTCAGTGTCGTACTCATAGTTCAGGTCGTTGTCCTTGAACACGAGCACGTCGAGCGAACCGGTCGCAACGGGTGCTGCGACTGGCGCAACCTCAATCTTGAATTCCACACGAGCGGTGTTCGACGACAGGTCCGCACGGTTCACCGTGTAGACACCGTTCTCGCCCGCGGTCACCTCAAGGTCACCAGCAGTTACCGAAACGATCTCGTAACCCTCATCCGGGGTCACGACTGCACTCACGGTGTCGTTGATGAAGTTGTACTGAGTACGGCCACCTTCTTCGGTCACTGCGAGGTGGATCACGCTCGCGGGGCTCTCGTACGAAGCCACCGGAGCGTCACCATCAAGGAAGGTCACGTCAGCGAGTTCGTGCGTGTTCACGGTCGAACCGGACTCGGTAACCGCGGCCGAGGCAGAGTTCATCGACACACCAACCGACAGCTCGGCAACGCCGTCTTCGGTGACCGTTGCCGTCGCAACCGGACGGTTACCAGCGGAGACCGTGAACGTACGGTGCTCACCGGTTGCCGGGTCAATCCAGGTCGCCCCCTGAACGCGCGGAACCTCAGCAACCTCAAGTCGCGAGCGGTCAGCAGCGTCAAATGCCGAGGAACGGTCGTTCGCGAGCTGGAAGTACACCTGGTACTCACCAGCAGGCAGGTCAGCGAAGTTGAATAGACCGGTTTCACGGTTCACGCCGGTGCCGTACCAGTTGCCATCCGCATCCTGTGCGTACAGCAAGCCCGACTTCAGCTCGTCACCCTCACCATAGACACCATCGGGACGGTCATCATCAAAGTACGTCACCTGCAGGTGACCGGTCGCAACCGGTGCCTCCGTCTCGCCCAGCGAGTTGGTCGGGGTCGGCGTGGGCTGCGGGGCGAAGTCGACCGAGTTGTTGTCGGTGTCAACGCCGGTCTCTACGCGCTCGAAGCTGTTCGGACCGGTGAGTGCAACATCCAATGCCGTGGTCTCGTAGCTCTGCGTCGTGATGTCGCGGTCAGCGTTCTGCCAGCCAACAACATCCACGAACTGACCGCTCAAGTCGCCGCTGACGTTTCCGATCGGCTCAGTTGAGTCGTTCAGGATGAGTGCCCCACCGAGGAGGTTCGGGCGCACGTTGAGCGTGAGGTCGGGAGTCGGCAGCTGCGTCTGTGGTTCCTCTTGCCACGCAAGGTGCGTGAGGCCTTGGATGAGGAAGAAGCTATTCGCAGGAACGGTGCCAGAGAGCTCGTACACCGCGATCGCGCCGTCGGTCTTCGCCGGGGTGCGGGTCTGGATGCTCCAGCCGGTGAGATCGATCGGCTCGTCAGTTGGGTTGTACAGCTCGATGAACGCGTTCGGGTACGCCTTGTCCTCGTAGGCGGCCGAGGATACGTAGACCTCGTTGATCACAAGCGATTCCGTGCTAGGGACTACGGTTTCCGCGAGTTCAACTTCGAAGTAGATGCGGTCGTGCGATTCGTTTACGCCCGAACGCTCCACCGAGTACACACCGTCGGCGGTGTTGGTCACGGGAAGTGCGTTCGAACGTGAGCTTGCGTACGCGGTTACGGATGAAACTTCGTAGCCATCGATTGGCGAAACAACGATGCTGACTTCTGATTCGAGGAAGTATTGGGTGGTTGCGCTGCCGTCTTCAACCGTCGCGAGGTAGGAATTGGAGCTGCTGTAGAAGGAACCAAGGGCATTGTCGCCATCAAGGAATGCCACGGTACCGAGTTGGTTCGTGCCGGTTTCGAAGCCTGGACCAGTGACGGTGGCGGCTGCGGAGACCGACGAGAGGCCTGCCTGGAACGCGGTGCCTTCTTCGGTAACCGTTACACCAGTGGCGACTGCAACATCCTGGTTTCCGGAGACGACGAACGGACCGTCACTGTGTTCACCGGTTTGATAGTCGATGTATGTGGCGCCCTCAACACGAGTCGTCTTTTCTTTTACGAGTCGAGTGTTGTCAGCAGCGTTGAATACAGCAACGTTTGGGTTCGGGAGCACGAAGTAGAGCGAGTATTCGCCGGTAGGAAGACCCGGGAAGTTGTGCGTGCCCGAGGTCGTGTTCGCGATCGTTCCGTACCACTGACCGTCAGCGCTCTGCGCGTAGACGTACCCGCTGCGGGTGTCTTCGTCACCGTCATTGAAGGAACCGTCAACAGGGTTTTTGTCATTGAAGTACGTGACTGTGAGGTCACCAGTTGCTACTGGCTCTTCAGGTGTTTCTGGCACGAAGGAAGAGTTCGTGGGGGTAGGTTGTCCCGAGGTGAAGTCATTGGCGTTGTTGTCGCTGTCTACGCCGTCGGTGCGGGACTGGCTCTGCGTGTTGTTATTGATGTTTCCGGCGCGGTCACCTTCATAGGTGTTGGAGCTTCCCCACCCGACGACGTCAACAAAGTTGCCACCGGCGACATCGCCAGTCGCGGGAGTTCCGGTCTGCGTTTCGCCACGGAGCATTACCGTTCCGGAGCCACCGCCGAGGTTGAGTGCGCC
The DNA here is from genome assembly GCF_052090685.1 of Gulosibacter sp. Taxonomy (NCBI): domain Bacteria; kingdom Bacillati; phylum Actinomycetota; class Actinomycetes; order Micrococcales; family Microbacteriaceae; genus Gulosibacter; species Gulosibacter sp. Next base: position 44,113 of record NZ_JBQDBE010000004.1, on the reverse strand, counting down.
GCTAGCCTGATCAGGAGTGGGAAGTGACTCGTCGCCACCAGAACCGTTACTGCCGCCCTGAACGAGCCAGTAGCCACCCGCTGGAATTTCGCCGTCAAGGGTGAGATTACCGCTCGGGCTCCCAGCGCTTGTACCCGAACGGTAGGAGAGCGTCCAACCGGTGATGTCAATTGGGGCGTCCGTTGGATTGTGAAGTTCAATGAACTTGTGAGTGTAGGAGGCGCCGCTCGAGCCACCACGTCCAAACAACTCGTTGATGACGACATTGTCGCCCGCTGGCGTCGCCTCCGCCTGCTGCGCAGGGGAAGCGAGGAGGACGCCTCCGAACCCGACTGCAGCGGCGAGAGCGGTTACGCCCAGCTTCTTTAAGAAGTTACGCACCTTTTCCTCTTCCAATTCGATAACTGTTGATCACAGATTGGTCAGAACCGGAGTCAGGCTAGGAAGTGGGTGTGTCTAAACGATTAACAGGGAGTGCACAGACAACAAGCTTTGGCGGTGGAAGATTCGCACCACTGCAGGCGACACGCCATCGTGCACAACCGTTTGAGAAACAAGAAGGGGCAGGCCCGAAGGCCTGCCCCTAATTGTTCAAGCGACTACTAACCGCTTGGGTTTGTCGCTATGCGCGGCGGCGGTTGAGCATCACACCGGCGCCTGCGAGCAGCAGCACGAGGCCAACTGCGAGCGAAATGAGCAGTGCGTCGTCAGCACCGGTCTTCGCGAGGCCACCTTCGTGGTCGTCGCCGACGAATTCGCCGTCGTCGCCCTTGCCGTTGTCGTCACCCTGGGCAGCGTCGTCACCCTGGGCGCCGTCGTCACCCTGAGCAGCGTCATCACCCTGAGCAGCGTCATCGCCCTGAGCAGCATCGTCACCCTGAGCAGCGTCATCACCCTGAGCGCTGTCGTCACCCTGAGCAGCGTCATCATCCTCGCCCGGGGTGGTCGGTACTGGTGTGCCAGCGTCATCCGCGACAACCTCGAAGGTCACCTCGACGACGATGTCATCGCCGTCGGCAACTTCCTGGGTGAAGCGCAGCGTGTGGACGCCAACGGGCATCTTCACGGCGGTGCCGTCTTCAGTCCGGTAGATCACGGCGCCGTTGAACGCACCGTCAGTCACTTCACCTGCGGCTTCAATGAGCGAGGTGGTGCCATCAGCCTGAATTACCTCGACGCGCACCGAATCACCGGGGAAGCCGGTGCCTTCGTACTGAATACCGTCAATCGAATCAGTTTCGGTGACCCGCTCAACCGAAAGCTCAACGGTCGGATCGGCTGGCGTGGTTTCGCCATCAGTCTCGGTCGGCTCTGGGTCGTCAGTCGGCGTCGGAGTGGGCTCGGTGCCGTTGCTCGGGAAGTCAAGCGCCACGATGGCCGGGTTGTGGTCCGAAGAACGGAACGGATCCGGCGCGTAGAGGTCAGCGATGTTGTAGTTGTAACGCGAGTACTCGAGCGCAATTGCTTCGTTGGCGTTGATGGTCCAGATGTCCTGGTCAACGATGAGGTCATTTGCGGGCTGCGATGCGAAGACGTGGTCGAGCGAGCCAACCGTGCCACCGAATGAGTACGAGTATTCAGGACCGCCGACGGTGAGGTGCTCGTAGCCGGCGTCGGTGATCGTGGTGATCGGTGTTTCTGCCGAGTATGCGTTGATGTCACCGGTCAGGAACACGAGGTCGGTGCCCTGTTCTTCCTGCAGGTCGGCAGCGAAGTCGACAAGCGCCTCAGCCTGGAGGGTACGGGCGAGGTTCCAGCCACCGACGTTGCTGTCGGTGTTCGCGTTGCCGCCCGAGCCCGACCCACCCTTCGACTTGAAGTGGTTACCGATCACGATGAACTGGTTGTCCGCATCCTCAAGGCCTTCGCCCACGGGGATGAACGATGAAGCAAGCGGTGCACGCGCGTTTGCGTTGTTGCCGCCGTTAGTGAATGCCGCGTCATCGAGAATCTCGTAGGTACCTTCGACGAAGGAAACCTCAGCGGGCTGGTAGATGAAGGCGGTACGGATCACGTCGTTGCCGCGGGTGGGTACGTCATAGCCCTCGGGAGTTGCAACGTATTCCCACTTGTCTGCGCCTGCTGCTTCGTTGAGTGCGTCAACGAGCTGGCTCAGTGCGTAGTCGCGGTCCTGGCCGAAGTCCGAGGAGTCTTCGATTTCTTCGAGCGAGATCACGGATGCGTCAAGCGCCTCGATCGCAGCGACGATCTTGTCTTCCTGCATGTCGAATGCCTCCTGGGTGAAGGCACCGCGGACATCACAGTAGTTCGTCGCGATGGGGTTGCCCTCGCGGTCGCGGTATGGCTGGCAGCCTGGCTCGTCTTCACCGAGGCTCGTGAAGTAGTTGAGGACGTTGAACGTCGCAACGGTGACGTCGCCTCGGGTCGCGAGCTGCGGCGCATCCTCACGAACGTCACCGAAGGTAACGGGGCTGTTTTCGGTGCCCTTGACCGGCTCGGTGGGCTGGAAGCGCCACTTGTCAAAGCCGTAGTCGAGGATGACACCAGAAGTGAAGTCCAGTTCCGCACCGATCGTGACCGGGGTCTCGAGCGTGAGGTACGGCAGCGGCGAGTTCTTCGCCGCGTCGTTGTTCATGTAGTTCCAGGTCTGGCCGTCGTCGAGCAGGATGCCCCGCTCGTTGTTGCTCTGCTGCTGCGCTGCGGCTTCAGCCGAACCAGGCGCCCCAACTTCGGTCGGGGTGAGCAGGAGACCCTCGAAGCCAAGACCGATTTCACCGAACGAGTTGAGCGAGTAGTTGTCGGTGACGACATAGTCGCCCTGTGGGTCGAGCAGCATGCCCTCGAAGAGCTCGCGCTCTGCGTCGGTGGTGGGCCACTCGGGGAGCGCTACGGCGACGGCTTCGCCGAGGCTTTCGTCGAGGATTTGGACTGAACCGCCAGTGCCGGGTTCGGTGTTAATCTGCGTGACGCCGAAGTACTCGTCAACTTCACCGGTGACCTGCACCGAGTCGCCGATCGAGACGCCGCCGGTCCAGTTCGGTCCGCCGTAGATGAAGATACCGGTGGATGCGTCGTGCTCGGCGAGGTCCACTTCGCCTGGCATCTGGATGTTGTAGCCGTTCTTGCTGCCTTGGCCGGTGTAGACCGCGGTCACAACACCTTCGGTGGTCAGGTCCTGACCGTCGTAGGGGCTTGCCGAACCGGTTCCCTGAATCTGCGAGATCTCGACAACTTCGCCGGGCTCGACGGGGTCAACCGGATCGGTTGGGTCGGTGCCCTCGTTACCGGAGTTCTGTGGGGTAGGCGCTGCAGCGTGGAAGTCATCGCCGTTCTCGTCAGTGTCCACGGCAGGGTCGAGGCGCTGAGCCGAGGTCGAGCTCGACAGTCCGGGTGCAGCTGCGGCACCTTCGTAGACGCTGACTGTGCCGTAGCCGACGAGGTCGACTGTGGCTCCGGATGCGTCGAGCAGTTCGGATGCGCCGTTTGCGGCTGCGTAACCCTGGTTACCTACGACGTCCGGGGTGGGGAGCTCTTCGGTGCCTCCGGCACCCGCCTGCATCTGCACCAGGAAGTAGCCGCCGGGCTCGATCGTTGAGCCCGCTGGCAGCGTGAACACGTCACCCTGTGCCGCGCCACCTGCCGAATAGCGGACGATCTGGTAACCACTCACATCAATTTCAGTTGCGGAGAGGTTGTAGAGTTCGACGAAGTCGTGCTTCAGCGTGGCGCCAGAGTTGCCGCCACCGCCGTAGACCTCGCTAATGACCACTGTGGACGATGCCGCAACTGCTGGCTGCGCGGGAGCGATCGCGGCAACGCCGCTCAGCCCCAACGTCACTGCCAGCGCGCAAGCGCCCAGCTTCTTCAAATAAGTACGCACGGATACCTTTTCCAGAATAAGGATGAACAGGATAAGCGCGCGCCAAGCTACGGATTCGAAACGAATACCCGGTAAACATCACAGCTAAATAACGCCACCAGGAAATCACTTCGGCGTTACTGCGCGTTTACCTTTCTCTGCGTGCACACTGAGTGCAATTTATTTGTACGGAATGCCAGCTGCTTCGAGGAACCCCTGTGGACCAGTCCAATTGGCGATTACTGAAGCTGCAGAATCATGCGCGTATTGCCGAGCGTGTTCGGCTTCACCCAGGGCAAGTCGAGAAACTCTGCCGTTCCAGCGTCCGGAGAATGGAGCATCTCCCGGAAGGTCGCTTCATCCACGACTTGCTCGTTCACCGCTTCAAAGCCGTGGCGACCGAAAAACTCTGTCTCAAAGGTCAAGCAGAACAGACGCTCGAGACCGAGCTCGCGCGCATCCGTAATGAGCCGCACCAGCATCTGGTGACCAACGCCGTCGCCACGCACCTTCGCCGACGTCGCAATCGTTCGCACCTCGCCAAGGTCACGCCACAGCACGTGGAGGGCCCCGCATCCGACAATTTCACCGGTCGGCGTCTCGGCAACGACGAATTCTTGCACTGCCTCGTACAGCACCACGAGCCCCTTACCGAGGAGGATGTTTTCGTCCACCATCGGCTGGATGAGTGACTGAATACCCACGACATCCGGTGTGCGGGCGCGGCGAATCGTGTACTGCTGCATCGGAACAGCCTAACGCGCGCGTAGTATTGATAGCTATGCGCCTCGGAGTCCTCGATGTCGGATCCAACACCATCCACCTGCTCGTCGTAAACGCGAGGCCGGGTGCGATGCCCGTCCCCGAAACGTCGAAGAAGTCGACGATGCGGCTCATGAAGTACCTCGAGGAGGACGGTTCGATTTCGAACGCCGGGGTCGAGCGCATCATGTCGAAGATGCATACCGCGGCGGACTTGATCCAGGATCTCAACCTCGACGAACTTATGCCGATGGCAACCTCCGCGATTCGAGAGGCGAAGAACGGCGAAAAGCTACTGCAACGGATCCGCAAGGAGACCGGCATCGAGCTCAAGGTAATGAGTGGCGAAGAGGAAGCCTCGGTCACTTTTTTGGCCGTGCGTCGCTGGTTTGGCTGGTCGGCTGGACGAATTTCCCTCGTCGACATTGGTGGCGGCTCTCTTGAGCTTGCGACCGGAACCAATGAACTGCCGGATCTCGCGATGTCGCTGCAGCTCGGTGCGGGTCGGCTTACGAAGCGATTCCTGAAGAGCGATCCGCCCTCCAGTGGTGAGCTGAAGGCGCTCCGCCAGCACATCCGCCGGACACTCCCCACCGCTGTGCGTGAATTTGGGCAGTTGCCGGATGCTGACCAGTTCGTCGGTTCTTCGAAGACGGTTCGTTCACTGGCTCGGCTGGCCGGTTCAATTACCGATGGCGTCGGCCCCACCGACCGCGTGCGATTGCGGAAGTGGCAACTCGATGACTGGGTACCGCGCCTCGCACAGATGCCCGCGGCGTCGCGGCCCGCACTGCCGGGCGTGACCAAAGACCGGTCCTACCAAATCGTCGCCGGCGGCATCGTGCTCTCCGAGGTAATGGATGCGTTTGGGATCGAAGAGCTTGATGTGTCGCCTTGGGCAATGCGCGAGGGTGTGCTGTTGGACTACCTCGACCGGTTGCCGCGGGAGCCGCGGTAGTCAGCTGGCTGCCGGCAGGGTGTCTGCCCGCCAGCCCGCCAGAATTGGCGTACCGGCATTCCCAGGGGGTATATGCACCTAGTGGGGTCTCCCGCACCGCCAAAAATTTCAGCCCGGGTGGACACCAGCCGCACTTCAGCCCACTCGCACCACCACCCGCGCCGCCCGCAGCTACCCAATCAACCGATGCGCAGCCAGCAGGATGTGGTGATCGAGCCCCGATTGCCCCGGCACCCATCCGTCGCCGAGGAGCTCGGCCACACGCTCAAGCCGCTGCCGCACGGTGTTCTCGTGGATGAGCATCCTGGTCGACACTTTGGCAACCGAACAACCCAAATCGAAGTATTCATACGCGGTCTCGGCAACAGGGGTGCCCCACGGCCGAGCCACAGAAACCCCTGACGGTGCCGTGCGGATGACACCGTCAGGGGGTTTCGAGACAGGGGTCACTCAACCCGTTAGTCGGTGATCTCGACGTCACGGGTCTCTGGGCCAGCAAGTACGCCTGCGAACATAACGACTGCCCCGATACCGAGTAGCACTACCGCAGTCTGCTCAAAGGGCATGAAGTTGCTTAACCATTCCTGATAGACCGCATAAAACGACGGAATGATGAGGGCGAGGCTGTAGCTCACTCCATAGCCCGTTGCGCGGACCGAGACAGGGAACCGCTCGCTAATATACGCGGGCACGATCGCAAATGGCGAGATCGTTAATACGACGCAGACGGTAACAAATACGAACAACATCGCTGAAATCCCTTGCGACTGGATCGTAAGAAGATAGCAGACCGTGCCGAGAATCAAGACGCCCGCAGAAAGCCACAGCATGATGCGTCGTCGCCCGTGATGCTGGCTGAGCGCGCCCGCAGCGATGTTCAACGGGATACCTATGGCAAATGCCACCATGAGAATCAATGAGGATTGCCATGGCTCAAGCCCTACCGTGGTGTTCAGCGTGCCAGGCATAAGTGCTGAAACCGACTGCTGCGCCAGCCACATTCCCGTCATCACTACGAATACCTGAATCAGGCGGCCACGGTATTCCGACTTCAACAGAGCGAGCAGCGGGTTGGCTCGCTTCCCCTCGCTGTCGCTCGGAGCCTTCACTGCGTCGCGAACATTGCGCTGGTAATTGATTGCAATAATCACTTCTGCGATGCCGGTGAGAATGAACGGGATTCGCCATCCCCATGCCACGTATGGGGAATCGATATCACCAACCGGCATGATACTCGTGAGCAACATGACACTAAGTGCGATTGTCACGTATGCTGCCGGGAACGCACTATTGATCAGGCCAGCGTTGAATCCACGTTTGTGCTTCGGTGAAGCCTCCATCGCCAGAGGTATTGCGGATGAATATTGACCACCGATAAATAATCCGTTCAGGAACCTGAATAGAATAAATAGGGCAATCGACCACCAGCCTATCTGCATAAACCCGGGCAATAATCCCATCGCAAGCGTAACAGCCCCGGACAAATACATCGAAATCATCGCAACCCGCGACTTACCGATTCTGTCAGCCAGCGGGCCAAACACTACAGCACCAGCCGGCCGGCCGAGCAAAGAAGCTACAAAGATTGCTGCAGTTACCCCTGCAATGGCTTGCGCTCCCATAGCCGGGTTCACAAAGTAAATCAGCGCTGGCGGCAGCACCAACACAGGCAGATAAATATCGAGCAAATCGACATAATAGGCCCCATAAGCACTCTTAATTGCACTCGAATTTTTCTTTTTTGTTTCTATTTTAGACATTTCAGTCGCACTCATTAGAACACCTTTAATCCTCATTGATCAAAAACTGAGTAGAAAATTCCGTTTCCGAAATTCTATTTGGATTGACTTCGCTATACTTAACTAAACGAGACGAGATCTCGTTAGCAGCGTCATGAGTCGATCTTTATCGAACCGAAAGGTCGGAGCCGCAAGCGACAGCGCAGCAACTCGACCAGTCGGCATCACAATCGGGATCGCGATAGTCGACATCCCCACGAGATACTCATCCACGCTCACTGCGTATCCCTGCTTGCGCACTTCCTCGAGTTTTTGAGTCTCGACATCCGAGCGCTTTTCCGACTCGTTCGCGTCGTACGCAAGGAGTACGGTGCCCGAGGCTGAAACCGGAAGCGGCATGAGGCTCCCCGCACCAAGGCCCGCAAGGATCGAGTTGTCAATCGTGACTCGGTGGACGAGTCGCACGAAATCCCCTTCACGAACCGCGATTGATGCGGCTTCCCCCGACTTAGCTGCTAGCGCGGCAACCGACGCCGCCATTCCTGCCCCCACGCCGTGCTGTTCGAGCGCAGCGCGACCAAGTGCGAGTGTCGCGAGCGATAAACGGTAACCTCCAGTGGTCTTGACGATGAGTTCGGCCGCAACCAGTGTTTGCAATTGCTGATGGACTGTGGCTTTCGCATGCCCAGTGCTTTTGCAAATCTCTGCGAAGGTGAGTTCTCGAGCAGACGACGAGATCGCTTTCAAAGTGCTCAAGCACTTCAGCGCCGAGGTGAGCACTCGTTGGGTAGGTTGCTGTTCCGACATAGCCTGTCCTCTGGTAGTAGATGACTCCTGGACTCTAGCCGATTGTGACTGGCCGTGAAGGTGGCGGCGTCACCGAGCTTTTCGCCACTTCAACGACCCCATCAACCATCACCAGCGACACGGCGGGGACGTTCCCATCACGCATCGCGTCGAACAGTGTGCTTGAAGACCCGCCCTTCGCTGCATCGAGAATAATTAGGTCTGCGTGTGCCCCCTCGGTGATGACACCCCGACCGGCCAGTCCATAGCGTCGTGCAGTTCCACCCGAAGCGAGCGAAAGCGCGGTTGCCGGGTCCAGTTCTGTCCCACTTGTAGCTTCCGTAAGCAGCCGCAGCATCCCGAGCGGAACGACGCCAGTTCCAGACGGTGTATCCGTACCGAACTGGAGCCGACTAAGTTCACCGCGGTCGATTAGCTTCTCGACGACCTTGCGCATCATCTTCATGTTGCCTGCGAAGACCACTTCGACCGCAACTTCGGACTCTTCGAGTAATTCGAAGATCTCGTCATCACCACGAGAGGTAGGTCCTCCATTTATGTGACTGATGATGGTGGGTCTGACCTCGCGAGCCATATCGATCCCAACGACACTGGATCCTGGCACCGAAGCTCCACCGAAGTGCAGCGGAGCTACCCATCCGAGCGAAATAGCGTACGCCACGAGTTCGGAGATTTTGGCGGTGTCTTTTTCCGAACCCAGACCAATCTCGCCAAGCATCTTGACGCCTAATTCGTGGAGTTCGTCGATGTCGCTGGTGGTTAGCCCGCTGTCGAGCAACAGCGCTCCGCCCCAGATTCGTGCGCATCCAACCTGCCGGTTCCGGCTAGTCAAGTACGCAGCCGCACAGATCGCCTTTGCTTCCGGACCATCCTTAGACCGACCGGGCCAGTGAGTCTCCCCCGCTGATATCAGACCGGTGACTCCGCCATTCAACGCACGACTCGACCATCCGAGAGCTTGCTGGCGGGGTGTGAAGTCACCAATCACCGGATGCGCGTGTGAGTCGATTAGCCCTGGAACGACCGTGCACCCTTGCGCATCGATGACTGTCGCATTTGCGAGGTGCGGCAAGGATGAGGCATCCCCGACTGCGAGAATTTTTCCGTCTGCCACCGCGATCGCGTTGCCGTCGACTAGCGGAGCGGAGGGATCCCCCGAAACGATCACCCCTGCGTTTCGAATCAGATAGCGCGTCGTCATCGAAGGCCATCCTCGCCAACCATCTCGGACTCTTGCAGACCACCCATGCGTGGGTGCGGGCGTGGTCCGTCAGTAACCGCGAGCAGCGCGAGAATCTCATTCGACATGGGTGCATCAGGAACAACGACCGAGACGGAATCGAAGTAGTCCCTGACCAGCATCGCCGTCTTGTGGTGCACTGGCACATCAACGGTGCATCCCGCGGAGCCGCGCTTTTTCACGCTGGGCAGAATCGATATGCCTTCCACGAGGCTGCGTGTAGGTTTGCCAAATCGAGGGTGAAGAATTGCGGCGATGTGCTCGAGTTCACCATACTCACCCACGACACCGGCTTTTCCATATGCTTTTACCTCGCCTGGGAGCAGGTCGATGGCCTCGCGCATGAGCCAGTCGCCGAGAGCCTCGCCGGCTTCTTGGAGTAAAACCAACTCTTCGTCATATCGTCCGGCGTAAGGGTTTTCGATGACTGCGCCAACGATGACGCGGTGGATCGGTTCTTCCACTTCCCTATGACCATCGCTGTTGACGGTTTCGAAATACCGAACCGTTTTTCTAATTTTCACTTCGCCTGACGTCAGTGTCAGCGTACGCAGATCAGACATTCGCACTCCTGTTCTTGAAAGCCTTGTTTCTGTTCGGAGGGCACCAGCATGGCACTGCAGGAAGTGGCGAGATTCGTTCCGTTACCCCACTGTTATATGCGTTTTGCAGCCCTAAAGCTGGTTCGCTTGGATGCAACGAGTGTTCGTACATGTCGAACCTCGTTGACCCAGAATCGAATGTGTTGAGTGGAGGTCGTGGGTCTCGTGAGTGACTTTCAGTGTGTGAGCTTCGCTTCGAGCGACGTCCTATCGGATTGGTGAAACCGGCAAAGGAACCTGGTGAAATCGGCAGACGAGACCGGGGAAATCGGCAGAGCTATCCGGTGAAATCCGCATTAGAAGCGTAGGATCAGCGCATGGACGTTGACTTTCTGCCTCGTAATGTCACAGAACTGGCTGAAGAGACTTTGACAGACACGCCAATCACCGTGATCAGTGGAGCCCGTCAGGTCGGCAAGAGCACGCTCATGCACCAGCTCATTCGCAATCGTGACGCGAAGGTCGTTAATCTCGACGACCTTGCGGATCGAAGCGCGGCAGCAGCAGACCCGGATGGGTTCGCTGCGCAGTATCCACAAGGGCTTCTCGCTATTGATGAGATCCAACGTGTGCCGGAGCTAATGACATCGATAAAAGCATCAGTCGATCGCGACCGTCGCCCAGGACGCTTCATTGTCACTGGGTCCGCCGATCTTCTCTCGCTTCGTGGCGCTCAGGAGTCATTGGCGGGTCGCGCCGAGACCATTCCACTTGAAGGTTTCAGTCAAGACGAACTCATAGGCCGAACCGCCGACTTCGCATCCTTCGCATGGTCATTGCTATCGGCCAACGTGCCGTCCGACCACACTGACATCACCCGACGCGAGTACCTCGAGCTTGCGATAGCTCCAGCGTTTCCAGAAGCACGCAACCGATCTGGGCGCTCCAGAGATCGCTGGCTGTCAAGCTACACCGAACGACTTCTGACGAAGGACTCGACGGACATTACCGGCATCCAATACCCAGATCGGCTCGAGACGCTGCTCAATGTCATCGCAGCACGCAACTCCAGCGAGTTCGTCGCCGCTCGAATCAGTCGCGAAATCGACGTCCCATCGCGATCTATCCCCGCCTATCTACAAGCGCTTCGCAGCGTGTTTCTTATTCGGGTCATTCCCGGTTGGTCGAATAACATCGCGAACCGCGCAGTGTCCACACCGAAGATCTCGCTCACTGACACCGGACTTGCAGCGCACCTCGCCGGTATCGATGTTGACGGACTCGAAACAGCAGTGTCATCGCCTCTCACTGGTGGCCTCGTGGAAGGGTTCGTCGTGGGTGAACTCGCAAAGCAGCGTGCGTGGTCAGCGAGATCAATTCGTATGTTCCACTACCGTGACGACCACAGCCGTGAGGTAGACATTATTCTCGAGGACCGCCGTCGCGACATCGTCGGCATCGAAGTTAAGGCTTCTTCAAGCCCGCGAATTGGTGATTTCAAAGGACTCGAGTACCTCCGTGAACGGTTGGGCGAGCGATTCGTTGCAGGGATCGTCCTGCATACCGGGCAGCGGTCACTCCCGTTTGGTGACCGGCTCTGGGCATTGCCGATTTCCACGCTATGGGAACACTAGGTGTTCTTCTCAGACAGGCCCGAGCCGCAGCCACAATCAACCATATGGCCGGGAGTCGACTGTTCGGCACCTAACGGAGCCTCGACGTGTTGTCGGCACTCACCCAATCAAACGGTTCGCAGCCAGCAGGATGTGGTGGTCCAGCCCCGCTTGACCATGCGCCCATCCTACGCCAAGCAGCGACGCGACGCGCTCGAGCCGCTGCCGCACCGTGTTCTCATGGATGAGCATCCTGGTCGCCACTTTGGACACCGAACGACCCAAATCGAAGTATTCATACGCAGTTTCGGCAAGATCGGCGCGGTGCAACCGGTCATACTCGAGCAGCGGACCGAGCGTGTCCTGGATGGCGCGCTTCGTCGGCTCGATGGTCACTTTGGTCAGGAACGCGCCGATTGCCCCATAGCCTTCGAGTGACACAAGCGCGCTCTGCGACGGGGCCGACTGCGCCTGTGCCGCCTGCAACAGTCGCTGCACCAGCGCGTATTCCTCGGGAACAATGTCGAGCATGTGCAGCTTCGGCGAATGGCCGACCAGCAGTTTTCCGTGTAACCGCGAGCCCTGCGCCTCGAGCTGCTCGCGGATCCGCGCAAAGGCATGCTCTGGCACAAATGCCACCATTTGCTCGCCGACTTTCGTGCGCAGAAGTCCCGCGCCAAAATCGAGTTCGAGACGGTGCTCAAAGTCACGTCTGCTCGCTTCGTTCCCCTCGGCCACCAGGATGCGGAAGGGCTGCGACTCGGCCACCCCATAGTCACGCAGTCGATCAATCGTGGTTCGGGCAAGCCCAGTAGGCGCTGGTGCGAGCACCTGGGAGATCAGTTCACTGCGGCGTCGCTCGAAGTCGCTGCGCTCGCGCTCACGGGTCGCGAGATGAATCCCCAGGATGCGCGCGCCGCGATCCAGAGCGGGCTCGGCTTCCAAGGCGATGCGCCCCTCCACCAGGATTGCGCCAAGCACCGTCGCCTCGCGCTGCACCGCCATCACAGTGAGGACGGCCTGATCCTCGCGAAGATGCTCAACCGGTTCGTTTTGCTGCGCCGACAGTGCCACAAGTGGTCGTGTCGCGGAATCGAGAGTGGCACTCGGGTCGCGCACGTCATGCCGAACCTTGAGATCGACAATCTTCACGTTGAGGCCGAGCATTTCGGCAATGCAATCGCGCAAGGCGGTCAACACACTGGTCGCAGCAAGCGCTTCGTGCAGGGCAGTGTCTGCTTCGAGCATCCGCCGGTATCGCGAGAGTTCCTTTTCGGTGGACGCCGCTTTGGCCCGCATCTCTCGGAGTTCCGCGGCATAGGACATGGCTACTGCGGAAGCCTCAGCCTCTCCATACTCGCGAGCCATCGCATCCTCTTTTCCTGGAGTGTAGAAACTCACACCCTCAACTCTGAACTGTGGTGGATACAATATGCCATGCCAGCGCTCGACGAAGCAATATCGATTTAGCAAGCCCAATCAGTTGGCATTTCAAGGCTCACCTCAGAAGCCGCAGCCGATATACCCCGCATACCCGCTCGACTGACCGCCCAGGAGATCAGGACCATGACTTCGCTCAACACTTCCAGTGCTACTAGCACCGACACTCAAACCCGCACGATTCGAGGTGCAGTGCTCAACCAGCTCGGTGCGGAATCGCCGTTTGCCGAGAACAAGCCGATCACGATCGACGAGCTCACCCTCGACGCCCCGGCGCAAAATGAGCTCCTGGTCCGCATCGAAGCCGCGAGCATTTGTCACTCGGACCTCTCCGTCGTGAATGGTTCGCGACCGCGCCCGGTACCGATGCTCCTCGGGCACGAGGCCGCGGGCATCGTCGAAGAGGTTGGAGAGGGTGTGACGGATGTGCAGCTCGGCCAGCGGGTCATCCTCACCTTCCTCCCCCGTTGCGGCGAGTGCGCCGAGTGCGGAACCGACGGCAAGCTCCCCTGCTCGAAGGGCTCGCAGAGCAACGAAGCGGGCACGCTGCTCGACGGTAGCGAACACCTCAGCCGCGGCACCGAACCGGTCAAACACCACCTCGGCTGTTCCGGTTTCGCCGAATACGCTGTGGTCGACCGCCGTTCTATCGTCCCGGTCGAGAAGGATGTGCCAGCAGACATCGCTGCGGTGCTCGGCTGCGCGGTACTCACCGGCGGTGGCGCCGTGTTCAATGCAGCGAAGCTCTCTTGCGAGCAGTCAATCGCGATCGTGGGTCTCGGCGGCGTCGGCATGGCAGCACTGCTGACCGCGCTCGCCGTCGGACCGCGCGAAGTAATCGCCGTCGACTCCAATACCGCCAAACTCGAACTGGCCCGCGACTGGGGCGTGACGACTGCACTCTCCCCGGCCGAAGCATCCGAACTAGGGATCGCCGCCGACGTGGTGATCGAAGCGGTCGGACACCCTCGCGCCTTCGAAACCGCAGTCGGGATGATCGGCTTCGGTGGCACCTTGGTCACCGTTGGGCTTCCCGCACCCGGAGCGAAAAGCGAGATTGAGCCGCTCCTGCTCACGGCCCGCGCGCAGACCGTAGTTGGCTCCTATCTCGGTTCGGCCGTTCCAAGTCGAGACATTCCAAAGTTTGTCGAGCTGTGGCGCGCGGGACGGCTCCCACTCGAACGCCTCATCAGCGACACCATCGCGCTCGAAGACATTAACGAAGGCATGGATGCGCTGGCAGCTGGATCGGTCCTGCGGCAAATCATCCGCTTCCCGGCCCCGGAAAATGCCGCGACCCATCCTGCCGAACCCGCGACTCTCTGAGACCGAATCTGCCGCAGCCGGGCGCTGACTCAGTGCATCCACACACCACGACACACCCAAAGGACAAGATCATGACCACTCAACGACACTTCCGCGTAGCAATTCTCGGCTCAGGCTTTAGCGGCCTGGGCATGGCCGCACAGCTCGTTCGCACGGGCGAAAGCGACTTCATCGTCTTCGAAAGAGCCAACGAGATCGGTGGCGTGTGGCGCGATAACACCTACCCGGGTGCCGCCTGCGACACCCAGGCGCACGTCTACTGCTACAGCTTCTTCCCGCACCTGCGCGTGTCGAAGATGTTCGCCGGTCAGGATGAAATGCTCGGATACCAGCGGCAGATGAAGGATGCGTTCGGGCTCGACCGATACATCAAGTACAACGCCGAAGTGGTTTCGGCTCGCTGGATCGAGGCCGAGGCGCACTGGCTGATCACACTTCGTGGCGGTGAACAGTACACCGCGAACGTGTTCGTGCCAGCATGGGGTCAGCTCAATGCGCCGAAGACGCCGACTTGGGAGGGCCAGGAGCGCTTTCAGGGCGAGCAGTTTCACTCGGCGAACTGGAATCACGACATCGACTTGCGTGGCAAGAAAGTCATCTCAATCGGTTCGGCCGCTTCGGCCGTCCAGTACGTACCCTTCGTTGCGCAGGAAGCCGAGCACCTCGAGGTCTTCCAGCGCTCGGCGAACTACATCCTGCCGCGCGAGCAGCTCACCTTTACGCCCGAGCAACTCGATGAATTCGAAGCGGACCCCTCGATCTTCGAAGCCTCACGCCGCTCGATCCACGAACTGCGCGAAGCTGGATTCGAACGCACCCGCTTGAACACGGACGGTCAAGCAGCCGGTGCCCAGGAATCCATCGACTACCTCCGCTCGGTCATCTCCGACCCCGAGCTGCTCGAAAAGCTGACCCCGACCTACGAATTCGGTTGCAAACGCATCCTGCGCACCTCGGACTACTACCCCACTTTCCTACGCGAGAACGTCTCGCTCGTCACCTCGGGTATCGCGCACTTCACCGAAAACGGCGTGGTGACCGCGGACGGTATCGAGCACGAGGCAGATGTGGTGATCTACGCGACCGGGTTCTATTCCCAGAACTTCCAGGGCGATCTCCAGATTGTCGGTCGCGACGGCGTGACGCTCGCCGACCGCTGGGGCAGCGAGGATGCGGAGGCCTTCGTTGGCAGCTCGGTGGACGGCTTCCCGAATATGTTCCTGCTCTACGGCCCGAACACGAACCTCAACCACAACTCGAATATCGCAATGTTCGAGATCCAGCAGGATCACATCATTGACATGCTCGCGCAGACCGCGGACATGTCCGGTGTCTCGGTGGAGATCCGCCGCGAACGGCTCGACGCGTTCAACAAGTCGCTGCAGTCTGCGATGCAGGGGTCGTCGTTCTCGAGTGAGTGCTCGAGCTGGTACAAAAACTCGAAGGGCAAGGTCATCAACAACTGGTCGGGCACCGTGGAGGAGTTCCGTCAACAGGCCGCGAAGTTTAACGCCGAGGATTACCTCATCAAGTCGGAAGCGCTGGTCCTCGCGTGATGCAGATCCCGCTTTCGCGAGTCGCTGCCGACCAGCGTCCGCTCATCGCCGCCTTTCGCGAGGCTGGCGGTAAGTCCTACCAGGACGCTGCGTCGGTTATCGAGTCGCGGGCGAACTACGAGAAGTCCTGCGCGGCGAATGGACTTCCGGCGGATGATGTCGCGCTGGTTGAAGACGTTGCCGTCGGGTCGTTCGGGGTGCGGGTCTACGATCCGCGCGATTGCGATGGGCTTGGCTCGAACCACGCCGATTCGGGTTCCTCGAAGATTGATCCGGTCGCAACTGGTCGTCGCGGCGCGTCAGGTTCATCCAACCGATACGGACGCGACCCGGTCATTGTGTTCGCGCACGGCGGCGGCTGGGTGATCGGTTCGCTCGAGACGCACGACTCGGTCTGTCGCCGCATCGCGACGCTCACCGGGCTGCCAGTAGTCGCGATTGACTACCGGCTTGGGCCCGAGCATCCATTCCCGATCGGGCATGAAGACTGCCGCGAGGCGGTTGAGTGGGTCCGCGACGTGTCTACGGAACGCGGCTGGGATGCGGGCCGGATCGTGACCATCGGTGACAGCGCTGGCGGCGGGATCGCCGCGGCACTCGCATCGGTGCCTTCGATGCGAGTGCCGGGCACCACGGTGATCGGGCAGGTGCTCCTCTACCCGATGCTCGATGTCGCGAACGAGTCGGCGGGGTTTGCACGAATCACCGAAGGCGTGCCGCTCACAGCCGACACGATTCGGTG
This sequence comes from Gulosibacter sp., assembly GCF_052090685.1. Taxonomy (NCBI): domain Bacteria; kingdom Bacillati; phylum Actinomycetota; class Actinomycetes; order Micrococcales; family Microbacteriaceae; genus Gulosibacter; species Gulosibacter sp. The sequence goes on along the minus strand of NZ_JBQDBE010000004.1, from coordinate 27,568 downwards.
GTTTGTCGAGAACTACGTGTTGGATCGGGTGCTGCTGGATGACCCGCGAATTTCGCCGTTGCTTGCGTTGGGTGATGACGGTGCCGCACAGCCACCGCAGCCACCGCAGCCACCGCAGCCACCGCAGCCACCGGCCTGGATCTTATCGTTAGGGCTCGACCCGCTCACTGACGAGGCGATCGAGTATGCGCGACGGTTGGCGCTCAGCGGCGCTGAGGTGGAACTCGTCCACCTCCCGAACCATGCGCACGGGTTGTTTACGCAGGCGGGCAAAGTTCGCACCGGCGAACGCATGCTCGAGCGTGCGGCAGCGTTCATCCTGCGGACGATCGCAGAGCACGAGACGGAAACGGAGCGTTCCTAGACGTCGTCCGCTTCAAGAGTGACTTGCTCGAACTCTCGGAGTTCATCAGAGTTTGAAGAGTCTTGTCCGTGACGCACAAGGCTGGCACCCGACACATCCGGCTTTCGCCATACCGGAACACAAAACGCGCCGGGCGAGGATCTGTATCCCTGCCCGACGCGTTGTTGCGTAAACTTGCGCGAGTTGCCCGTCTACTGCGCAGTGAACCCACCGTCAGCAACGAACTCGGCACCAGTAACGAACTCTGCGTCATCGCTCGCAAGGTAGGCGATGAGCGAGGCAATGTTCTCAGGCTTGCCAAGACGCTTCATCGGGGTGATGTCCGCGGCGTCGCGGCCCGCACGGCCGGGCGTGACCAAAGACCGGTCCTACCAAATCGTCGCCGGCGGCATCGTGCTCTCCGAGGTAATGGATGCGTTTGGGATCGACGAGCTTGATGTGTCGCCTTGGGCAATGCGTGAGGGAGTGCTGCTGGACTACCTCGACCGGTTGCCGCGGGAGCCGCGGTAGGGAGTGGGCTGTAGGCAGGGCGTCTGCCCGCCAGCCCTCCAGAATTGGCGTACCGGCATTCCCAGGGGGTATATGCACCTCATGGGGTCGCCCGCACCGCCAAATATTTCAGCCCCAGGCCAGCACCCACCCATCCCCTGGCCAGACTGCACTCCGGCCTTCCTACTCACCGGCTCACCTTCCGACCTGGCTGCTCATCAGCCCACCGGCCGACCTAGCCACTTGCCCGCCATCCCTCCAGAATTGGCGTACCGGCATCTACAGGAGGTATATGCACCTCATGGGGTCGCCGCACCGCCAAAAATTTCAGCCCCAGGCCAGCACCCACCACCCATTCCTAGGAATCGACCCGCTCGCTGACGAGGCGATCGAGTATGCACGGCGGTTGGCGGCACTGCGGTGGAGCTCGTCCACCTCCCGAATCACGCGCACGGGCTGTTCACTCAGGCGGGCAAAGTTCGCACCGGCGAGCAGATGCTCGAGCGTGCGGCCGTGTTCATCCTGCAGACAATCACCGAGCACGAGGCGGAATCGGAAGGTTCCTAGACGTCGTCCGCGTCAACGTCCTCCGCTCGTTTCCTGCCCGTGAATGCCGCTTCTATTTCTGAGGGCCCAGTGAGTTAGCCCCAGTCCCACTACTCCCCGCCAAGCTCGATTGGACCGGTCTTCGGCGGTTTCGGAACGTGCTTCGGGATGTACCGGGCGAATAGCGCGCATCCACCGAGGCCGATCACGCCGAAGACACCAGCCGTGACCGGCAGACTCGCGACCGCGGCGAGGCCCGACACAATGAACGGCACGGTCGCGCTCGACATATCGGTGATCGTTCGCCAGGCACCGAGGAACGGCGCGGGGTCGCCCGGGTCCGCGAGGTCGGCGCCGAGCGTCATCACGATCCCCGAACCGATGCCGTTCGACAGTGCGAGCCAGCAGGTCAGCACAATGAACCAAATGTCCGCATGCGGCACCGAGAACAGCCAGGCCAACACGAAGAATCCGATACCCATGCCGGCCATCGCGGGCACGGCGCTCGCTGCGCGACCGAACTTATCCATGATCCAGCCGCTCGTGAAGAACAGCGCAAAGTCGATCGCACCGCCGATGCCGATCACGATCGCGACAGATCCCGCATCCATCCCAATCGCGTGCCCCCACAGCGGCAGCACCACTTGCCGGGCCGATCGCACCATCATCATGGTGCCCGCGCCGACGCCGAGCGTGAGCAGCACGTTGCGACGGCGGCCGAAAGTGCGCCACAGCGATTCCTTGCCGGGTTTCTCCTCCTTGGCCATACTCAGTCGCCGATTCGGCTTCGCGTATTTCTCGATGTCGGGCAGCACGAGCAGCACCACGAACACCAGGAACGAGCACGTAATGAACGCGAGGAAGTTCACCTGCGGATCACCCGTCATGCTGATGAGCCAGGCCGCGAGAAACGGCCCCACGAACATCCCCGAGCGGAACACCCCACCGAGCGAGGACATCGCGCGGGCACGGTACTTCAGCGGCACGTAGGTCGACAGGAATGACTGCCGCGCGAGAGCAAATGTCGCCGTCATCAGCCCTTGAATCAGGATGCCTGCAAACAGCATCCACGTCGAGGTCGCGAAGAATGAAATGGATGCGCCGATGATGGTCGCGAGTGACGCGATCATCATGGCCTTCTGCTCGCCAAGCTTTCGCACGACGGATGCCGCGGGCAGGTTCCCGATGGCCTGGCCGATCAGCAGCGACCCGGCGATGAAGCCCGCGAACGCAACGTCGGCGCCGAGGTTCGCTGCCACGGCGGGGATGACGGGCACGATGGCGCCCTGCCCGATCGAATAGATAAACGTCGGCAGAAACGCGATCGTCAGCACACGCGAAAGCGGTGCCTCCCCCTTGCCAGCACTCATGCGCTCCAGACTACGCCTGGTCGGGTGCTGTCATTACCGTCGCTGCGATGCCGGCTACCGCGCCGAGTGCGTGCATGTGAACGGATGCCGTGTCGAGCCGTTTTGCATTGGTCACCGCACAACCCGTGCGTCACTCCGCCGACCGCCCGACGGTGCCTGGCGCAATCACCACCAAGTGTTTGCCGGATCTGCCGAGTTGTTGCGTGGGTGTCTCGACGAAGACGGCTGCGTCGCGGGTGAGCCCGGGGCGAATCCGATCCAAGATTGTCCAGAAGTGGCGCTCAACATCGGCGAGCACCCCGCCTTCAGAAAGCTGAACATACACCGCGATTCGCTCCGGGCTCTCTTGCGAGAACTGCACTGCCGTCACCTCGTCGAACTCGATCACTAATTCCACGAGATCCATCGCGAGCATGGTCAGGCGATTCTCGCCCGCGCCGAGCGTCAAGGCATCCCCGACGCGACCGCCTACTTTCTCGATCGAATGCACGCTGCCTTGCGCAGACACTGAAGCCGGGACGATCGTGTCCGCCAAGGCGAAGTTAATCAGTGGGAAGATCCGTTCATCGAGGGTGGACACGAGAATCGTGTTCCCTTCGTCCACCCGAATCAGTTGACTGTGCCAAAGCACTTCAAGGTTCCGCGTCGTTCCGCGTGACACTGCGAGCACACCAGTTTCGGTGGCCCCGTATTCAATAATCACGGGGCACTGGAAGACGTTGCGGAGCAATTCCTCTTGCGCAGAGGTCATCACCTCGGCAGTGCCGATCACGCCCTTGAGTTTGAGCCGACCAAATTCTTCGCGCAATCCCACGTCGAGCGCGCCCGCAAGCCGGGAAAGCGCCGACACATAGCCAACGAGGTGGCTCGGTCGATACTTAAGCAACCGACGTGCTTGCTCTCGCAACGCATCCTCATCGAATACGCCGCCGTCGAGGCGAAGCATCCGCCCGATGGAATCCTTGATGCGGCGCTCCGCAAGGCTTACATACCGATGCCAGCCCTCACCGTGCAGGTGATAATGCGTCCACAGCAGTCCAGTCTTGTCGCGCGGCCCGATCCCCCACCAGGATCGACCGACGTAATTGTTCGCGAACCGATCACGATCCTCGCTACCCTGCGCAGGAAAGCGCCCCGGCTCCCCCGTTGATCCGCCCGTGATGTACGAAGAGGACAGTGGCACCCGGCCAAAGACGAGCGACTGGTTGTCGCGTATCTCCTGTTTCGTGAGCACCGGCCATGCCTTGAGCTCCGTGAGTGCGCCGATGGATTCCGGCAGATCGTGTGTTTCTTGCCACTGCCGGTAGAACGGCGAATCCGTCAGGGCTTTGCGCCACGCGGTATTGAAGCGCTCGAGTTGCCACGCGTCTATCTCTTCCGCAGACGGCTGATTCTCGTATATCCGCCGCTTGTCGGCGAGTGCCGTGAATCTGTTCGTACCCATCCCCACAAGCCTCCTTACCGTGACGCGCTACAGCCGATGGGCTGGATCGGGCGCTCCACCGCGGGTGTCCAATACCGGCGTGCCCGCGCCCACCACGGCATCGAGGTCATAGGATGCGTGATTTTGCAGAATCACCACGAGGTCCGCGGATGCGAGGGCCGCTTCAAGGTCGGGCTCGACATTGAGCGCGCAGGTTCCGAGCCGCCACCGCTTCACGTACGGATCGTGAAACTTCAGCTTTGCACCGAGCGCAACGAGGTCATTCGCGAGCGGCACGGCCGGGGATTCCCGCTGATCGGCAATGTCCGCTTTGTAGGTCACCCCGAGTAGTAGCACGTTCGCCCCATTCACCGCTTTTGCTTGCTCATTCAGCAGCCGCACGATGCGCGTCACCACGTACTTCGGCATGGAGTTATTGATCTCTTGCGCGAGCTCAACAAAACGAAACGGGTAGCCGAGCCTCCGCCGCACTTCGTACGAAAGGTAGTTCGGGTCAATCGGGATACAGTGGCCGCCAACCCCTGGGCCGGGCGTAAACTTCATGAACCCAAAGGGTTTCGTCGCAGCACCCCGGATCACTTCCCAAATGTCGATATCGAGGTCATTGCAGAACTTCGCCATCTCATTCACCAGCGCGATGTTCACGTGCCGAAACGTGTTCTCCAGCAGCTTCGCAGTCTCAGCCTCACGGGAGCTTTTCACCGGCACGACGGTGTCGATGAAGGATGCGTAAAACCCCGCTGCACGATCAGTCGCTTCGGGCGTTACCCCACCAACGAGCTTGGGCGTGTTCGTGATGCCATAATCCGTGCGTCCCGGATCAACGCGCTCGGGACTGAACGCAAGATAGAAGTCACTGCCGCACGTCATCCCCGACTCGGTTTCCAACAGCGGTTGGCACAGCATGTCGGTCGTGCCCGGGTACGTTGTCGATTCCAAAATGACCAGTGCATCCTGACTCAGGTTGTTCGCAATCGTGCTCATCGCTGACTGCACCATCGACAGGTCTGGCGATCCTCCTTCTCCAAGCGGAGTCGGCACGCACACGACGATCACCGAAGACTCTCGCATGCAGGATGCGTCGCAGGTCGCTTCGAATCCCTGCTCGCGCATCCGACGCACGTCTTCATTGCTGAGGTCGTCGATGTGCGAGGTGCCCGAGTTGAGTTGCGCGACGAGGCCCTGGCTCACATCGAATCCCCACACCTTGCGTCCGGTGTTCACTGCGGCTTGCGCGAGCGGCAAGCCGACATAGCCCTGCCCAACGATTGTGATCGCGTCCCCGGTCATCATTGGCCTCTCTATCTCGCGATACCCTGCTACGCGTCCGTGGACGGACGAATCACGAGGTGTTTGCCTGATCGGCTCAGCATCTGCTCGGGCTCGTCGATGAACCGCACCGACGCACGTTCCAACTGCGGATACGCCCGACGAATGTTCTTCCAGAAGTGCTGTTCGATTGCGTCGAGGGTCGTGCCCGGTTCAATCCGGACATGAATCCCGACTCGTCCAGGGTTTTCTTGCGTGTATTGCACCGCGTGCATGTCTTCGTACAGCTCAAAGAGGTCGGTGATCTGGGCGGCCGGAGTTACAATCTCGCCGTCTCTCGATGCAAACCGCAACACGTCGAGGACTCTCCCGGCAACCGATTCAATCGCAATGATGCTACCGCCAGGGCTTATCGTTCGAGGCACGAGGACGTCGCCAAGCCCGTAGTTGATCAGCGGAAACACGCGATCGTACAGGGTCGTGAGTGCGATGCCACGCACATCGTCTTGTCTGACTAGTTGGCTTTCCCATAACGTCGCGACATTGCGCGTTTCGCCGCGAGACACCGCGATCACGCCAGCTTCGGCCGCGCCGTATTCCATGATTACGGGGCAACCGAACCGCTCGCGCAATAGGACTTCGTCGCGCTCATTAAGATTGTCGGATGTGACGATCGTGCCCTTGAGCTGCAGGTCGGAGAACTTCGCGATTAGCTCGTCGTCGAACACTCGAGCGAGGCGCACGAGCGCGGAGGTATAGCCGATGAGGTACTGAGGCCGGTATTTCAGGATGCGCTGGGCATGACTTCTCGAATCGGCGTCACTGATCAGGTACCCGTTGAGCCGCAGCGTATGAGTGATGGCATCGCGAATGTATCGGTCAGTGCGATTGATGATTCGTTGAATACCAGTTCCGAATAAATGCCGGTGCCCCCACATGAGCGCTGAGCGCTCAGTTGGAGTGATGCCCCACCAAGATCGGCCTACCCAGTTATTGGCGTAGCGCACGGTGTGTTCGCTCGGATGCGATGGAAATTTCGTCGGCTCCGAAGTCGTGCCGCCGGTCACATCGGCTTCGTTTCTATCCAAGTCGCCGAAAATGAGGGCTTCGTTCTCGCGCACATCCTGTTTGGTCAGGATGGGCCAGTTGTCGAGCTCGTTGAGGTCGGCAATGGTATCGGGTAAGTCGAACCGCGACTGCCAGCGCTGGTAAAATACGGAGTCACGGAGCGCCTTTGCCCATACCTTGTTGAACCCGCGAAGCTGCAACGCTTCAATCTCTTCGACGCCGCAGGTTTGGTCGTAGATCCGCTTCATCGAGTCCAGCGCCCGGTGTCGTTCCGATTGCGAGAATACCCTCATCGCGCATCCTCCCACCGCTGGCGTGTCTTGAGCTGAACCCTCAACGTATAAGTTTCAGTACTCAGAAATGTTCGGCAGCGCGCACACTGACGCAATGGCACAATCTCTGCGCCCTCGACAAGGCCCCCGCGCGGGTCCTCGACAAGGCCCTCGCGCGGGTCCTCGGCCTGGCCGTCGCCCGGGTCCTCGGCCTGGCCGTCACCCGGTTCGTCGCTTCGTACCTACGAGAATGAGGTTTACCGGTCTCCAGCGACAAGTAAACCTCATTCTCATAGGTAGCGTTCTGGACTTCTCGTGGGTACACCACGTTTTCATGGGTATGCCACGTTCTCGCAGGCAGCGTCCGAGGCGGCAGACAGGTAGCGTCCGGGGCGGCAGACAGGCAGCGTCCGGGGCGGCAGATCGCGGGTACGCCGCGTTTTCGTGGGTATACCGCGTTTCCATGGGTACGCCAGCCACGTTGTCATAGGTATCGCGCGCACTCATCCAGGCAGCACGACAGACACCCCGTGGCTGCTGAGCCCGACTAGCAGTCCCCACAACCAGGAGTGCCAAGTTATGCACAGACCCGCGTCTTGTGGATAGCCGCAGCATCCACCCGCACAGAATCGGTATGACGGTTACATGGCAGCAGTGGTTCGGCATACGAGTGAGCACTACGACGCATCCCCCTCGGCATGGAAGCTTCGGCGCGAAGCGGAAGAGGGCAAGGTGCTGCGGCTTCGGCCGGGCTCATACCTCATGACCCAGGACGAGGAGCATCGCAATATCCCCGCCACGCGCATCCACGTTGCGAAGATCGTGTCGACGGTCAGCGAGCTGAGCACCGGAGTCATCGCCCGACATAGCGCCGCACTGCTGCACGGGCTGCCGATCCCCTACGCGATGATTCCCGATCGAGTGATTGTGCATCATCCGAGCGGCGGTCACCGCAGCAAGTGGGTCCACAGCTACAAAATGCGTCATCCACCTAGCGAGGTCGTTGACTTGTACGGATGCAGGGTAACGAGCCTCGAGCGAACGGTGCGGGATCTTGTGCGGGTGCTCGACCTGCGCGACGGGTTGTCGGTGTTGGATGCAGCAATGCGGATGGGGCTTGGTCCGGATGCCATCGACACTTCCGCAAAGTCGGCGACGCGACTCAGGAACTTGCTGCCGATCGCGAGTGCTCGAAGTGAGAGCCCGCTCGAGTCACGCAGCCGATTTCTCATCCACGACCTCGGGCTGCCGATGCCGCTCGAGCAGGTGACTGTGCTCGACGAGTTCGGCAATTTCGTTGCGCGCGTCGACTTCTGGTGGCCTGAACTAGGGCTTATCGGTGAGGCGGATGGTGCGGTTAAGTACACGACGCTGCTTCGCCCTGGGCAGAAGGCTGAGGACGTAATCAAGGATGAACGCAGCCGCGAAAAGAGTCTGCAACGGCTCGGGACCCACGTCATTCGCTGGGGTTGGTCCGACACGAAGAACTCAGCGAAATTCGGCCGGATGCTTGAGAACGGGATGCATATTGCCTCGCAGATGCCGAAGCCCCGTGGCGAATACTTGTTGGCTAAGGTCGCGCCGCTCGAGCCGGTTGATCACTCCGTGCAGTTCGAGGCCGTTCGATTTCGGAAGTCCGGCGCTGCGGCGCCTTCGCGCGCTTGAGTCGCTGACGAGTCGGTGAGTTCCCGCCGAGTGGATGAGCTGCCGCCGAGAGGCTGGGTCGCTGCAGATTCGGCGGTTCACCGTTGGGCCACGACTCCACCCATTTTCGCTACCTACGAGAATGACGTTTACCTATTTCTAGGAATAAGTAAACCTCATTCTCGTGGGTACGAATTGTTGGGGTGCGTGGGTAAATTACGTTCTCGTGGGTACAGTCCACTTTCATAGGTACGCGAAGTGCTCGAGTGGGGTGCAACAGCGACGCAAACGCGACAGTGGCCGCGCTTTCCCCGAAGGAGAGGCGCGGCCACGGTTCAGGCAGCCAGCCGATTCAACAGACCTAGCCGATTCAGCGGGATCAGCTGATTTCCACGGGGCGAGCACAGCACAACGCCGTCTACACGCACGGAAAAGCGGTTGCGCCCCGCCCAAATGGGAGGGGCGCAACCGCTTACAGCAAGCCGACCCGAAACCTAGTTGTCGAGGTCCTGCGTGGTGGCGCTGCCCTCGGCGATGCCGGCGACGCCTGCATCCGAGGTCGTCTCAACAACGCCCTCGGCGTTCACGAAACCAGAACCCGCGCCAACTCGCTGGCGCTCCTTGCGCTGAATGTCGAACTCGAAGGCCTTGCCATCGAAGTCAACCTCAACGTGGTCGCCGCCGCGCAGCTCACCGCGCAGGATACGCTCCGACAGCTGGTCCTCGACCTCGTGCTGCATCGCGCGACGCAGCGGCCGTGCACCAAGTGCGGGGTCGTAGCCAATCTTGATGAGCTGTTCCTTGGCAGGCTGCGAGAGCTTCACCGTCATGTCCTGATCGAGCATGCGCTCGGCGAGACGCTTGGTGAACAGGTCCACAATGCGCAGCAGTTCCTTCGGCGAAAGCTGTGGGAACACGATCGTGTCGTCAACGCGGTTGAGGAACTCGGGCTTGAAGTGCTTCTTGAGCTCTTCGTTGACCTTTGCCTTCATCCGGTCGTACGTGGTCGCAGTGTCACCCTCAACCTGGAAGCCAACGGGGCCACCCGCGATGTCCTTGGTACCGAGGTTCGTGGTCATGATGATCACGGTGTTCTTGAAGTCGATCACGCGACCCTGGCCGTCGGTGAGACGACCCTCTTCAAGAATCTGCAGCAGCGAGTTGAAGATGTCCGGGTGGGCCTTCTCGATCTCGTCAAAGAGCACCACGGAGAACGGCTTGCGGCGCACCTTCTCGGTGAGCTGCCCGCCCTCTTCGAAGCCAACGAATCCTGGAGGGGCACCGAACAGCCGCGAGACGGTGTGCTTCTCACCGAACTCCGACATATCCAAAGTAATCAGCGCCGACTCGTCGTCGAAGAGGAACTCCGCAAGGGCCTTCGCAAGCTCGGTCTTACCTACACCGGTGGGACCGGCGAAGATGAACGAGCCGGATGGGCGGTTCGGGTCCTTGAGGCCAGCTCGCGTGCGGCGGATGGTCTTTGAGAGTGCCGAAACGGCCTCTTCCTGACCGATCACGCGCTCGTGCAAAGCGTCTTCCATGAACACGAGGCGAGCGGTCTCTTCCTCGGTGAGCTTGAACACCGGGATACCCGTTGCCTGCGCCAGCACCTCGGCGATGAGTCCCGCATCCACCGTGCCGGTTGCCTTGACGTCGCCGGCCTTCCACTGCTTCTCGAGGCGAAGGCGCTCACCGAGCAGCTTCTTCTCGTCGTCGCGGAGGGATGCGGCCTTTTCGAAGTCCTGGCTGTCGATCGCCTCTTCCTTGTCGCTACGGACCTTGGCGATCTTCTCGTCCAGTTCGCGCAGCTCGGGCGGTGAGGACAGCACCGACAGGCGCAGGCGAGCGCCCGCTTCGTCGATGAGGTCGATGGCCTTGTCGGGCAGGTGGCGGTCGGAGACGTAGCGGTCCGAGAGGTTCACGGCTGCGACAACCGCGTCGTCTGTGATCGTGACCTTGTGGAACGCCTCGTACTTGTCGCGCAGTCCCTTGAGGATGTTGATCGAGTGCGCAGCCGAGGGCTCGTCCACGATGATCGACTGGAAGCGGCGCTCGAGCGCAGCATCCTTCTCGAAGTGCTTCTTGTACTCGTCGAGCGTGGTGGCACCGATGGTCTGCATCTCACCGCGCGAAAGCATTGGCTTCAGGATGTTCGCAGCGTCAATCGCACCTTCTGCCGAGCCCGCACCAACGAGGGTGTGGATCTCGTCAATGAAGACGATGATGTCGCCGCGGGACTTGATTTCCTTGGTGACCTTCTTGAGTCGCTCTTCGAAGTCACCGCGGTAGCGCGAACCGGCGATCAGCGAGCCGAGATCGAGGCTGTAGAGCTGCTTGTCCTTGAGCGTCTCGGGAACCTCGCCGTTGACGATGGCCTGCGCGAGGCCCTCAACGACAGCGGTCTTACCGACGCCGGGCTCACCGATGAGCACGGGGTTGTTCTTCGTGCGGCGCGAAAGGATCTGCATCACGCGCTCGATTTCCTTTTCGCGGCCAATGACCGGGTCGAGCTTGTTATCGCGCGCGAGCTGCGTGAAGTTCTCACCGAACTGGTCGAGCACCGCGGAACCGGTCGAGCTCGAGGAACTCGACTGCTCCGCACCCGCAGCAACGGGCTCCTTGCCCTGGAAACCGGCGAGCAGCTGAATGACCTGCTGGCGCACCGAGTTGAGGTCGGCCCCGAGCTTCACGAGTACCTGGGCAGCAACGCCCTCGCCCTCGCGAATGAGACCGAGCAGGATGTGCTCGGTACCAATGTAGTTGTGGCCCAGCTGCAGCGCCTCGCGCAGCGAAAGCTCAAGCACCTTCTTGGCACGAGGAGTAAAGGGGATGTGGCCGTTGGGCTTCTGCTGGCCCTTGCCAATAATGTCCTGCACCTGATCGCGAACCGCCTCGAGGGAAATACCAAGAGACTCGAGCGCCTTCGCCGCAACGCCATCGCCCTCGTGGATGAGGCCAAGCAGCAGGTGCTCGGTGCCAATGTAGTTGTGGTTAAGGAGCTTCGCCTCTTCCTGGGCGAGCACGATCACGCGTCGGGCGCGGTCGGTAAAGCGTTCAAACATGCGGATCTCTCCTTCGTGCTGGTTCCGGCGCCAGTTACTACACCGGTGGCCAGGTTGAATTCGAGCGTACTTGCCCGGCCCCTCAAATTTCGCCCCTGTTCGCCCTCGGCGTGAGTGGTTTCGGTAACGGATGCGCAATGGAATTGAGTGCGCAGCCCGACCAATATTTATGGCCTGGAATCCGGCGCCGAATACTCCTGCTCCGGATGCTCGTCGTCGCCATCTTCCTCGGTCGTGCTCTCTGGGTCAGGGGTGACCGGCTCGCATTCCGGATCCACCTCATACCGTTCTGCCGAAACGTTGTGCGCCCACGTGTCGGTGAGGTATTCGGCCAGCATTGGCCACTGGTTGCCCGCAGAGAACTCGCAGCCGTGCACCGCGAACCGCAACTGGAAATTGCCACCGTCGGTCAACGGGTTTGCGAGGACTTCAACGCCGTAATCGAGCGCACCGGCACCTTCGAGTAGTGCGACCAGGTCAATGAGGTGCCACCAGGCTTCCGTTTCTTGGAAGGTAGTCTCGGCTTCGCTGCTGGCGACACCGTCCATGATGTCGTCAAAGACGGCGATGCGGATGCGCAGCGGAGTGTCGTCGCCGTGGTCGCGGACTACTTCAACGTTCGCGAGTCCCGCTACTTCGTTGAAGTGGTTGCCGGTGGTGATGGCATAGCCGAGTTCTGCGGTACTCGGAAAGCCCGGATCAGCGTATTCGCCCTTGGTATTCGGGGCGAGGTTGAGGAAGTCCCATTGGCCTTCCGGCGCTCCGGGATCATCGATCGTCGCGAGATCGTCAACCATCGTTTGCAGCTCGGTTTGATCGATTTGCTCGGGCAAGTCGACGAGCACGTATCGCGGCGGCTGCTCAGCTTCTTCTTGAGCGCTAAGCAGATCGGCGGGCTGACCGTGCGATCCCAGCGCAGGCACGCTCGCCGTGGCGGTGAAGGTCCGCACCCGCACAGAGTTCACTCCCGCGCGGTGGAGGTCCACCCAGTAGTTGAGCTGCTCCCCCACTTCCTCGGGCTCGAGTCCGCTGAAGTAGGAGTAGGTGGAGTCATCGAGTCGAATCTGCGGCTCGCTCGGGACGAATCCGTTATCGCCCGCCTCGTCGATAAATTCGGAGACGGTGGCCCCGATGCTGTTGAGCGGTTCCGGTTCAACGTCGCTGTTGAGCGTCACCCCGAGGCTCGCGGCCGAAGTTTCCTCGTTGGCGTTGACTTCCGCGGCATCGACGCCCGGCAGTTCACGCAGCTTGGCGATGTACTCGGCAAAGGCATCAACTTGCTCTTCCGCCTGCGGGCCGGCGCTCGCGCATCCGGTCGTGCCAAGCAGTGCGATGAGGGAAATCGCGAATGCGACACCGACAGCCATGTGACGCAATTCGACCTCCCTCAAGTAGTTCCGAGCGCGCGGATCGCGCTCGCAATCACCCCAGGGTAGGAGCCGAATCACCGTAATTACTGATGTTTTCCCGAACGCTCACAGGGTCTTGGGATACTTCTTCGCGTACGGCTCACGCAGTCGCTCGCTCTCAGGATGCGCGTTCCGGGCGTGATTGCGCGGGCGGGCGAAGCGCGCGGGTCGGCGAAGCGCTCACGCCGTCACGCCGGTGCGCCGCGCACCCTTCAGGCACCCGCCCCTTTCGTGCGCAGCAGTGCAGAGCGCGGCATTCAGGCGCCCGCCCCATTTGTGCGCAGCAGTTCCGCGCGGGAATCGTCCGGTCCTTCCGAAGCGGCACTAATCAGGTCGCGGTCAACGTGCATTGCCATTACGTGGGCGGCGGACGCAACATCGTGATCGGTGATTGCTTGCAGCAGCGCCCCGTGGTCGCGTTGGCGTATCGCATCAGATACGCCGTGGGCAATCCGTCCTTCGTCAATCATGGTGTGGATGGCGCCCATCACGTTCGCGTAGAGGCTCGCCATGAGCTTGTTCCCGGACGCTTCGAAGACGTAGTGGTGGAAGGAACCGGGCATTTGGCCTCGTTCGAGGGTGGATACGGTTCCCGGCAAGGTATTCACATCCCGCTCGTGCGCGCGCTGGAGATTCTGCAGGTCTTCATCGGTGCGGTTTCGCGCCGCCAACTGGGCTGCTTCGACTTCCAGGCTGCTGCGAAGTCCGAGCAGGTCATCGAGGTCGAATCCCTCCATGAATTGACGCACCACATGGCTCACGGGTGTGCGCGAGCGCACGAATGTGCCGACCCCTTTAATAGGCTCGAGCATCCCCATCGCCGATAACGACCGAACCGCTTCCCGGACCGTCGATTTACCGACTTCGAGCAGCTCCATCAACTCGGGTTCACGCGGAATCTTCGTATTGACGGGCCACTGCCCCGAGGTGATCTGCTCCTGGAGGAAGCGTGCCGACTCCTCTACTTTCGAGCTAGTCGCCGAGAAGGTCATGGAATCCCTCCGCTTTCGCAATTGGCTGAGACATGATCTTGCCATTCTTCTCGGGGCAACTGCTGGTAGCGATTGCCCGCCCACACAGAGTCCGGCCGGTCACTGGTCCTCATCAATCGGAATCACCATCGGTCGCGCCGTCAATGGGTCGTCGATCACCACGCACTCGAGGCCGTAGACATCCCGAATGAGGGCGGCATTGACGATTTCGGTCGGTGCTCCCTCGGCCACGATCTCGCCATTGCGCATCACAATCAGGTTGGTGGCGTAGCGGAACGCGAGGTGCAGTTCGTGCAGCACGACCACGATTGTCCGACCGTCCTGCTGCAGTCGGCGCGCGAGGTTGAGCACTTCGACCTGGTGGGAAATGTCGAGGTAGGTCGTCGGTTCGTCGAGCAGCAGCAGCGGTGTCTGCTGCGCGAGCGCCATGGCGATCCACACGCGCTGCCGCTGACCGCCGGAGAGTTCGTCCACCGTGCGGTCGGCCAGATCCGCGACGTTTGCCGCGAGCATCGCCTCGACCACCGCATCCTCATCGGCTTTGGACCACTGCCGCAGCAAGTTCTGGTGTGGGAATCGACCGCGCGCGACGAGGTCGGAGACGGTAATGCCATCGGGAGCTTGCGGTGCCTGCGGCAGCAAGCCGAGGGTTCGCGCGACTGCCTTTGGTTGGAACTCCTGAATGGGCGTACCGTCGAGCAGCACCGTGCCGTGCGAGGGGGCGAGCATGCGCGCGAGCGCCTTCAGCAGGGTCGACTTGCCGCAGGCGTTCGGTCCCACGATCACGGTGAATTCACCGTCGGGAATTGAAACATTGATGTCGTGCAGAATCTGGGTTTGCGCGTTGTAGCTCACGTTCATGCCGGTAGCGCGCAGCCGTGCGGTCGTGGATGGAGTCACAATCGTTTCCTTTCGACTGCAAGCAGCCAGATGAGGTAGAAGCCGCCGAGTAGGCCCGTGATGACCCCGACCGCGAGTTCATTCGGCGCGAAGATGCGCCGCGCAATGAGGTCGGAGACGAGCACCAGCACACCGCCCATGAGCGCGGCTCCGAAAATCGCGATGCCCGGTGTTCGGGTGAGTTTTTTCACGACGTGGGGTGCCGCGAGCGCGACGAAGGCGATCGGTCCCGTTGCTGCGGTCGCGATGGCCATGAGCGCAACCGCGGCGAAGATCATCACGAGTCTCGTGCGTTCGGGGCGAACGCCGACTCCGAGTGCAATATCGTCACCGAGCGCGAGTTGGGTGAGCGCCCGGTGCTGCCAAATGACGATCGGCAGGATCAGGCAGATCCCAATCCCGACGGCGCGCGCTTCGGGCCACAGGGTGCTGTTGAGCGAGCCCACGAGCCACTGGGACGCTTCTTGCGCGGCATCAAGTGGTGCTTTCACCACGAGGAGCGAGTTGACGGCGCTGAGTACCGCGCCGATGCCGATTCCCACCAGTACGAGTCGGAAGCCGGCCACGCCGCCGCGCCACGAGAATCCGTAGACGATTGCCGCGGTAATGAGGCCGCCGACGATCGCCGCGATCGAGACCGCGAGGGTGCCGCCATTGAACAGGACAATCTGCAGCAGCGCTCCGGTGGCCGCACCGGTGGTGAATCCGATGATGTCGGGGCTACCGAGCGGATTCCCCGACACGGTCTGGAAGATGGCGCCCGAAATCCCGAGTGCCGCGCCGACGAACAGGGCGTTGACGGCGCGCGGGAGGCGCACTTGGGTCACAAAGTACTGGGCGAGCGGGTCCTCGGCAGTGCCAGTGAAGGATGCGAGGATCTGGCCGAGGCTTACCGAATAGTCGCCGATGAGGATGCCCGCGATCGCGGCAGCGAAGGCGACAGCCGCGAGCACCAGGTAGACAATGGCGCCGCGGCGCTCGAAGCGAAAGCGGAATCCGGCGATATTCCACTGCGCGTGGCGGGCGCGCAGCGCTTTTCGTATTTGCGTGTCGGATGCGCCGGTATCAGTCACGGGGAGAGTTCGGGTCATAGCGCAGCAATCTTTCGACGACGGACGATCGCGACGAACACCGGTGCGCCGAGAAGCGCGGCGATGATGCCGACCTGGACTTCTTCGGGGCGGACGACCACGCGGGCAATCACATCGGCGGCGAGCAACCAGGCTGGGCCGAGTATTGCGCTGAACGCAATCACCCAGCGCTGATCCGATCCCACCATTAATCGCGCGGCAAAAGGCACCGCGAGCCCGACGAACGAGATCGGGCCGACCGCGGCCGTTGCCGCGCCGCACAAGAGGGTGATGGCAACCATTGTGCCGACCCGGGTCTGGCCGACGCGAACGCCAAGGGACTTGCCGGTTTCGGCGCCGAGTGCGAGCGCATTGAGTGAGGGCGCAAGCAGCAGCGCCAGCAAGATACCCACCACAATGAACGGCAGAATCGCGAACAGCACCGAGTAGAAGCGGCCTTCAAGCGAACCCGAAACCCAAAACCGAAACTCATTAAATGCGGTCTGGTTGCCAAGGATGATGGTGTTCGTAAAAGCCTGCAGCGCGGCGGAGATCGCGACACCCGCCAACGCCAGTCGCACGGGTGTCGCGCTATTGCGTCGCGAACTGCCGAGCGAGTACACGGCGATGGAGGCCAAGGCGGCACCCGCGAAGGCGAACCACAGGTAGAAACTAATCCCGCTCACGCCGGTCAACGCCACCACGAGCACCACGGCCACGGATGCACCGGCGTTGATTCCGAGCACGCCCGGGTCGGCAAGGGGGTTGCGCGTGAGCGACTGCATGAGCGCTCCCGCAACGCCGAGTGCGGCACCGACGATAATTCCCAAGATCGTGCGAGGCACCCGCTGCTGATGAATGATGTTGCTGTCGGCAGAACCATCCGGGAAGAAGTAATAGGTCCACGTCTGGACGATGCCCATCTCTTTCGAGCCGAGCGAGAGCGAAATAATTATCGCCAGCACCAGCGCGAGGAGCACACCGAGTACTGCCAACGCCTTCACCGAACCGGGCCGCGTGACAGTGACCTGTCCGCGTGCCTCGATTCGGGAGCGCGCCGCAGTATCTACCTCAGGGGTCATGCCTCGCCGTCGGCGCCGGCCGCTTTATTGGCCTTATTGCGACGGATGATCGCCCAGGTCATGAGCGCCACGGCAATCACAACGGCGCCGCCGAGCACCGAAATGCCAAGCACGGGAACAGCCGACTCATTACTGCTGGAAACCTCGGGAGCCGGGGTCGCATCCGTGGCTTCGGGAGCCTTCGACTCCGTCAGCTCATCCATATTGTCGCCAGCTTCGGGCTTCTCGGTGACATTGAGTTCCACGCTGCCGCCTTCAATGGCTTCGGCGTCACCGGTACCTCCGGATCCACCGGCTCCAGTGCCGCCGGAGTCCGATCCGCCAGCGCCGCCGGTGCCACCACCGCCACCGTCGCCAGAGTTGTTTCCGGAGCCCGATCCGCCGCCGTCGCCAGAGTTGTTTCCGGAGCCCGATCCGCCGCCGTCGCCAGAGCCACCAGACCCGCCGGAGCCGCCCGAACCACCGGATCCGGGACCGCCAGAACCAGAGCCGCCGCCCGCAACGATGACAAAGTCGTTACCACCGGAGCGCGTGTAGCCCTTGTAGCCGAGCTTCTCACCGGTCTCCGAATCGAAAACGTCACCGGTAGCGAGCATCCTCAACCAGTGGTTCCCTGTGCCAATGTCGGGGACGACGATCGAACCGGTCGCGTAGCCGTTCGCGTCGAGCCGCTGCGTGTGATAAACACAAGCACCGTGCGAGGTGTCGGTGCACATCAGGCCGTCGTCGATCTTGATGTACACCGTTTCATTGGCCGGGTAGCCCGAAACCTCGAAGTACAGGAGGTCGCCCGGGCTCACTTCCTTGGGCCACACCCGCGAGCTTGTTCCCGGGGTGTCGGGTGCCGGCCCGTCCGGTGGCAGGGCGGATGCGGAGTAGTCGCCAGCCAGGGTCAGGGTGCCGGCAACGAGTATCGCGGCCGCGATCTGAGTCAGCGCTCTGAATCGTTGTGCGAGGGGACCGCGCGTGCGCTTGGTCGTGTTCATATCAGCGTTTCCTTATTCGTACTCGTACGTTTCGGGGAGGTTGGGCTCAGGAATGAGAATCCCGTGAAGGAGCCCGCCAGGATGAGGATTGCGGCGCCGATGAGGATCAGCGTCCAGGTGATGTCGTTTTCGCTCGTGGGGCTGAAGCCGGCTTGTTCCGGTGCCGGGTCCAAGAACTCGTCGGGGACGACGTCAATATCGGGGCCGTTCGCGGGTACCCAGCCGACCATCTGGCCGTATGCATCCACGAATGCGAGTCGGTGCTTACCGTTCGGGAGCGTGCCGATTTCGATGGTGATGGTGTGGTCACCGCCCACCTGCACCCAATCGATGGGCAGGATTTCCCCGCTCTCGAGGTAGAGGAAGAGGAATACCCATTCGCCAGGTTGGATGGAAGGCAGGGTCACGGTGAGTGCACCGTCCTGTTCAACGGCGGTGACGTCGCCCCGGTTCAGGGGGCTGAGGTCCTCGTAGCCGGGAACCGGATGCGCCGGGGTTCCTTCGGGCTTGGGCATCGCGACCTGGGGCGCGGTGAGATTCATGGGCGGACGGACGCTCGGTCCGGTCGCGAATGGACTGTTGCTACCGCCGGATGCGCTGTTTGTGCCAGAGTTCCCGCTGCCCGAATTCGTGGTGGTATTGCCACCACTGCCGCTATTGCCGCCGCTGTTATTGGATGCGGTGGGCGGGGTGTCTGCCGCTACCGTCGCCCAGTTCCAACCGAGCAGTGCACCGGTTCGGTCTTGGACCGAAAGCTTATTCGTTCCGACAATCAGCGTGGCGCCATCGAGGGGCAAGGTAATTTGCCGGTTTCGGTTCACTTCGAACCATTCGACGCCCCACGGCAGGCGCGGTGATAGATCTTGGTACATGTATACGAAGACCCAATCGCCGGGCTTCGCATTCGGCACATCGACGGTCCAGTGGTTCGCCGACTGCGTGATCTTGACGCCGCCTTGGGTGGCGTTGGTCAGATTATTGGTCGCGTGGAGCGGCTCGGGTGCCGCGGTCGGCTTACCCGGCTTGACGTTATCCAGCGACTGGCCTTCGGTCACCACAGTGAATTCGTTCGTCTCCACCGTGCGCGAGGGGTCGGGGCGGGCGCCCTGGTAGTACTCATCGGCACTGACCGCTCGGGTAAGCAGCTGGAAGGTGTAGGAGCCTTCGCTGAACTTCGGGTTCGAATTCTCGCGATTGGGTAGTGGGATGTTCACATCGAAGGAGCCGTTGCTATCGGCCTCAATGATGTACCAGATCGTCTTATTCGTCTTGGCCAGCGTCGTGGGTGACTCCCCCGTGTTGCCAATGACCGACCCGGAGTTCTCATCAATATTTGCGTTCCACTGGTGGGCCGTTTCGCTATTGAGGTGCGAGTAGCTACCGGCATTGATCTTGATGGCGATCAGCGAACCGCCGCCAACGAGGTTGCACCAGTTTTCACCCGTCATCCGAATCGTGCCGCCGACGTTTGCCGCCGGGACGTTCATCCCGGGTGCGAGCTCGTAGGACGCTTCGCTCGGGTTCGCGGTGCACTGGGCGTCTTCACCGATCGGTGGCACATAGGCCTGCTGGTCGATCGTGAAGTTTAGGGAGGTCAGGAGCCGGTCCACGTCGCCGAGCTCGGTGCCGTCGTCGCTTGTGGACAGTTCAACGGCGAGGAAGTCACCACCCTTAATTCCCGCGGGGAGTGCGACCTCGGTGTTCAGCACCCCGTCTTCACTCGCCTGGACGATTTGCCAGACGCTGGGGTCACTCACATCGATCGGATTCGGGGACTCATAGTAGCTGCCATCCGCCTGCAACAGCCGGACCGTCACGGTCGAACCCCACTGCTTGTCTCTGGTGAGCCATCCGGTGCCGGTGAGTTCGAAGGGGTTGCCCGAACCAACCGAGGAGGGCACCCAGGCGACCGCGTCATCCCCGGCGGCCGTCGAATTCAGCGTGAAGTGGCTGTAGAGCGGCTCGGTGATCTCCACTTCGTCGTCAAGGCTCTCGACCACGGTGAAGAACACGGAGCCACCGCGCTGCAGGTCGGTTGGTGATGGCAGCAGTGAACCGGTAAGCATCCGGATGGAGTGGTTGGTGCCCGGCGCGAAGCGCTCGTCAATCTGTGCTTGCGTGAGATTCACGTTGTCGGGAGTCGGCCACTTGATGGTGGCGGTCCACGTGCCGTTGGAGTCTGCCTGCGTGATCGCGTGGGTGCGGTTGTCGCCGAGTGGAGCGCCGGTGGCCGGGTTGGTGAAGTTCTGTTTCGAGGTGATCGTGTTCGGGTCACCGGAATACTGCGCGTCGAGGAAGAAGTTGATCACCGATCCGGTTTGGCCGTCGGTTGCGAGGTAGCCGTTGAGGCCGTTAATGACGATGTCCTCGCCGTAGACGACTTTTTCGGGGCCCTCGAAGCAGAAGGGAACGCCCGTGTTTACCGATCCGGGTCCGTAGCTCGTGCCGCAGTAGGTGCGGATGTTGTTGCGCGGGGTAACCGTGAGCGTCGCCGCTTCCGTGGTCGCCTGTTCACCCGAGATCACGGAGGTGAACTCGGCTCGATAGAGCGCACCGCTCAGGGATTCGGTTACCGAAGCGATCGAGTAGCTCTTGTTCGTAGCCCCGCGCAGGTCGTTCCAGCTGACTCCGCCGTCGGTGGAACGCTGCCATTTCACCTGGGCGTCGGTTTCGCCGGCAGCAGCCTCGAAGGTCACCGTCTCGCCGGCTTCGATTTCCTGCGATTGTGGCTGCGTCAGGATCTGGAGCGGTACGGCGTCTTCGGTGACGGAAAGCTCGAGTTCCTTCGAGATCACCTCGGCCGCGGCATTCGTGATTTTCGCGCGGAAGAGTGCGCCGTTGTCTTGGAGGGATGGGTTCTCGATGGTGAAGCTATTCGAGAAGCCGAGATCGGTTTCGGTGGTGACACCGGCGCCGTCCAGCGTCGTCCACGTGGTGCCCCTATCGTCGCTGCGTTCCCACACGACCTCTGGCGTGGGCACGCCCGTGCCGTCGATGCTCAACTCGGTATCGGTACCAACGCGGACCGTGAGCGCATCCGGCAGGTCAGTCGTAATTCTCGGCGCGACGGCAACCACGTAAACCGTGACGATATTGGACACTGCGGCAGCGCCGACCTCGTTACCAGCGATCACGCGGTAGTAGGCGGCACCGACCTGGTCACCCGGGATCGTCAATGCAGAGGTAACTTCACCTGTGGTTGCGTCGTACTGCCCAGGCGACACGCGTTGGGTTACGGTTTCAGGATTCGCGAAGTCGGCGGTCGTGCTCCGCTGCCACGTGAATGTTGGTTTCGGGAAGGATTGCGTCTTGACCGTCAGTTTGCCGCTGTCGCCAAGGTTTATCCGCACGTCATCCGAGGCGAGGTTCTCCACGAAAACGGGGGCGCTCTCTTCGGGCTCCGGGTCGGTGGGATCCGTGGGGTCGGGGTCGGTGGGATCAGGGTCAGTAGGATCCGGGTCGGTCGGGTCCGGGTCGGTGGGGTCTGGATCAGTGGGATCAGGGTCAGTTGGGTCAGGATCGGTCGGGTCGGTGGGGTCTTCTTCCTCACCCACTATTTCGACTTCGAGTGCGGTAGTCCGGGACACATCCGGTCGCGTATTCGGGTCGACGCTCGCTTCATCCGAGTACATCGTTCCCGAAAGCAGCTGGATCGAGAAGGTATCGCCGACTTCCCAATTCGGGGCAGTGACGGCATTGGATGCGTCTGGCCAAGCAAGCGAGATATCCCAACTACCGTTGACGGCTTCCTCGTAGGACCCAGCGGCCCACACGGTGTCCCACACCGTCGTGTTCGTGACCGGTTCGCCGAGGCGAGGATTGGTCAGGGCAAAGGTGCGGTCGAGCATCCCCAACTGGGCATCGATGAGTTTGAAGCCGATGACCGAACCCTCTTCGCCCTCATCGACCATGTCTGGTTTCGCGAGCCATCCGGTGCCGGAGAGCTCGATGGATTCACCGAGTTCAATTTCATGCTCGAAGGTGACGGTTTCGCCATCCCAGTGGGTGTAGGTCGAGGTCCCGTCACCGTTGTCGGCAGTCGTTCCGGGCGTTCCAGCCGTGGCCGACAGACCCGGTGCCGCCTGCGCCGCCGGAGCGTTCACCATTCCTGGCGCGGCGAATAAGCCAAGCGCGAGCGCCGCAGCCAGCGGCACTGCCACAAGGCGGCGTCGACGTTGGGTGGCGCTGGTGGAGCGTCGTGGACGGAACATCGTACCTCAGTAAGAATTGGCGGCCGCATTGGACCGCGAGTTGGGTTCTTGTAGTTGTGGTTGTGGTGGTAGGGCTGCGAAGCGGCCCGTTTCGTACGGGAGTCACGATCTGTGGGGAGCGCGAACGCGTGCGCGCTCCCCACGGATCGTGTTGCTCATTAGTTCTCGCTGAGCTTTCGTCGGCGAGCAACGAGCACTACCGCGCCTGCCATGACGAGCAGCAGCGCTACCGCTACCGCTCCCATTTGCATGGTGACACCGGTCTGAGCGAGCGCGTCGTCGGACTCAGGTGACGTATTGGCACCGTTGTCGTCCTTCTTGCCGCTGTCTGTCGGGTCGCCCTTATCGGGGGTGTCAGTGCCCGGAGTATCCGTACCTGGGGTATCGGTGCCCGGGGTGTCGGTGCCCGGGGTGTCGGACTCGGTCGGCACCGGAGTACCCGGGGTATCGGTGTCGGTCGGGCCAGGGGTTGCCGGGTCGGTGTTCGCAGGGTCAACTTCGATGAGGATGTCATCCCAGCCGATCAGCGATCCGTCGAGCGCCTGCACCACGATGCGGTGTGAATCAGTCGCGGCGTCTTCCGGCAGAGTCACTGAGACATTGCCTTCTGCGTCCACCGTGACCTTGCCGAGGTAGTCCGGGTCGGAGTGCAGCCACACGTGCACTTCCTGGCCTGCGTAATCCTCGCCGACACTCACGGTGATTACGTCTCCGGGAGCTGCAGTCGCTGGTGCGACGACATCGCCCTGTGCCTCATCCGTCAATTCCTCATCCGCGACCGGCTCGAGGGTCGGTTCGGGGTCGGAAGTCTCGGTCGGCTCCGGCGTCTCGGTCGGCTCAGGGGTCTCAGTCGGCTCAGGCGTTTCCG
>NZ_JBQDBE010000004.1:0-4422 GCF_052090685.1 Gulosibacter sp. | reverse complement strand
GTCGGCTCCGGCGTCTCGGTCGGCTCAGGGGTCTCAGTCGGCTCAGGCGTTTCCGTGCCGGTCACGGTGAACTCATCAGACTTGATGGTGCGCGAGACATCCCCCGGTTTGAGGCTGCCGGTCAGGAAGCGCAGCGAGTGCGTTCCAGCCTGGAATGCCGGTGACGAGCCGTAGCTGTCCGTGCCAGCATCCTCAGTCGTACCGTTCGGTAGCGGCATCTGGATGTCGAACTCACCGTTCTCGTCCGCTTCCACAACAAACCAGATGGTCTTGTTCTGGTGCACTGCCGAGGAATCGAGACGCGAGTATGCGCCTTCGTCGAGCTTGATGGCAACCGTCGAGCCTTCGGTGCCGTCGGCCGTGAGCCAGCCTTCACCGGTGACGTGGAGCGTGCCACCAACCTCAGCGGTTTCGGCAACGGTGACCGACGCATTCGCCGGAGGCTCAATCTCAAGCGTCCGGGGGACGGTGTTGGTGCCGTCGGTGAACGTGATCTCGAGCGGACCAATCGGCGCATCCGAGGGGAGCTGTACGCGGGTGAAGACATCGCGAACGGTGTCTCCGTTCGCGTCGAGCTGCCAGGCCTTGGTCGACTGGTTTACCTGTCCTTCGCCGCCGAGCGTGACGGTTTCTCCGTCCACAACTGCGGTTGCGGTGAGCTGACCGTTCGGCTCGAAGCCGACGGCGTGGAAGGTCCAGACACCACCCTTTTGCACGAACAGGTCTTCGACACCGCCATCGTGATCACCGGGGTTGAACACCGAAGTGGTCGCAGCCTTCACGGTGACGGCCTCGCTCGTGGCGAGCACCGCATCCGTGTCAGCATCGATTACCGCGAGGCTGTATCCGGCTCCGGGAGCTGCGTCGCGCGGAACTGTGACGCGCGTGTATGTCTGGCCGTCAGGATTCGCGGTGCTGCCATCAGCGGCAATCGTGTACGGACTGCTCGCGAGGGTTTCACCCGCTGGGTCGAGCAGCGCAACGTTCACTGAGGTGCCCTCCGCGAAGTCGCTCAGGGTGAACCACACGTGGCCGTACTGCTCAACTTCGGTGTTGGTGAGCGTGATCGCTGCATCCGCTACCGGGGTCACGGTCAGCGTTGCCGCTGCGGTGCTCACGCTACCGGCACTGTTCGTGAACACGGCGCGGTACTGCGTGCCGTTGTCCGCGTCAGCGACGTTCTCAAGCGCGAGAGTGGCCTCGGTTGCGCCGTCAACGGGCGCCCAGGTGGTGCCTTCGTCGGTCGAGGACTCCCACTGCACGGTCACGTCCACTGCCGAAGATGCGGCCGCGGTGAAGGATGCGCTGCTACCGGCTTCCGCGCTCACGTCGCTCGGCTGCGTGGTGACGACCGGAGCGGTGACCTCAGGAGCCGTTGCTTCGTCGACCACGGTGAAACGCACGGTGATACCGCGCTGGTGGTCGCCCGAGAGTTGCGAACCGGTGAGGATGCGCACCATGTGCTGGCTACCGGCCTGCCAGTTCTCGGCAAAGAACGCTTCGTCTTTCGTGGTGTTCGTGGCATCTGGCCAAGGGATTTCGACGCGGAATGTGCCGTCCGCGTTGGCCTGGATCAGTGCGTGTCCGCGCTTGTCCGAGAAAGTCGCCCCCGTAACTGGGTGAATGACCTCGCGCGTGGTGTTGAGCGTCATCGGGTCGCCCGAGTACGAAGCGTCGATCATGAACATCGCAACCGAGCCCTGCTCGCCATCGGGGTGGACGTATCCCTCACCCTCGATGACGATGTTCTCGCCCTTGACGACGGCGTTCGGCGCCGAAACACTGAACTCCTCGACGCCGTTCGCACCGTAGGACTCACCGGTGACCGTGACGTTCACGTTGGTGTTGAGGCTTTCGGTGAAGCGAATTTCTGCGGCTCGAGTTGCGCTCTCGCCACCCGCGTTCGTGAATACCGCGCGGTAGAACGTGCCGTGCTGGGCAGCTGCGTCCTCACCCGCTACTGCAAGTGTCGTTCCGGTAGCGCCGGCGACGTTGGTCCACGCTGCGGCGTTCGGCTCGCCGTTCGGGAGCGCCGTGGTCGACTGCCACTGCACGGTCTGGTCGGATGCGCTGGTTGCTGCGGCGGTGAACGTCGCGGTGTCACCTTCGGAGATCGTGACTCCGGCCGGGTGCTCGGTCACCGCAGGAGGCTGCACTAGGTTGAGTCGTACCGGCACGGTCGTAACGGTGCCGTGCGCATTCGTAAACTCCGCAATGTAGAGGCGGTTGTTGAGGTTCGGGCTCGTACCAGCAGTCACGGTCAGCGTGGGTTCTGTTGCTCCGGCAATGTTGACCCAGTTACCTGTGTAGTCTTCGTAGTCGGCGCCGCCTGACAGTGCCTGGCTGCGCTTCCACTGGACGGTCGGTGCGGGGGAACCGGATGCGGCCGCGGTGAAGGTCGCTTCGCTACCGTTGGCGACCTCAACGGACACCGGCTGCGTGGTGATCGCGGGCGCCTCTCCTGCTGCAGCTGCCTCGACCACGGTGAACTTCAGCGCTGCCGTGCGTGAGACGTCGGGGTTCAGCGTTTTGCCGTCTTGGCCCAGGTCGTCGAGGCCCCAACGCCAAATGGATGCGGTGAGGAGCTGAATTTCGTGCTCGCTACCGACTTCCCACTCGGCGGTGAGGGTTGAGTTCGCGGGCGTGGGCCACGCAAGCTCCGCCGTCCAGGTGCCGTCATCGTTCGCCAGAGCCGCATCCCAGATCGTCTTATTGGTAAGCGGGTCGCCGCTGATCGGGTTGGTGATGTCCTGCGTCGTCGAGATATTGCCGGCGTCGTACTTGAAGCCGATGGCGCTGCCGATTGTTCCAGCAATGTCCATCATCGCGTCCTGCGACTCTTCCTTGATGACCATGCCCGTACCCGAAAGCTGAATGGGCTCCCCCGCCACTACTTCATTCGGGAAAGTAACCGTGGAGTCATCATGGAAGGTATAGGTCGAAGTGCCGTCGCCGTTGTCCGCGACGCCAACGGCCGCTGCCGCTGTGCTGACGCCGCCGAGCATCGGCAGCGCTACCGTCGCCGTCAACAACAGGGCTAGGAGCACTGCCATCGCGGCACGGTACGAGCGACGCGGGTGTGCCGCGAAACTACGTATTGCGTGCATGTATTTCTGCTTTCGGTTCGTTGTGTTGGGTAGTGGAATTTGTGTAGTCATTGGTGGGGTTAGAGGAGCGCGCTTTCGACGAACTCGATAATTCCGGTCATCAGCAGCGGGCCGCCGGTTGATGTCCACAACGAGCCATCGACCAGAATGACGTTGCCGTTCTGGTAGGCATCGAGTTCGGTAAAGCCGGGAACGTTTTGCGCCTCTTCGTAGGCATCCTCAGCACCGGCGAGGTCGGCCGTGCCACCGGCTTCGGGGTTGTTCACGCTTGAACCGCCGAGCGTGCCGAAGAACATATAGTCGGCATCCGCATCCGCGAGGTTTTCGAGCGAGACGGGTTCGGAGTGTCCGCGACCTTCCTTGTCCTGGGCCGGCGGCCGCTTCAGACCGATCGCGTCGAGCGCCATTCCAGGCGGAAGTTCTTTGAGGATGAGCGAGGCATTGGAGCCTTGCCAGCGAACAATCGAGAAGGTCTTGTCCTCGAAGCCGGCCTCATACAGGCGCTCCTTGACGTCCTCGGCGTAGGTGTCGAATTCGGCGAGAATTTGTTCGCCCTCTTCGACCTTGTTGAGCGAGTCGGCGACGTTCATGAACGTGGTCTTCCACTCGGCGCCCGCGTACCCCACGAAATACACCGGGGCAATCTGCTCGAGAATCGCGACCGATTCGGGGTTATTACCGCCGGATGCGTAGGTCAGGATGAGGTCCGGCTTGAGTTCGCCGATCGCCTCGAAGTTGAACTGGGCCACCGATCCCACTGCGGGAATGTCACCGGCGATATCCATGAGGTAATTCGGCATCGTCGACTGACCGCGCCCGTTTACCGAACCAATCGGCGTAACGCCGAGCGCGAGGGCGCCATCCAGCGTGGGTTCCGAGAGGGTAATGACTCTCTGCGGATCGACCGGGACCGCGACTGCCTCGTGATTGACGTCTTCGATGACGCGAATCGGGGTTCCGTCCTCGATACCCGGAACGCCCTCAGCGATACCTTCTGCACCGATCGCGACACCGTACGCGCTGCCCGCCGAAGTTTCTTTGGCGTCGCCAGTTGTCGCGGCACAAGAGGCCAGCAACAGTATTCCCGCAAGAGCCATCGCCACGGCCCCGAGACGCATTCTTCTGCGCATGTTCGAGTGATTCTCCAAGCTTCAATCGTGAGAGTTAGGATAACCTGACCCACATCAGATGTGCACACTGACTCTGGTGCCACATCAGTCCTGCCTAAGGCTAACCTCAGTAATCACCACACGCAACCTGCCGCGTTGACTCATAAGAAACCTCCGCGTAGCTCGATACGTTGCCTCATTTGAAT
>NZ_JBQDBE010000003.1:138042-204077 GCF_052090685.1 Gulosibacter sp. | reverse complement strand
ATCCTCGCATCCATCGCGAGATACCTGAAACGAATTAAAGAATCAGGACACTAGCAGCCCGGTTCTCATCGAGGTCTCACATTGGCCTCATGGCTGTCTCATTCCCTTCGATAATGGTGGAGGTATCAGCGATCGAAGGAGCCAATAATGGCAGGCAGCGGTAAGCATTCGGCCACGGGGCGATCGACGGGCAGCAAGCGCGCGGTTGTCGTCGGTTCCGGCCCGAACGGGCTCACCGCCGCTGCGGTTCTCGCCCGCGAAGGCTGGCAGGTCGACGTCTACGAGCGGGGCCCCCGCCCCGGCGGTGCCGCGAAGTCGAACGACTCCCTCGGCCCTGGCACCATCGTGGACCTTGGCGCAGCCGGGCATCCATTCGGTGTCGCCAGCCCGATCTTCCGTGAACTGCAGCTCGAACAATACGGCCTCGAATGGCTGCACTCCGAGTTTCCGCTCGCGCATCCCCTCCCCAGCCGTCCCGCGGCGGTACTGCACCGCTCGCTCGAGGCGACCGCGGCCGAACTCGGTCGCGACGCCGCGGCCTGGCGACGCATCCACCGCCCCGTCACGAGCAATATGGACGCGCAACTTGAGAACCTGCTCGGCCCGATGTTGAAGTTCCCGAAGCATCCGTTCCGGCTCGCGGCCTTCGCCCCCTCGGCGCTGCCCTCGGCAAGTTTCCTTTCGCGTCGCTGCTTCGAAGGGCCCGCCGCACAGGCGCTGTTCATGGGGTCAGCGGCGCACGCAATCGCGCCACTCGCGCATCCCTTCACGGGTGCCTTCGGCACGCTCTTTGGCGGGCTGGGGCAGACGAATGGCTGGCCGGTGGCGCGCGGCGGTTCGCAGGCGATCGTGGATGCGCTGGTCAAGGTGATCTCTGAGCACGGCGGACGGATCCATACCGACGCCGAGGTAACCGATCTGCGCGCGCTGCCGACAGCGGATGCGACGATTCTGAACCTCACGCCGCGACAGGTGCTCGCATTGCGGGGCCCGGCGGCGGATCAGCTGCGCAGTCGCACGCGGAAACGCCTCGGAAATTGGCGCTATGGCACGGCCGTGCACAAGGTCGACTATCTGCTCAGCGAACCGATTCCGTGGACGGATGCACGTGTAGGCCAGGCCACGACCGTGCACGTGGTCGGATCCGCCGGCGAGCTGCTCCGTGCCGAAGAGCTCGCGGCGGCGGGCCGGCTTCCGGCACGCCCGTTCGTGATGGTCGGCCAGCAGCAGGCTGCCGACCCCTCCCGCGCGAGCGGATCCGCGGCGGGATTCACGGTGATCTGGACCTACGCCCACGTGCCGCACGGCTATGTCGAGGCGTATCCCGGCGAAGTCGCCGAACTCATCGAACAGCAGATCGAACGATTCGCACCCGGATTCCGCGACCTCGTGGTGTTCCGCAATGAAACCAGCCCCGCGCAGCTTGAAGCTGCCGACCCGAATCTCATCGGTGGCGATGTCGCCGGCGGTGCGATGACCGGGCTGCAGACCCTGCTGCGGCCAGGGCTCACCCTCGATCCGTATCGGCTCGGGGACGGGCTCTACCTCGGTTCCTCTTCGACCCCGCCGGGCGCCGGTGTGCACGGCATGCCCGGGGCCTGGGCTGCGGCGGCCGCTATGGCGGACCTCCGCTAGCAGCACACCTCTCGCAACTCCCCTCCCCAACTCCCTCCCGCATCCAACTGCCGTCAAGGAGACGATCATGACGCCCAAAAACGCCACCGCCGTGCCCATCAGACGCGCAGCCGTGCCCACCAGACGCGCCCCGATTCGCGCCCGTGACCTGTGGTCACTCGCCGGCTACGCCGCATTCGCCGGGGTACTGCTGTCGCCGGCCCGCCACTACATCGGTTCGCTGCCGAAAGTGACCAAAGCGAAAATTGAGGAAGACTCGTTCCCGCTCTCCACGTATCCAATGTTTTCGGCCGACCGCAAGGGCCGTATCGTGATTCCTCACGTCGTGGGGTTCACCGCGCACGGCGAGCGGGTGCTGCCGCACTACAGCCACTTCGGCACCGGCGGGCTCAATCAGGTGCGTAAGCAGATCGCGCGCGGCCTGCGGAAGGGGCATGCCGTCGACATCGCGCAGCGCTACGCCGATTCTCTCGCGACGCAGCAGAACGCGCCGAAGCGATCGCGCAGTGCTGAGGTCGCCGAACGTCAGGAACGCGAAGCCGAGATCGTCACCATCGCCGTCGTGCGCAGCCGCTACGTCTTCGACGACTATTTCGCGGGCCAAAAACGCCCCGCTGCCGAAGTCATCCACGCCGAATGCCCCGTCGGCGGCACCGCGTGGAGCGTCCCTGCCGGCCCGCTCCCCCGCTACCAAAAGGAATCCCGATGAATAAGTTCTTGAGCCTGGTCACCGGCAAACCGAACGCTCCCAGCGGCAACGCGCTCGAGCGCGTGATGGACACGCTTCGTCCCGCAGCGACCGCCGTTCGCCCTGCCGTACTGCGGATCGGTGTCGGCGCCTTCGCCGCCGTCCACAACTACCGGCGCCGCGAAATGTTCCAAAAACTCCACCGCCAGGATGCCTCCCGCTTCGCGCCCGTCGGTGTCGTGCGCATCCTGAAAAAACCCCTGCCGCCAAAGGTCGCCGACGCGCTGTTCGAGGCCGCACAGGTCGCGAACATCCTGACCACGCTCGGTATCGCCCACCGCGTCACCGGACCGCTCAACGCGGCCCTGCAGCTGTGGACCGTAACCTACCGCAACTCCTGGGGCATGATTTTCCACAATCACAATGGCGTCATTGCGCACCAGGCGGTGTTGGGGTTCGCGCCCGCTGCCGATGCGCTGTCGGTGGATGCGCTGCTCCGGCACGGCAGGCTGGTTCCGAACCGAGTTGGTCACGACCGGTTCGATCGTCGCTATGGCGGGGTTGCGACCGCGATGAATATCGCCACGACCGTGGTTTACTTCATTTCCGGCATCGCGAAGGTTCGCAGTCCGAAGGGCTGGGCTTGGGCGAGCGGTGACACCCTGCGCGATCAGATCGGGTCGGATGCGGTGCGCAAGGAAGTCTTCGGCTCTGACGCGCCGAAGATGGCCGGTGCCCTTTACAACAGCAAGGCGCAGTTTGGCCTGCTCGCCGTGATCACCCTCATCGTAGAACTCGGCGCGCCACTGTCGCTCGCGCACCGGCGCCTCGGGCAACTCTTCGCGGTCTCGGCGTGGGCGATGCACGTCGGCATCCGCATCGTGATGGGGATCAAGTTCCGCTACAACCTGACGGGCGTCTCCTACCTGTCATATTTCCCCGTGGGACCGCAGCTCCCGCGGTAATTCACCGCAAGTTCACCTCCTGATGGGCCGCCGAGAAAGAGCGGCCCATCAGTGTTTTTCCTGGGTGACTCGAGGCTTCGCGGCCGAGATTGTGCGGACATGAGAAAAGTCTCATCTTCACCTCATTGGTGCCTCATCAGGCGGGGATTTACTCATAAGCAGTTGATCCAGCATTGAAAGGCAATTGAAATGACCACCGTGTTTTCTTCAAATCCGAAGACCACCACCAACGTCCCCAACCGCTCTGCTGGAATCAGCACGGCACCCATCCCGATCATCGTGCGCACTGAACTGCCCGAGCGCACCCAGCCCGCATATACGACCCGCTTCGTTGCCGAAGCTGTAGAGCGCAACCGCGACGAGTTCCACCTGCTTTCCGGCGCCGGGATGCACCCCCGCTCGGGTGATGTCGTTGTCGCTCGGGTGACCAATATCGGCAACCACAAGCGCATTGAAACTCCCGAATCGCGCAAGGCAATTCTCTTTGAAGGCGCACTAGTGATGGTCGCGTACGGGAACCGTTACGCCGCCGACCAGTTCCTCGCCTTCGTGCCCGACTCGCTCGAACCCACCCACCTCGTTGCCGCAGGTGGCGTCGCGGGCCTCGTGGTTGCATCCCACACTCGGGTCAGCTCACCCACCGAAATCGAACCACTGGGCCTGCTCGCGAACCGTCGTGGCATCGTGAATCTCGACAATTTCGCACCCTACGAAAACACGCCCGCAGAAACCGCGAAGCCGCGAAACGCGCGCCCCGAAGTGATCGGTGTGCTCGGCACCTCGATGAACTCGGGCAAGTCAACCTCGATGGCCACCCTCATCAACGGACTCAGCAAGTCGGGCCGCAAGGTCGCCGCGGGCAAGATCACCGGTACCGGTGCCGGGAATGACCCGATGATCTACCACGATGCCGGCGCGACCAAGGTGCTCGACTTCACCGACTTCGGCTACCCCACCACCTTCCAGCTCGACATGCCCGCGATTCTCGCGCTCACCGTCAACCTCGTCGAGCAGCTCACCGATGAAGATACGGATGTGGTGGTCGTCGAGATCGCGGACGGCATCTTCCAGGAAGAGACTGCGAAGCTGCTTCGCGACCCGATCTTCCACAACACGATCGATCAGGTCGTCTTCGCGGCAACGGATGCGCTGGGCGCACGTTCCGGGGTTCAGGAACTCACGAGCGTGGGCCTCAAGGTTGCCGCCGCCACCGGTGTACTCACCTCATCGCCGCTCGCCACGCGCGAGGCGAACGAGGTGCTCGCGCAGTTCGAGACCCCGGTGATCGGCACCTTCGACCTCACCGACCCGCAGCAGGCGGAATCCTTGCTGCTGCGGAAGTAGGTGTGGCGGCGGATCGCCGCACGCGATCACGCCCGCCTTGCCCACCCTGCCTGCCCTCGGCTATTCCAGCCACGACCCCCGCGCTCGCCGCGCCCGCACTCAAGCATGAAGGTAAGAGCACATGAGCACAGTGAATGATGCTGCGCCTCGCACCGAGGCGCCCGCGAAAATGCACCCCAAGACCGACGCCGAGGCTCGTCCAAGTTCGGAGCCGACCGCGAAGATGCCTCCCGTGTGGAAGCGCATCCGCCGCTGGCTGCTCGTCATTCTCGTGGTGCTCGGTGTGGCGCAGGCAGTGCTCGCTCTCGTGATGGCCTTCAGCGTCGATTCGCTGTTGTCTGCCGCAGGAACTGCGGCTTCCGGTACAGCGACTGGCGCTGCCGCCGACCCGGCCGCATCCGTGCCCTGGGGTGGGATGTCGGGGCTCGTCGCGGCGGTACTCGGCATCGGCCTCGCGCGCTGGTTTGAGCGCATCGTCGCCGAGCGACTCGGTCAGGACTACGTCTACGAACAGCGCCGCCGACTCATTACCTCCGCCCTCGGGGAAATCGGGAACCGCTCGCTTGGCGTGATCGTAACCCGCGCATCCAATGACCTCACCGCGGTGCGCAACTGGATCGCCCAGGGCATCGTGCCGCTCGCGACCGCGCTGCCGCTGATCATCACCGTAATCGGCGTGCTCGCGTTCACGAACTGGCCGGTCGCGGTCGCAATCGCCGTGCCGCTCGGGGTCATGGCCCTCGCGCTACCCTTCCTCGCCGAAATGGCGCACCGCCGCGCGCGCACGCTGCGCCGTTTTCGCGGTCGGATGTCGGCGCACATCGCCGATACGGTGCGCGCTGGCGAGTCGATTCGGGTAGCCGGTGCGATGAAGCGTGAGCTCAATGCGGTTGACCGCAACTCCGCGAAGGTCGTGGATGCGGCGGTCGCTCGGGCGCGCGTTACCGGCTTTGTGCGCTCCCTCACCGTTACCGCGGCTTCGCTGTGCACGGCCGCGGTCGTGTTCATTGCGCTACTCGGCGTGATCGATGTTGCCGAAGTCGCCTCAATCATGACGCTGCTCGGAGTGATGGCGACCCCGATGTCCGATCTCGGCCGCGTCGTCGAATACCGCCAGAACTATCGAGCTGCCCGCCGCATCCTTGCCCCGATGCTCGCTGCCGCAACCGAATTGAAGCGTGAAGAACGTCGCCGCGAAAAGGAATGGAAGGCGACGAAACCGAAGCCTGCGCCCGGGCACCGTGGCATTACGGTGGAACACCTGAGCGCGAGCGGCGTTGAATTGCCGAACCTCGAGGCGCGGCCGGGCGAACGCATCCTGCTCGAATCTGCGCATCCGGCGCACGTGCGCGCGGTGCTGCGGAATTTGCTCGGTGCCGGGCAAGACCTCGAAGAATCCGATGCGGTGCCGGCGACGGTGGTCGTGAACGGTCTTGATTTCTCGCGGGCTCCGGCACGGACGCGGCGCGAACTCGTCGGATTCGCCTCCGACCGCCTGCCGCTCGAGCGCGGATCGGTACAGCGACTTGTCGCCTACCGGAAGCCCGATACCCTGATCGGCGAAGTGCGCTGGGCGCTGCAGCGGGTGGGGCTCGGGCCAGTGATTGAACGCGAGCCCAACGGGATGCGCACCAAGCTGAAGAATGACGGCGCACCCTGGAACAGCGCCGATGTCGCGCGGTTGAAGCTTGCGCGGGCCCTGCTCGGAACGCCACCCCTGCTCGTGCTCGAGCACATCGACTCGGCGCTGGATGAGTCCGGCCGCTCGACGCTCCGCGGCATCCTCGAGACCTTCCCTGGTGTCGTGCTGTTCGCGTCGCCGCAGCCGGAACTGATCGTTGACGACTACCGCGTCTGGCAGCTCGACGGCGAGAGCGACGAACAGCGCGAGTTCACCGCCGCAATGATCGGCCGCTCCGCGAACGACCAGCTCACGATGACTGCCGACGACGACGAGTAGTGGCTGCCGTCGCCCCTGCCGCTCACCTTTCGTAGAGCAGCCACTCCCCTCCCGCAGAGTGGTCACTGCCACCGCCTCCCACAGAGTGGTCACTGCTTGGGGTCAAAACGAAAAATAACAACAACCATTGACCACTCTGCGAAGGGGATGCGCATGCTCAACGCACCGCTGTTACCTATATTGTTGCGGAGCGAGAGTGCTGCGAGTTCAGAAGTTGAACGGCTCACCGCAAGCGCGAAACAAGTAGCACTGGCCCAGCTTGGAGACTCTCGGTCCAATAATGCCAATCTCGTGGTCGCGAATTCACGAGCGATGCACGCCGCGATTTCGCTAGCTGACCGACTCAACGCAGGCTCCATCCTCGAAATGCACCGTGCCTTGTTGGAGCACAGTCAGCCCGCAATTGTGGGAAAATTCCGCGATGTGCACGTGTGGGTCGGCGGTCGCTCACCGCATACGGCGCAGTACGTTGGCCCCGCGCCGTCACGCGTTCCCGGGCTTGTAGAGGATCTCATGCAGTTCACCCGTCGAACCGACGCGCAGGTGCTCCCACAGATTGCGATCGCCCACGCACAATTCGAGACCATCCACCCGTTCCCCGATGGGAACGGCCGCACCGGTCGGGCGCTCGTCCATGCGATGCTCCGCGCGAGTGGCGCGACTCGTCAAGTCACGGTTCCGGTGTCGGCAGGATTGCTATCCGATACGGGTGCTTATTTTGAGGCGCTCACCTCCTATCGGACGGGTAATGTGGCCCCGATCATTCGGGTGTTCACTGACGCGACCTTCCGATCACTCCGGAACTCGCGGCGTCTCGTGACCGACCTGGAATCTGCACGCCAGAATTGGGACCGCACGCTCACGGCAAGACAGGGTTCAGCCGCGCGGCGAGGGTGAGGGCGAGCGTCCGCCTCCCGCAGAGTGGAAGTGACCACCTTCTGCAGAGTGGTCAATGCTTGGGGTTAAACCGAGAAATAACAACAACCAGCGACCACTCTGCGGAGGGATGGAGTGACCACTCTGCGGAGGAAGGGAGTGACCACTCTGCGGAGGGAGGGCGGAGGGAGGGCGGCCGAAAGGAAGGAAAGAACTACCCCTCCGGCTGGTAGTGCTTCTCTTCGACGAGGCGGTAGCCGACGCCGCGGACGGTCAAGAAGCGGGATGCGCCGAGCTTATTGCGCAGGTACCGCACGTAGACGTCGACCACATTGGATGCGGTGTCGTAGTCGTAGCCCCAGACGTTATTGAGCAGCTGCTCGCGGGTGAGGGCCTGGCCGGGATACCGCATGAACATTTCGGCGAGGTCGAATTCGCGCGCCGAAAGGTCCACGATCTCCTCCCCGATCGTGACGAGGTGGCGCACAGGGTCAAGCGTGAGGTCCCCATGCCGCAACAGCTCGTCATCCGGATTCGGTGCACTCTCCGACTCGCGAACCGCAGACTTCAGCCGCAGGCGCACCCGGGCAACGAGCTCGGGGAATCGGAACGGTTTGGGCACGTAGTCATCCGCACCGGAAGTGAGCCCGGCAACGGTATCGGCACCCGAAGTGCGGGCGGTGAGGATGATCACTGGCAGGTGCTCGTCAACGCGACGAATCTTCTTGAGCACCACGAAGCCATCCATATCGGGCAGCCCGAGGTCGAGAATCACGAGTTCAAAATTGCCCGAAAGCGCGAGCCCGAGGCCTTCCACACCGGTCGCGGCGGTCTGGGTGGTGAACCCCTCGATCGCGAGCCCCTTCGAAACGAAGTCGCTGATGCGCTTCTCATCTTCAATGATCAGAATCTGTGCCACTGTGTTCCTTACTCGCGAGGGGATGCCGGGGGTCAGTCATTGCGGAGCGGAAAGCTCATGGTAAAGGTCGAACCGTAACCGAGGGTGGAGCGCACGGACACAGTTCCGCCGTGTGCGCGCACGATTTCGGTGACGATGTTGAGGCCGAGGCCGGATCCTTCGGCGCGGGTGGAGTTTCCGCCGCGGCCGAAGCGCTCGAAGATCCGCGCGGTGTCGGTTTCGGCAATACCAATGCCATTGTCACGCACCCAAAGATCGAGCATCGTGCCTTCCTCCCGATCAACGCGAACCTTCGATCCAAGCGCAATCTCGGTGCCGTCGTCCGAATATTTCACCGCGTTATTGGCCAGCTGCAACCAGGCCTGCGTGATGCGCTGATTGTCGAAGTCGTGGACGATCTGGGTCGCCGCATCCACCGACCACTCGCGATCGCCGAGCCGCGAGGCCTTCTCCAAGACCTCCCGCGTGAACGCCTCAATATCGATCGCTTCGAGCGAAACAAAGTCGGGCCGATCGGCTTTCGCGAGCGTCATCAGGTCCTCGACAAGCCGTCCCACGCGGTCGAGCTCGTCGAGCGAGATCTCCCGCACCTGCTCCACATCCACCACATCCCGCGAATTCATGAGCTCAAGATTGCCCTGCACAATCGTGATGGGTGTGCGCAGCTCGTGACCGACGTCGTCGAGCAGCTGCCGTTGGGAGCGGAACGCGCTCTGGATGCGGTCGAGCATCTCGTTGAAGGTGCGGGACAGATCAGCAATGTCGTCTTCGCTCGTGACGGGCACGCGCCGGTCCAGATCCTCATCGGAGATTTCCGCCGCGGTGGCCTGGAGCTTCCGCAGCGGCGAGAGCTGTCGCCCGACGGTCACCGAACCAATGAGCGCGACGATCGCGATCACCGCGATGCCGATCAGCGTGTAGGTGACGAAGATCGCATCCAATTCGGCAAGGGATGCGGAATAGTCAGTCGCGAAGACGAGCAGGCTCGGTTCGGGGTCATCGGCGAAGTAGACGGGGATGATCGCGGCACGATAGGTGGCCTGATCCGTGGAGATCGTCTCGAGCAGCACATCCTGTTGGAACTTGTCGGGGTCGGCGTGCGACATGAGCTCTTCGACGAGCTGCGCGTCGTCCTCGAGCCGCAGCGGCACAATCTCGTTCGCGCGGTAGGTGATGCCGCTGCTGTTGAGCCCGAGCATCGATTCGTGGGTGTCGGGCCAGTGGCGGGTCATCGCGGTGAAGACGAGGTTGTCCGATTCGACGAAGGGTTCTCCGGTTTCGGGGTCGACGCCTTCGGCGGCGAGGATGCGTACCTCCTCGATCGAGCTCGCGAGGGAGTCGTCGATTCGATTCTGGATCGCGGAGCGTTGCAGCAGGTAGGACACGAGTCCCGACGCGAGGACGGCGAGCAGCGTGAGCACCACGAGGGTGATCACAATACGAGTGCGGACCGCGAGCCGATTCCAGCGAAACTGCCGGTTCTTTGCTCGCGGTCCCGCAAGGGACGCTTGACTCACCGATCAATCTCAGTCGTCGTCATCGTCATCATCATCGTCGTCGTCATCCCAGTCGTCATCATCATCGTCGTCATCGTCATCATCATCATCGTCGTCGTAATCGTAGGAGCCGCCGCCTGAGCCGGAGCCGCCGGAACCTGAGCCGCCAGACCCGGAACCGCCGCCCCCGCTACCACCGCTGGGATTCTGCGGTTCCGGTTTCGGCGCTGGAACTTGCACACCGGTGCCGCCACCATCGACAGAATCGCGGGTGGAGGTGTCGCTGCCCTGCGCATCCCCGGCGCCGTCAGCCTGATCGGCAGGATCCTCGCTCGGAGTGGCGGTGGGGGTCGGAGTATTCGACGTGGTCGGGATGGGTGTGGATGGGGTTTCGTTGCTTTCTGGATTGTTCCGCGGATCTCCGGCAGATTCCTCCGGAGTCACGAGCGGGCCGAGGTTGACCGAGTCGGAGGACGCGGAAGACAGGCTCGTCCCGAGCGCTATCACGAGAACAATCACCGCCAGCGCCGCGGCGATGAAGCCGCCGAGGCGCCACGGCGAAGAGGTGATTCGTTCTTTCATGCCTCTAGTTTCCTAGTCGGTGATGAGGCACAAATGAGAAGTCATTCAAACCGGATGAGGACACGATGAGAGTTGAGCGCCCTCACCCTGGTGGATGCGCCTTAACCCTCCAGATGTATTCCTCCCGTGGTTCACGGCCACGCCCATCCTGATCCATATACTGACCGGACGTACACCGCAACTGCCCACCTCGCACAGTACGGAGCAATCATGCCTGATCGGGAGAATCCGCAAGGACCAAAACCCGACGGCATACACTCCAATGGCGAACCAGCCGGCGGGAACCCGGATGCGGGGAATGGCGAGGCCGCGAACGGTCCCGAGCTGCCGTGGCAATCGACGAACCAGCCGTGGAAGCAGGACCTCCCACCACTACCGCAGCTTCCCGATGCGCAGGGTCAGGATGCGCAGGGCTGGGATTTAGCGCCGCCACAGTATCCGGGTCAGTACGTATTCGGCGGCGACAGCGACTACCTACGGGATTCGGCAGGGCAGTTCGGCGCACCCGAAACGGAGACTACGGCGAGCGCAGCCACCACCGCAACGCCGGACCACCGTCGCAGTGACGGCCACGAGCGCTCGAATGAGCGCCCGGCAAGACAACGCCGCCGCCCCCTGTTCTGGATTCTCGGTTCGGTGGTGCTCGTGGTGCTGCTCGCGGGCGGCGCGCTCTTCGCGACGAATCAGTACTTCAATTCACTGCCGCAGTTTCACTTGCAGTCGAGCACCGGGGTCGCCAATGTGGAGTTCACGTTCGACGAGTCTTCGCCGTGGACCACGAGCGCGCCCGGTACCGGGAACGAGGTCATCTGGACCACTTCGAGCGACCCGTTCCGCGAATTTGCGGTTGATTTTGGCAGCCTGACCGACGGGTACTTTGCCGAATCAACATTCGCAACGGGTGCCCAACTCGACGAGCCCGGTGGCAGTCACGCCAGCGATGAGG
Source organism: Gulosibacter sp. (assembly GCF_052090685.1). Lineage (NCBI taxonomy): Bacteria > Bacillati > Actinomycetota > Actinomycetes > Micrococcales > Microbacteriaceae > Gulosibacter > Gulosibacter sp. The sequence continues at coordinate 192,666 of NZ_JBQDBE010000003.1, read as the reverse complement.
CGGCCACCGAAGATGCCGCGTCCTCCGTCTTCGGACTCACCACCGGACCTGACGCAGCCGTCTCGAGGCTGGATCCGATCGAGATCGAGGTGACCACCGCATCCGAAACCACCGAAACCGTGCAATTCGCGGTGTACCGCGTCGACGATGCCGAGGGAGTGACCTTTGTGGCGCTGCGGGCATTCGCCGAGAGCCAGAACGCGCTCGTGATGACCTACCACCAGGATGGTGAGGTTGGGGATGACCGGCTCCAGTTGCGACCGTTTGTCGAGACTCTTGAGGAGCGCCTCACGCTCACCTTCGAAACCATCGAGGCGGAATAAACCATGCGCATTGCTCGCTCGCACACTCGCCCCGTCGGAATCGTGATCGCACTTGTGCTGCTGCTCATCCTCGTTGGCTGCAGTGCGGAGGCGGACGAGACCCCGACGAGGCCAGAGGGCCCCACCGCGGCCGAAACCATCGCATCCTATTTCGACGCCATCGCGAATGAGGATCGCGAGACACTCGGTAATATCCTCGGTCAGCACGTCGATATCGCATCGGTGTGGATCCCCGACACAGCACCGGCATTGGAGTTCCACACCGCGGACGGTATCGAGAATCCGTTCCCCGGCGAGGATAAGTACGTCACTGTGGAGATCGGACTCGAGGTGGACGGATCGGAGCGTGACTGGTCGGCGCTGATGCGCTTCGTCGAGTATGAGGGCGGGGATGGTCGTTGGGAGATCGTGAATGGGGTGGAGAATCTGCGGCTGCCCACGGTGACGACGCACGCCGTGGTAATTCCGGAGGAAGTGCGATTTGATCCTGAAGAGCGCGATACTCTCGAGTACGAGCTGTCGGCCAACGCAGCGCCGGAGGATTTCGAGGGCACGGTCGTGCAGCTGCTCCCCGGACTACACACCGCCAATATTGGTGGCCGGAGCGACCTCATCGAATCCACCGACAGTGGCGAGTGGACCTTCCCCGTGTATCCGGGCGATCTCAGTCAGGCCTATCACCGACTCAAAACCGGGATGGACAACGTTGAACTTGGGCTGTCGGAAGCGGGTACCGAGCGAATCGAGAGCCAGATCGACGAACTCTACTCAATGTGCGCGGACTGGTGCGTTGAGCCGGGACCAAACTACTTCGAAACCGCCGACTTCGAGACGATGACCGAAGATACCGGGATCTTCCGCATCCTGCCCGAAACCGAACCGACCTATACGCTGCTCAAGCCGAATCGCGACAATGACCTGTCGGACTGGGAAGACGACTACGACCAGCTCTCGAGCTACCTCGAGTCCGATACCGAGTTATTTGTTGAGCTGCAGCCGCTGGTGATCGAGTATTCGGTTGCAGTCTGTGATAATTCCGGATGCGCGGAGTCCAGCGATTCGCAATATCCGATTCGTCAGGATGAGGTCGAATTTCTCTACAAGTTCCTTTATTTTGCGGCCGAGGATACGGGCGAGCTCGACCTCGTGGCGGTGCGCGGGAATATGTAAGGACGTTGTCGCACTAGCGGCTTAGGTCGTCGGTGGTAAATCGCGTTGCTGTCATTGACCGAGCCCTGCGAGAAGAGGATCGTGGAAGGTCATGGGCAATGTTGCCCGGAACGGACAAGACAGGTGATCTCACCATGAATAAAATCCGAACCCTCTCGCTGGCTTTGCTCGGCACCGCCGCGCTCGTGCTGACCGGCTGCGCGAGCGACACTGAACCGGCGACGACCGACGAGACAGAACCCGACACCGCGATCACCGACGCGGCGACCGTAGAGACTACTGAGTCAGCTCCAGACGGTGCGGCCCCATCCGAGGATGCGGAAGAACCCGAATACGGGAGCCCCGGCGGTGGCGAAGCAGAAGGCGAGCTGCCCGATGATTGGGAAGACCTCGTCATCCTCGAGGTCAATGACCTCACCATCATGTGCGAAGACTGGTGCATTTCGCCCGAGCAAGATCAGTTCGCGGCGGCAGATTGGGATGCGATGACGGATGGCGAGAGTCTCTACCAGTTCCGGGTCTACGAGGGTGAAGCGCTTGACCTCGAGCATGTGACGCCCGAGAGCGACTCGTGGCTGGCTTGGGAAGACGTGATTTCCGAGCTCGGCGACGGTCAATACATTGAAGTGCAACCGATCGTGATGGATGTGGATAGCGCCGTGTGCTCTGGCAGCGAGTGCGAGGCTGCTGGCGAGACCAACACCACCGAGGGCATCAGGTTGCTCTACGACGTGACCGGTGGCGAGGCGGTGTATGTGGGGATAACGGGGACGCACTAGTGTTGCGGTCCTCGGGCGCGCACGGGTGCGCTCAGCACGACTAGACTCAACCGGAGGCGATGCTGCGCACCCGCTTTAGCGCGGTCCGCAGTCGACTTGCCCACGCATCCGCACCCTGTGCATTAGTACATCTAGGAGCCGTCTGTTGAGCACCCAGCACGTTCCCGACACCGTCGAAAACGCGAAGGCAACCCCCGAACTCGAGCAGCCCTATGAGTCCCTCGGGCTCAAGGAGAACGAGTACGAAGAGATCAAGAAGATCCTCGGCCGCCGGCCCACTTCGGGTGAGCTCGCAATGTACTCGGTGATGTGGGCGGAACACTGCTCCTACAAGTCCTCGAAGAAGTACCTGCGCCAGTTCGGTTCGAAGACCAACGAGAAGATGCGCGAGCACCTCATGGTCGGGATGGGCGAGAACGCCGGCGTGATCGACCTCGGTGACGACTGGGCGGTGACCTTCAAGGTCGAGTCGCACAACTCCCCCAGCTATATCGAGCCGTTCCAGGGCGCGGCGACCGGCGTCGGCGGGATCGTGCGCGACATTATTTCCATGGGTGCGCGCCCGGTTGCGGTAATGGATGGCCTGCGCTTCGGCGAAATTGATCACCCCGACACCCAGCGCGTGATGCACGGTGTGACCGGCGGCATCTCCTTCTACGGCAACTGCCTCGGCCTGCCGAATATCGGCGGTGAAACCTGGTTCGACCCGATTTACCAGGGGAACCCGCTCGTGAACGCCCTCGCCGTGGGCGTGCTCAAGCACGAAGACCTGCACCTCGCGAACGCGCGCGGTGCCGGTAACAAGGTCGTACTCTTCGGTGCCCGGACCGGTGGCGACGGCATCGGCGGTGCGTCGGTGCTCAGCTCCGCGAGCTTCACCGAAGGTGGCCCGACGAAGCGCCCCGCAGTGCAGGTGGGTGACCCCTTCGCTGAGAAGGTGCTCATCGAGTGCTGCCTCGAGCTGTTCGCAAACGACGTGGTCGAGGGTATTCAGGACCTCGGTGCCGCCGGAATTTCCTGCGCGACGAGTGAGCTCGCGGCAGCGGGTGACGGCGGGATGCACATCTCGCTCGACGACGTTCTGTTGCGCGACCCGACCCTCACCGCCGAAGAGATTCTGATGTCGGAATCGCAGGAGCGCATGATGGCGATCGTGCGCCCCGAGAAGCTCGACGCCTTCCTCGAGATCACTGGCAAGTGGGAAGTTGAGGCGTCCGTCCTCGGCGAGGTCAACGACTCGGGCCGCCTCACGATCGACTGGAAGGGCGTCCGCATCGTCGACGTCGACCCCATCACCGTCGCCGAAGACACCCCGGAATACGACCGCCCGGTGTCCCGCCCGAGCTACCTCGACGCACTCCAGGCGAACCGTGCTGAAGACCTGCCCCGCGCATCCACCGGCGAGGAGCTGCGCGAGCAGTTCATGACGCTCGTTGGTGACCCGAACGCGGCCGACCCGGCCTGGATCACCGACCAGTACGACCGCTACGTGCTCGGCAACACCGCGTTCGCGTACCCCGAGAACGCCGGTGTGGTACGGGTTGACGAGAAGACCGGCATGGGTGTGGCTTTGGCGATGGATGCGAATGGTCGCTACGCGTACCTCGACCCGCGGACCGGCGCGCGCCTGGCGCTTGCCGAGGCCTACCGAAACGTGGCTGCAACCGGTGCGGAGCCAATGGCCGTGTCGGACTGCCTCAACTTCGGTTCGCCCGAGAACCCAGAGGTGATGTGGCAGTTCAAGGAGGCCGTTGAGGGTCTCGCGGATGGTTGCCTCGAGCTGTCGATTCCGGTGACCGGCGGCAACGTCTCGCTCTACAACCAGACCGGCGACGACCCGATCTTCCCGACCCCGACCGTGGCCGTGCTCGGCAAGTTCGACGATGTCAACCGCCGCGTCACGACTGCATGGCAAGAAGAGGGCAACAATATCTACCTGCTCGGCGTCACCCGCGAAGAGCTTTCGGGCTCGATCTGGGCGGATGCGGTGCACGGTCACCTCGGCGGTCTGCCGCCGCAGGTCGACTTCGCCGTGGAGGCAGACCTCGCCGACCTGCTGCAGGGCGCTTCGAAGCAGGGGCTGCTCGACTCGGCACACGACCTCGCGGAAGGTGGCCTCGCGCTGGCACTTGCTGAGTGCGTGACTCGCTGGGGCGTTGGTGCGCGCATCGTTTTGGACGAGCTTTTGCAGCGTGACGGCGTGGATGCGACCACGGCGTTGTTCTCGGAGTCGACGGGTCGTGTGCTCGTGTCGGTGCCGCGCGAGGACGACGTGAAGTTTGGCTTCATGTGCGAGGCACGTGGGTTCCCGGTGCTGCGGATTGGTGTTTCCGACGGTGTTGGTGAGGATGCGCAGCTTGAGGTGCAGGGGCAGTTCACGGTGCCGGTGAGCGAGATTGCGGCGGTGCGGGAGGCTACCTTGCCTTCGCGGTTTGGGGAGCGGGTTTCGGAGTAGTTTGCACAGGAGCTAATTGCGGCTCTCGGATATGTGTCGAATCGATCCAGCAGACCGCGTCTACAGATTGACCTGTCGAAGTGGATGAACGTACAACGTGAATCCGTCGCAATTCTAAGAATCAGTGACCATATCGTGAAAGTGAATGAAATCCGCACGTTTCACCGATATAATCCCTGATCAGGAAGCGTGCTCCCCGCGCAGGCGGGGATGATCCGTCTTCGCCAGGCTCCACACCTGCAGCGACCACGTGCTCCCCGCGCAGGCGGGGATGATCCCCGCTCCAGCGCATCAACAGTCGCGCCCGTTATGTGCTCCCCGCGCAGGCGGGGATGATCCGTAAGTCACGTGCTGGTTGAGGTCTGAGCGACAGTGCTCCCCGCGCAGGCGGGGATGATCCGTCGTGCTCGCGATCCTCGAACCAGATCGGGGCGTGCTCCCCGCGCAGGCGGGGATGATCCTCCGCATCTGCGCTTTACGGCCCACTTCGACTTGTGCTCCCCGCGCAGGCGGGGATGATCCTCCACTGCGCAATCGGGTCCTCAAGCGCCCGCCGTGCTCCCCGCGCAGGCGGGGATGATCCCTCCTGCGCCCGCCGCGCCCACTGCCGAGGCGAGTGCTCCCCGCGCAGGCGGGGATGATCCTACACCATGGTCAGGAGGCGTTCGAGGTCGCCAGTGCTCCCCGCGCAGGCGGGGATGATCCGACCACCACCATGGACACCTACGACCTCATCACGTGCTCCCCGCGCAGGCGGGGATGATCCGAGTCGTGTGAAGTATTGGAAGGCGAAGGTCACGTGCTCCCCGCGCAGGCGGGGATGATCCGGGCCTTCGTGAGCAGTTCAAGGCGGCCGGGAAGTGCTCCCCGCGCAGGCGGGGATGATCCGTATCCCCTGAGCAGCGACAGAGCGGGAAGGCGGTGCTCCCCGCGCAGGCGGGGATGATCCGGGCAGAGAGTCCCGCGAGTATGCAGCCGAGTCGTGCTCCCCGCGCAGGCGGGGATGATCCTGTTGTCAGCAACGCGCATGTTTGTGTCGTTTTGTGCTCCCCGCGCAGGCGGGGATGATCCTAATTCCCGTTGCACGACTCATGCCGCTACCCCGTGCTCCCCGCGCAGGCGGGGATGATCCCGACTACCGTGAAATAAACGGCATTCAGAAAATGTGCTCCCCGCGCAGGCGGGGATGATCCCTGTTCACGCCGAAAGCCGTACCGAAAGAAAGCGTGCTCCCCGCGCAGGCGGGGATGATCCGTGTGGACTCACTTTGACCTCACCGAAGAGGACGTGCTCCCCGCGCAGGCGGGGATGATCCGTGGCGTCACTCGAGAAAGGGAATCATCACGGGGTGCTCCCCGCGCAGGCGGGGATGATCCGATGCGCGACCACGGGGTGACTTTCTCAGACCCGTGCTCCCCGCGCAGGCGGGGATGATCCGGTTGTCGATCACATCTGCCGAACGCCACTTTGGTGCTCCCCGCGCAGGCGGGGATGATCCCGTGATACTCCCAGTCTCGGGGTTTATTGGCCGGTGCTCCCCGCGCAGGCGGGGATGATCCTTTCGCGGTGGCCGATATGTTCCAGGCGCGGTCGTGCTCCCCGCGCAGGCGGGGATGATCCCGTTCCGATCAGATCAAAGTCCAGGTTCTCGGCGTGCTCCCCGCGCAGGCGGGGATGATCCCTCCTGCGCCCGCCGCGCCCACTGCCGAGGCGAGTGCTCCCCGCGCAGGCGGGGATGATCCTATTTCCATCCGGCGAATCCAGCGGCACATCAAGTGCTCCCCGCGCAGGCGGGGATGATCCGGTCGTGCTGCCGTTGCTCGCGAAGCACGGGCTGTGCTCCCCGCGCAGGCGGGGATGATCCCTCGAAATGAGGAAACAGAAATGAACGCATACGGTGCTCCCCGCGCAGGCGGGGATGATCCGGAGCGTCGCGAGGCCGCGCACAAGGCCCTCGAGTGCTCCCCGCGCAGGCGGGGATGATCCGACCGACGCGCAGCTCGCCGCCGAAGTGTGGGCGTGCTCCCCGCGCAGGCGGGGATGATCCGGCGCGATCTTCGACACGTTCTCGACGAAGCCAGGGCTCCCCGCACGGCCGCTTCGAGCACCGCGTGAAGTAACGTTGCGTGCTCCCCGCATAGGTGGGGACGATTCTCCCGAACTTGACTCGGGTTCACTCAAGACCAGGCGCTCCCGGTTCAGCCGGGAATAGTCCGAAAATGACCATCTCGTCGACTTGGGGAACAGTGGCCGACTACTCCAGGCAGCATGCTTTCCGCAATCGCCGATATCGGAGAACGGAGAACTCATACAACCAACGAATCCACCACTCAGGTTCAGCGATACTTGTTTCTGCAATGATGATCGAAACTTTTATATAATCCAGGGTCACCTTGCCAGATCAGCATAAGAGGCTGCAAAATATTTCGATGATGATTCAGAAACAGCACTGCTGCAGCCACAGGTTTCGTGGAAGCCACTGCGCGTGCTAGATCGTGAATTAGCGCCGGTAAGCCGGATCGCCAGCAAAGCTTGGGCAAAGTTCGATCGAACTGCATTTTTTGCGGACCCTTCCTTCCCGCTATATGCTCACCTCCAAGACACCGCGGCAGTGGCCTCCCAATTATTTGACCAGTGGTTCTCGTTTTCACAAATTAAACTTCTCGCAGAGTGTTTCGGCACGAAAGAAACCGCACACAAGATCACCGTGTGGCTAGCTGCCGCTCACGATGTGGGGAAAGCGACAGCAGCATTCGCAATCAAAGCGCCTGCTCTGGAGTCACAAATGAGAGATGCGGGTTATGTTTTCCCAGAACCCACCCCACCAGCGGAAGAACAGCGCGCATTTCCCCATGGGCTCGCTGGCCACCATGCTGTAATTCGACACCTCGAGCCCTTGGCAACCCGAGGCCGAAGACAGCGCGCGAGCCTACATATTGCCGAGATAGTTGGTGGCCATCACGGCGCTTTTCCAGACACCAACGCGAAAATTCCCTTTCATTTCGACCAGGAACTCGGTGAAGACAAGTCCTGGCATGAAGTCCGGAAAGAGCTCCTAGAACGAGCCGATCAAATCGCAGGTATTGACGAAGACTCCTGGTCCCAAATCCTCGATTCGGTCATCCACGAACCCGTTCAGGCACTCTTAAACGGATTTCTTATCGTCTGTGACTGGATCGCGTCAAACCAGACACTATTCCCGTATGACAGGAAAACATCGGCGAGTACTCGCGCCTCGAAAGCGCTGCGTTTTCTTAATTTCGGCGATCATTGGAACCCAAGTCCAATCACAGATGCAGGCGGATACTTTCAAGAACGATTCAATATCTCTACCCCGCGCCCTGTACAGCAGGACGCGGTTGAGCTTGCCAATAAACTCAGCGAACCCTCCCTCATGCTCATTGAGGCACCGACAGGAGAGGGCAAAACAGAGATGGCATTTGCGTGCGCAGAAGTGTTCGCCGCGAATTTCGGACTGCAGGGTGCGATGGTCGCGCTTCCCACGCGTGCAACATCCAACGCGATGTTCAACCGCGTGTTGAATTGGCTCCAGGCCAGTATGGCTGGGAATAGTGCGGTTTCAGTTTCGCTATCGCATTCGAAAGCACTCTTCAACGAACGGTTCCAGGCTCTTTTCGATCGCGACGGCGCGAATGAAACTTACGATGATGATTATCGTCGAGACAACCAACACGCGATTAACGCCAATCAATGGTTCCTCGCTCGGAAACGAAACGCATTCGCCGATTTTGTCGTCGCCACAATCGACCAGCTACTCTTCATGACGTTGAGGGCGAAGCATCTCTCACTCAGGCATCTCGGATATAGCGGCAAAGTAATCATCATCGACGAGGTGCATGCAGCGGACGATTTCATGCGCACTTATTTGCTGCGAGCGCTGCAATGGCTCGGTGCCTATGGAGTTCCCGTCATCGCGCTGTCAGCGACGTTGCCGCCGGAGCAACGTGAAGAACTGCTCCACGCCTATCGGCAAGGGGCTCGCCAAGGCCTTGATTGGGATGCAGACATTATCATTACCGATGACGACGACGTCGACCCAGAAATTATCGCATTTGCGAATGAACCTACTTATCCACTCGTCACTGCGGTGGGTGCTGAAACGAGTCATCAGATATCACCCGCACGGTCGAGCAGAAGTTCCAGCTTTGGTCTCGAAGAAACTGCCGATGCCTCAGTTGAATCGATCGTGAGCGCCGTCCTGAGTGAAGCGGATGCCGGCGGCTGCATCGCTGTAGTGCTGGACACCGTCGACAGAGCCCAAAAGGTATTCGATCTGCTCGCCGAACAATACGACGGCGAGATCGCACTCTTTCACTCGCGGTTCACGGTCGAATCAAGAAACCACCGCGAACAGGAACTGGTCGAACGGTTAGGCCCAAATTCTGCAGAACGCCCGAAGTCGATGATCATCGTGGCGACCCAGGTCGTGGAGTCCTCACTAGACGTTGATTTCGACATGATGTTCACTGATATCGCACCGATCGATGCCCTTATTCAGCGCATCGGTCGAGTTCACCGACATGCTCGTCCACTCGCTGAGCGGCCCACAACCATGCAACAACCACGCGTCGTCTTATCTGGCGGCATCGGCATGTTGACAGGCACCGAGCCGCCCGAATTCAACTCGGGGGTGCTTCGGGTATACGGAGATTCCCTGCTACTACGAACGCTCATTGCCCTCCGGCTGCGGAATGAGCGTTCGGGGGATCAGAAGATCAATATTCCCGAAGACGTTCCGGGACTCATTCGTACCACCTATCAGCCGGATCTCGTCCCAATTCCAGGCTGGGAAGACCGACTGACCAGCGCCGACGAAGAGCGCGCACAGAAGATCCACCGTCAGAAAGAAGAATCGCGACAGTTTGTCATCGATCCGCCGGGAGAGGGCCAGATCGACGGATGGAGCAAGCGTTCACTCACGGAAGCCTCCGAAGAAGCTCGCGGAGGCGCACAAGTACGCGATGCCGAACTCTCGATCGAAGTCGTGATTGTTCAGGAAATGAATGGATCGGTTTACTCACTGCCATGGCTACCAGAACAGCATGCAAGTCAACCGGTTGATCTCATTTATGGAATCGAAGAGGACCTCGCCGAAGCCGTTGCGACCTGCACTGTGTCACTCCCTTCATGGATGACCCAAGGAAAGGGGTTGGACGGGGTGCTGGACGATCTCGAGAACAACGGGATTGAGGCGTGGCAGCAGTCCCGGTGGCTCAAAGGGATGCTGCCGCTCATCCTCGATGAAGATTTTCGAACCGAGATAAACGGACATCGACTCCTATACGACCAGGGGCTCGGTCTCATGATTGAAAAGAGCGATGCGAAATGATGACGCGGTGCGACCAACTGAGGATGAGGAATTCGTGACCAATCCACTCACATTCAATTTGCTCGACGAGCCCTGGGTTCCGGTCGTCGATAAAGACGGGTTCGAGCTCGAAGTATCGATTCGGGATGCGATTCTCAAGGCGCAGCATTTTCGCGACCTCGGGGGAGAACTGCCGACAGTTCGATTCTCCGTCCTACGAATACTGCTCGCGATCGTGTATCGCGCCCTCGATCAGAAGCCAACGCGGTATGCCGCGGAGAGCTGGGGGGAGCTGTGGAATCAGCCGACGCTCCCGGTAGAGCCCTTCGAGCAGTACTTCTCCGAATGGCACCATCGATTCGATCTCTTGGATGCCGCAGATCCGTTCATGCAGACCCCCACGCTCCGAACGGCCAAGGATGAATGGAAGCCTGTTTCGCTCATCGTCGCCGATTCGGATCCAGACCGCGCACTGTTCACGATGCGCAGTGAGCTGCAGTCGATCGGCTTCGCCGAAGCCACCCGCTGGCTGGTGCACGCTCATGCCTATGACTATTCCGGAATCAAGTCGGGAGCGGTCGGCGACGATCGTGTCAAAGGCGGCAAGGGATACCCGATGGGCCTTGGCTGGGCGGGATGGCTCGGCGGTGTTTCTCTCGTCGGCACAGACTTGCGGGAGACGCTCTTGCTCAACTTCATCCGAAATCGCACTGCCACACAGAAGAGCGATCTCCCGATCTGGGAACATCCGACGATCGGGCCAGGCATCCGCACGAATGATGAGATCGGGCCGATCGGGCCGTTGAGCCTGATGACCTGGTCGCAACGCCGCATTCGACTCCGTGTCGAGGACGATCGAGTCAACGGTGTGCTCGTCACGAACGGTGATCCGGTCGAATACACGATTCGGCAGACGGACGAACCGATGTCGAGCTGGCGCTTCAGCGAACCTCAGAGCGTCAAGGCGAAGTCGACGCGGTTCATGCCAAGGAAGTTGGAGCCCGGTAGGACACTCTGGCGCGGGCTCTCCACGCTCCTTCCGACAGCTGATAGCGCTAAACCGTCTCCGGCGGTTGCCAATAAATGGAAGATCGCTCAAAGCGCTGAGCCCGCGCAGCTCCTGGACTGGTTGGGAGAACTCGTCAGGGAAAAAGTCCTCCCCGTGGACAAGATCGTCGAGGTCAGCGCGGTCAGTATGGACTACGGCACTCAGAACGCCAGTTTCGCGGAGGTCGTTTCGGACCGACTCGCCATCGCCGCGGCCCTCGCAGATCTCAACAAGCATCCGGGCTTATTGCGGATTGCCGAGAGTGCAGTGAGCCGCACTGACAGTGCGATTCGGGCACTGGGGCAGCTCGCGAGCAATATCGACCGGGCAGCCGGAGGCAACGGGGATGGCGCATATGCCGATACCGTTGCGGATGCCTACTCTGCGATGAACCTGGAATTCAGGCAGTGGTTGATCCAGGTCCTCCCCGAGGCTGACGGCGCTCGTCTGCTCCAGGATTGGACCGAGTCGGTTCGCCGTACGATTCGGATGCGGGCGGAGCAGCTCGTCGAGTCGGCCCCGAACACGGCGTGGATCGGCAGAAGCGACAACGGTACGGAAATCTCGATCGCCACGGCGATGCGTTGGTTCGACAGTGCGATCTACCGCGCGCTCGGCGCGCCCCCGGTCCGCACCATCAACGAGGCCACGACCGAAACAATCGACTCGAACAGCGACCAGACTATTGAAACGGAGATCGCGCGATGACTGCCGAGACACAGACCGCAACAGAGCCTGTCACAGAATCCGACACAGTGCCCGCCGCACCGGCCACGGAGGCCGACGCCGGAAAGCCCCGCACCACATCCGCACTCATCAATTCCTACATGGTCAAAAGGCTGCACCGCCTGCAGCAGACCTATCTCCAACGCACCGCGACCGCCAAAGCCGACCTTGCGACGCTCCGAAGCATCGACCCGACCAAGGACGACCGCCTCGTCATGGCTTGGGAAGCATCTTTCGACGACGCTCCCGTGGAGCTCGTGGGCCGAGGGGATGCGCCTACCAAAGCTGAGCGAGTTGTCGTTTCGGGACTGCACCTGTACGCGGTGCACCAGCAGTCCCTCGCCGTCCCGATGCACGAACTCGGACGTGGGCTCGGCACCGCTATTCGCGCGCTGGCGAACCCCAGCGACTCCGAGAGCCGGGAAAAACCGGTGATGCGTCGCTACCACGCACTCAGCACAGCGACGGAATACTCCGAAATCATGCATCACCTTCGTGGGCTCGTCTCACAGTTTCGGAGTTCCAAGATCCCGCTCGACTACGCGAAGCTCACGACCGACCTCTACTTCCTCTTAAACCCGGAAACTCGCACTCGGGTGCGGCTTGCCTGGGCTCGAGATCTCGCCCGCAAGAGTAAAGCCGAGGATGAACCCGCCGCGGCTGAGACCAGCAACTAGCGAGACCCGACACGCACCAAGTCTCGATACTTTCCAGGCTCGAAACACGCCCGGCCCGAAACCTGTCGGGCCTCACAACTCGCCTGACCTCACCGCTGGCCAACTCCAACACTCACTTCTTCGCCAACCTTCTGCCTCGCTCGTATCTAAGGAGATAACCCATGACCGCCACCGCGCGCACTTTCATTGACATCCATGTCTTGCAAACCGTTCCCCCTTCGTGCATCAACCGTGACGACACCGGTTCCCCGAAGACCGCAACCTTCGGCGGTGTGACCAGGGCGCGAGTTTCGAGCCAGGCCTGGAAGAAGGCAACTCGCGATGAATTCAAGCGGCACCTCGACGACTCCGAAATAGGCGAGCGCACGGTGCGCGTGGTGGAACGAATCGCGCAGCAGATTCGCGCATTGGACGAATCGATCGATGAAGCACAGGCTACCGAGACCGCGACCGAGGTGCTCAAGGCCACCGGAATCAACGTCAAGATCGAGAAGAAGAAGGCAACGGAAGGCCAAGAGGCCAGCGAAACACGGCACACCGGCTATCTCATCTTCCTCTCGCGCGCGCAGATCAATTCGCTCGCCGAACTCGGACTCGGTGCGATTCAGGGCGAGAAAATCAACAAGGCCGAGGCCAAGCGTGCGTTCAACGACAGCAACTCGATCGCCGTGGCACTCTTCGGCCGGATGATCGCTGACGCACCGGATCTCAACGTCGATGCATCCTGCCAAGTCAGCCACGCCATTTCCGTCCATGCTGCCGCATCCGAGTTCGACTACTTCACAGCGGTCGACGACAACGCGCCCGAAGACATTGCTGGCGCCGGCATGATCGGCACCGTCGAGTTCGTCTCTTCGACGCTCTACCGCTACGCCACCATTGACGCCGAGCGACTCGTCGAGAATCTCGGCTCGAAGGAAGCCGCGATCCGAGCAGTCGAGGCCTTCGTGCGCGGCTTCCTCGTGAGTATGCCCACCGGCAAGCAGAACACCTTCGCCAACCGCACGCGCCCCGGGGTCGTGCTCGTCGAGGTCCGCGAGGATCAGCCGGTCAACCTCGCTGCAGCCTTCGAGAATCCGGTTCGCGCCGACGGCGGAGCGCTTCCCCTCGCAGCAGGACGCTTGGTCAACCACGCCCTCCACGAAGACCGCGAATTCGACACCGCTCCCGTGCGCAGCGCAATCCTCGTTGCCGATCCCGCAGCCAAAGAACAGGTCACACCGATCCTCGAGCGGGCACAGGAGTCCACACTCAACGAGCTCGTGTCGATGACCGCGGAGACGCTGCGGGAACGCCTGAAGGGCGAGTAATGGCGACCCTAGTACTCGAATTCGCCGGTCCTCTGCAGGCTTGGGGCAGCGAGAGTCGTTTCTTTCGGCGCGAGACCAGTATGTTCCCGACCAAGAGCGGTGTCATCGGGATGATCGCTGCCGCCGAAGGGCGCCGTCGCACCGATTCGGTCGAAGATCTGGTCTCGATCCGCTTCGGCGTCCGTCAAGAGCAGCAGGGCTCTCTGTTGCGCGATTTCCAAACGGCCGTTGACTGGCGGACCCGGAAAGCACATCCACTTTCCCAGCGGTACTTCGTGGCGGATGCTCGCTACCTCGTCTTCCTCGAGGCCGACAAGTCCCTGCTCCAGGGGCTCGGCGAGGCAATAAGTTCACCGGTCTTTCCCCTCTACTTAGGGCGCCGCTCGTGCCCGCCCGCCGGCCGACTTGTTCGCGGCATCGAGGATGGGTCGCTCGAGAGCGTTCTGGAGACGCAGCCCTGGCGCGCATCCGACTGGTATCGCAAGAAGCAGAGCCGACACGTCTCCCTCCTATGGTCTCGGGATGCTGCCCCCGGGGAACGCCATGACGAGTCCGTCCGAGACCTCCCCAAGAGCTTCGACCCCCGCCATCGTGACTATGGCCTGCGGGACGTCGTGCACGGCTGGACTTCGGTCGAGAACAAGGATGGCCGCAAACCCAGCGCACATGATGCGCTCGAACTACTCGGAGGTGAGAGCTGATGCAGCTCACCCGGATGCATCTCAACCCGCGTCGCCGGCAAACGATGCGGTTCCAGCGAGACCCGCAGGCGCTGCACGCCGCGGTCGCTTCCGCGTTCCCGCCAGGTGAGGATGAGGCCAGGACGCTGTGGCGTCTCGACGTCGACGGACATGAGACAACGCTGCTCATTCTCAGTTCCCGAGTGCCTTCGCTCGAGCACTTGCAAGAGCAGGCGGGTTGGCAGAATGAGCAGACTTGGGAGTCACGAGATTACGGTCAGTTGCTCGCTCGGCTCATGAAGGGGCAGCGTTACGCCTTCCGTCTGGCAGCGAATCCCGTCCATACCGTGACCGGTGAAGACGGCAAGAAACGACGGCTCGCGCATGTCTCGGCGCCGCACCAGCTCGGATGGCTTGGGGAGCGTGCCGACCTCATCGGTGTGCGCTTCTTGGATGAGGTCGGCGAACCGCAAGCGTTCCCAAGCCCGGACGACACGCATCCGCTGCCTTTGCCTGGTGTGCGTATCAGCGAACGGAAGACGCTCAAATTCCGTCGCGGCAGCCAGCAAGTAACACTGGCTCAGGCACGGTTCGAAGGCGGGATCGAAGTGCACGATGTTGATCAGCTCCGAAACACTCTCGTCCAGGGAATCGGAAAGGCCAAGGCGTACGGGTGCGGTCTCATGACGCTGGCACCCTTGCGGTCCGGAGCCGAGACCTAGCCATGGCGAACATCCCTGGGGCCAAGCCGTCAACCCCATCTGAGCTGGGCAGAGTCGAAGATCGCATCAGTTTCGTCTACCTCGAACATGCGATCATCGCCCGTGACGCCAATGCTCTGACGGCCACGACCGAGGATGGCATCATCCACTTGCCGAGTGCCGGGCTGCTCGTGCTGCTGCTCGGCCCAGGCACAAACGTCACTCATCAAGCGATGACGGTCTTGGCCGACAGCGGTGCAGCCTTGGTCTGGGTCGGCGAGCAAGGCGTCCGCTACTACGCTGGCGGGCGGCCACTCGCGCGTTCTACGCGGCTGCTGGACCGGCAGGCGGCGATCGTTTCCAACACGCGACGGCGGATGGCCGTCGCCCGCAAGATGTACGACATGCGTTTCCCCGATGAGGACACCAGCGGCCTCACAATGCAGCAACTGCGCGGTCGCGAGGGTGCTCGAGTTCGTTCACTCTATCGAGACTGGTCGAAGCAAACGGCGGTCGAATGGTCTCGACGTGATTATGATGTCGAAGATTTCGACGCGAGCGACGATGTGAACCAGGCGTTGTCGGCGGCGAACTCTTGCCTCTACGGTGTCGTGCACGCCGCGGTCGTTGCGCTCGGATGCTCCGCAGGATTGGGCGTTGTCCATACCGGTCACGATCGCAGCTTTGTGTACGACATCGCCGATCTCTACAAGGCGGAAACTGCGATCCCGGTCGCGTTTCAGTCCGTGGCGTTGATGCGTGCAGAAGCGGGGCCTGAAGGGCTGATCGATCCTGTCGAACTCGGAACTATTGTCCGTCGAAGGATGCGTGATCGCTTTGTCGAACTCAAACTTGTGGAGCAAATCGTCACGGATTTGAAAAAACTCCTCACTGAAGACGAATCTGGAGAAGGTGACAGCTCGAGCGAAGCGGACGGCGAGAATCAGCTTTGGGATGTTCGCGGGTCCGTGTCCGGTGGAACCAATTACGAGGATGAGCCGGCGACATGATCGTATTAGTGCTGAGCGCCTGCCCACAGGGTCTGCGCGGGCACCTAACTCGCTGGCTCTACGAAGTCAGCGCTGGGGTATTCGTCGGCAAGCTCAACCCGAAACTGCGCAAGCACGTATGGGAGTTGGTGCAAGAAGAAGTCCATGGGCGCGCGCTCATGATCTATCCCGACCGTAAGACCGAACAGGGATTCGGGTTCTTGTCTCACGGGCACGACTGGGAGCCGCAAGACATCGAGGGAGTCACTTTGATGGTCCGCCCGAATGGCAAACGCAGTAGTTCCATGCGGAAGGGGTGGTCTGCGGCATCGCGGCATCGGCGAGGGAAGAAGAAGTGACGGGGACGCAAGTGACCGTATTCTTCGGCCGAGTCCCGAAGAACGCCTGATCAGAAAGTGTGCTCCCTGCGTGAGCCGGGATGATCCCCACCACCATCCTTTGTATAGGACTTTTGCGCCGTGCTCCCTGCGTGAGCCGGGATGATCCCCGAGACATTCAGCGAGTACCACGAGGAAATCGGTGCTCCCTGCGTGAGCCGGGATGATCCGCGGGTGGGCCGGTTCTGGTTTGTGGAAACCACGTGCTCCCTGCGTGAGCCGGGATGATCCGAGCGCGTCGTCCGCGGCGTCCGAGGCGATACCGTGCTCCCTGCGTGAGCCGGGATGATCCCTGATGAGGGCCTCGACGGATGGTTGACGGCGAGTGCTCCCTGCGTGAGCCGGGATGATCCCGAGACGCTCGCGATACTTGACGAGACCGCGCTGTGCTCCCTGCGTGAGCCGGGATGATCCCTCGTCATGGCGTGTCACTGATGAAGGAAGGGCGTGCTCCCTGCGTCAGCGGGGATGATCCTGTCGACGTACGGCAGCATGTTGATTGGTGGGTGTGCTCCCCGCGTGAGCGGGGATGATCCGTGGGCCGATACCTGCTCTCGCAGATCGTAAATGTGCTCCCTGCGTGAGCGGGGATGATCCGCTGGAGGACACGGTCTTTGTTGTCTGCGAGCGGTGCTCCCTGCGTGAGCGGGGATGATCCCTGCATCATCCAGTTACCCGACTCTGCCGCACTGCACCGGCACCGCTGGTTTTCTTCGGGATGGCAAGCCTTGGATCGGGCCCAATTGGCGGAGTCGGCGCCGTCGACAACCGAACCGCCATCCTGCCCATCCCAACGACCGGACATTCCTTCGCCCAATTGCGTTCCCTGACCTATTTGGGTTTAGGACAACCGCGATGGGGCTGGCGAGGGACAGGCTTGGGCTGGGTCTTCGAGGCGACAAAACTGCCGCTCACCAAGTATGAATCCGTGCGGTAAGGGGGAA
Organism: Gulosibacter sp.; assembly: GCF_052090685.1. NCBI lineage: Bacteria > Bacillati > Actinomycetota > Actinomycetes > Micrococcales > Microbacteriaceae > Gulosibacter > Gulosibacter sp. The sequence continues at coordinate 175,137 of NZ_JBQDBE010000003.1, read as the reverse complement.
TGGCTCGGCCTGGCCTGAGTTAGCCAAGTTCTCACACATGGAAATTGGTAGCGTAGGGAGCGTGAAATTGGTAGCGTAGGGAGCGTGAAATTGGTAGCGTAACGGCATGGATTACCTAGAGCGGGCAATTGATGCAGAGCTAGATGAACTACTACCACTCGCTCCAGCAATCGCAATCGATGGGCCGAAGGGCGTCGGAAAAACTCGCACGGCGAGCCGTCGATCTAACACACACATACATCTGGACTCTTCTGAGGAGAGACGCCTCATAGAGGCCGACCCTTCTCTGACCAACCTCCCTGCCGGAACCGTGCTCTTGGACGAATGGCAGGAATTGCCCGAAGTTTGGGACAGGGTCCGCCGCCATGTGGATCGTGGCGCACCGCCAGGACGATTCCTACTGACTGGAAGCGCAACACCGAAAAGCGCGAGAGGAACGCATAGCGGCGCCGGGCGCATCCTGTCATTACGTATGCGCCCTATGTCATTAGCGGAGCGAGGTAGCACCTTGCCGACCACAAGCCTCGCTGCCTTAATCCGGGGCGAGGCTACGACGATTAGCGGCACCACGGATTGGAAGCTCAACAACTACCTCGAGGCAATCGCTGCCAGTGGCTTCCCCGGGATGATGGCGCTCCCGCCACGCATACGTATGCCTCAATTAGATTCTTACATTCAGCGCGTAATCGACCGCGATTTGCCAGACCTCGGATTTACGGTTCGTCGCCCAGAGACACTACGCCGATGGCTCGCATCTTATGCCGCCGCTTCTTCAACGACAACGAGTTACACAAAGATCATGACAGCGACCACCGGTGGGGACGGAGAACAGCCCGCAAAAACCACTACCATCGGCTATCGCGACCACCTCACGCAGCTCTGGTTGCTCGACGAAGTACCGGGATGGGAGCCTCTAGGCAACGAACTTGGGAAGCTTGGTCGATCCCCTAAGCATCAACTCGCTGACCCGGCACTAGCTGCCCGCCTTTTGGGGCTCACGGAATCGAGCTTCTTGACTCCGCGCGGAGCGCATATGACTGGCCCGCTATTCGAGTCACTCGCAACGCTCTCCGTGCGAGCCTCGGCACAAGTGGAAGGGGCAAGAGTAGGACATTTGAGAACCAGCAGCGGCAATCACGAAATTGACCTAATCGTTGAAGGCACAGATGGACAGGTGCTTGGAATAGAAGTGAAGCTGACTGCGTCCGCGGGCGATGACGACGTGCGTCACCTGCTCTGGCTACGTGATCAACTCGGCGAGCGAGTAAGTAATCTGGTCATCATCACAACTGGCACCCATGCGTATCGTCGGCGAGACGGCGTGGCAGTTATTCCACTCGCATTACTTGGGATCTAACTTCTGCACAAACACGGGCACCGGTAAAGCGAAGGCGGCCTGAAGACGAAGGTCAGATTAACAAGGTACCGCCCATGCGCCTGCAGTCACGTCCATTCTGCGCATTCTTTGCTCGCAGGTGTGTCGTCCTTCGTTAGCGCCGGAAGCTTTTCAATGACGAACCACCCGTCCAAAAATCCTGACCACAATTCACCGCGCGTTGTAAACCGTAATCTCCCCCGCATCCAGCGCCTCGCGATACTCACGGAAGACCGCGAGCGCATCCTCTCGAGCGAGACCATCGAGCACGCGGATCCCCCGCCGTTCGAACTCTTCTGCCCAATTGTCAATCATTGGGCCCTCGTCGAACGTCGTGAGTTCCTCAACTTCCGGCCCTGACCCCGCGAGCGCGAGTGTCGTGATTCCCGACCACATCGCTGCGCCATAACACTGCACGCACGGGCGCCAGTTCACGACGAGCTCATGCGCCGGCAGTCGCTCACCGCCAAGATTCCACTTCCCGAGACGAGCCTGCGCCAGCCCAAGTGCTGTGACTTCCGCGTGCGCTGACGTGACGCCGCTCGACAGCACGACATTCACGCCGACCGAAACGATGCGACCGGTGTCCGCCTCCGCGACCACCGCGGCAAACGGCCCGCCGTTTCCTTCGCGCCAGTTGCGCGCAGCCAGCCGATTCACGAGCGCGACACGATCCTGTCGGTCGGGCAACACATCCGGAACTTCAGCGAGTTCATCCGCAATCCAATCTGGAAGCGCGATTTCGAACGAGGACGCAAGCGGTGGGAATTCCATACCTTCCAGGCTCCCCCAGTTCAGAGCTCAGCGCACCTATTCATCGCAAGTTTTTGGCGAGTTTCAGCATTCAGGAGCCGTCATTTCTGCGAGTGGCTTCTCAGCCAAAAATGGGATCCTTATTTGACCTACAGATGTCTGAAAAAGCTCGTGCTGATCGGAACTTTTTCGGGCAATAACGCACTCGAAAGGAAGTCGAAATGGGTCGTCTAACCGACAAAGTTGCCATCATCACCGGAGCCGCCAGTGGCATGGGTCTCGCAGGTGCACAGATCTTTGCAAAAGAAGGTGCAAAAGTCGTCATGACCGATGTCACCGAAGATGCGCTCGAGCGGGAATCGGCCGCACTCAAGGAGACCGGTGCATCCGTTCTTGCGCTCCGACTCGACGTCGCCGACGATCAGAACTGGACCGAAGTCGTCGAGAAGACGGTCGCAGAGTTCGGCAAAATCGACATCCTCGTGAACAACGCGGGCGTCCACAAGCCGCTCGGTGTGCTCGACACCACCGAGGACGACTGGAACTTCGTGATGAACATCAACGCGAAGGGCGTCTGGCTCGGCATGAAGGCAGTGATTCCGCACCTCCAGAAGGCTGGCGGCGGTTCGATCGTCAACGTCTCGTCGATTGCCGCGTTCCTCGGCGGACTGCAATCAGACGGTGGCGGCATGGCCTACTCCGCGTCGAAGGGCGCCGTGCGCTCGGTCAGCAAGCACGCCGCGCAAGCGTTCGCGGGCGACAACATCCGCGTGAACACGATCCACCCCGGACCGATCTACACGGGCCTCGCGAAAGCAACCGGCATCACCAAGGAACAAATGGGCGAGGTCTACGGCGCGGGAACACCCATCCCACCGCACGTCGGCGACCCCGAGGACATCGGCTACGGGATGCTCTACCTCGCCTCGGATGAGTCGAAGTTCGTGACGGGTGAAGAGCTTGTGATCGATGGTGGGTCGATTACGCACTAGGCGCGAGTGGGAAGCCAAACGCTACCGTTAGCAGCACCTCTACGCTACCTTTAGCAGGCCTCGAGTATAACGACGCAAGTACCGCCCCAACACCAGCTTGTAGGATGAACGGAATCACTCGTGTCTCTGCCTGACGCCGAACCACGTTCAGGACATTCATTCAAGCTCGCATCGGGCCTCGGAGCGCGAACCTAGTGACATGGTTGAACAGAGGAGAACTGTGCCCCGAATCACCATTGGACTTGGAATCGTCCTCATCGTTGTTGGCGCTGTCGCGTACTTTGCGACAGGCATGACGAGCTGGACCGCGCTGATTCCAGCAATCCTTGGCGCGCTCATCCTGATCTCCGGTCTCATCGGGCTGAAGAGCCCGAAGATTGGAATCCACATTGCGCTCGTCTTAGCACTCCTGGGCCTCATCGGTACCGGGATGAACGTGATGCAGATCGGCGCGCTGCTCGCCGGTGAAGCCGAACGCCCTATGGCGGTCATCACCAGCCTCATCACATTCGTGCTGCTCATCGTGTACATCGTGCTCGGTGTCCGCTCCTTCATCAACGCGCGTCGTTGGAAGGAAGACAAGAATGCGGAGGTCTCCGCTTAGGAGCACCTACAACTGAGGGCGTCGCAGACACTGACACAGTGCCTGCGACGCCCTCAGCCGTTGTATCTCGACTACAACAGATCCCGCGGACGCTCGAGCCGGCGCACCACATCCTGCAGGAACAGCGCACCCGGGTAGCCGTCGATCACGCGGTGATCGATCGTCAGGCTCAGCGTCATCTCCTGCCGCCAGGCGAAGCCGCTGCCGAAGCGCACCGGCACCTCCCGCGAGCGCCCGACGCCGAGAATCGCGGCCTGCGGCGGATTCAAGATCGGCGTGAACGCGTCGATCCCCTGCCCACCGAGACTCGTGACGGTGAAAGTGCCGCCCGCATAATCATCGGGCGATAACTCACCCGAACGCGCCGCGCCAGCCAGCTCTCGAACGCGCGCGCCGATCTCTGCGAGACCGAGCTGATCCGCATCCCGAATCACCGGCACCACGAGCCCGTCATCGAGCGCGACAGCCATCCCGACATTGACTGCGTCTGCCTCCACAAGTTGGTCGTCGACGAGCTGCGTTCGCACCACGGGATGCTCGCGCAACGCGAGCGCGCAGGCCCGGATCACCGCATCCACATACCCGGGCTTCGGCGCGCCACCGCCAATCGTCTCCCGTAACTGGGCGAAGTCGGTGACATCCGCCGTGCTCGTAAGGGTCAACTGCGCGGTGCTGCGCAGCGACTCGGTCATGCGCTCGGCAATGACGCGTCGCATTGTGGATGGTTTGGTACCGGTCGCGGTCCTCGTCTCGTGGTCGACGGCAGGCTTCGCCTCGGATGCAACGGCTCCAGTCCCGGCGCCAGCCCCGGCAGCCATCGGCTTCGGCGGCTTCGGTGCGGATGCGCTCGCAATCGCCGCCTCAACATCCGCCACGACAATGCGCCCGCCGGTGCCAGTTCCAGTCACACCGTGCAGGTCGACGCCCTTTTCTTTCGCGAGCTTGCGCGCGAGGGGAACCACGCCGGTGACCCGACCTGATGCCTCCCGCGCGGCCGCCGCATCCCGCCGGACCGCTGCGACACCGCCGGCCTCAGCATCCGCGCCAACAGCATCCGCGTCGGCAACATCCGCGCCGGAAACATCCACGCCACCATCCGGTGCGACTTCGGTGGGCCGCACTTCGGCCACCTCCCCGACCGCCAGCGGCACATCCGTTCCAGCCGTCTCGACAGCTGCCTCTAGCGCATCCTCGCCAGCAGCCGCCCCAGACGCTTCCGCCTCAGCGAGAATCTCGACCAGGACGGTATTGACTTCGACGGTCTCGTCTTCCGGAACCAGCAGCGGGCCGATCACTCCCGCGGCAGGCGCGGTCACCGTATTTGTCACCTTCGCGGCCTCGACCTCCACGAGTTCTTGGCCTTCAACCACCGCATCGCCCTCGGCCACGAACCACTTCGCGATCGTGCCCTCGGACATCGCCATGCCCCACTGGGGCAGTTTGACACTCGTACTCATCGATTCCCCCTTAGTCCAGCACCGCGCGCACGGCCTGTTCGACCTTCGCGGCGTTCGGGTACAGCGACATCTCCATCTTGGAGTTGTACGGAATGTGCGTGTGCGGCGTGACGACGCGCTTGATCGGCGCCTCGAGATCCCAAAACGCATCTTCGGCAACAAGCGCCGAGATATGGGATGCGATCGACCCGAAATCGTGCGCCGGATCAACGATCACGAGGTGCCCGGTCTTCGCAACCGACGCGAGAATCGCATCCAGATCGAGCGGGAAGATCGACCGTGGATCGAGCACCTCCACCGAAATACCGTCTTTAGCGAGGGACTCGGCCGCCTGCAGCGCCGGGGCAATGCCGCCGGCGATACTCACCACCGTGACGTCGGTGCCCTCACGTTTGATATCGGCCTGCCCGAGCGGGATCGAGAAGTCCTCCGCGGCATCCGGAACCTCACCCTTCACGCCCGCCTGCGTGAAGTCCTCGAACACGAGCACCGGATCGTTCGTCTGAATCGCCGTTTTGAGGAGCCCATACGCATCCCGTGGCGTGGATGGCGCGACGATCTTAAACCCCGGAATCGTGGCCATTGTGCTGTAGGGGCGGTCGGAGTGCTGCGCCGCATTCGCGACCGCGTACATCATTGGCAGCCGAATCGTGATCGGTAGGCTCGCTTGGCCGCCGTAGAGGTAGGTGGATTTCGCGATGATCGAGGTGAGTTGGTCCATCGCCACGTAAAGGAACGGGGCGATTTCGATTTCGATGATCGGACGCATCCCCACCATCGCGGCACCCGCGCCGGTGCCGACGTAGCCGTTCTCCGAAATTGGGGCATCGCGGACTCGCTCCTGGCCGAATTGCTCCGCGAGCATCCCGTCTTTGTTGCCGGTCGTGCCGAGCATGTTCCAGCTGACGTCGAGACCCATGATGAAGGTCTTGTCGTCGCGCACCATTTCTTCGCGTTGTGCCTCGACGATCGCGTCGAGATAGGTCAATTTGCGCATGGGGTTGCCTCTCTTAGCGTCGGATCTCGACGGGCTCGGTGAATACGTGGGTGAAGGACTCTTCTGGGTCCGGCTCGGGCGACTGCCGCCCGTATTCGACTGCGGACTCCACTTCTGCCGCGATTTCGGCGTCGATCGTGTCGAGGATGCTCGTGTCGAGCCCGAGTTCTCCGGCTCGAGCGCGGAAGAGGTTAAGCGGGTCTTTGTTTTCGCGCCAGTCGGCAATCTCGGATGCTTCGCGATAGGACTCGTTGAGGAGCCCGACCGCGTGGTTTTCGTAGCGATACGTGCGCGTCTCGACGAGGGATGGTCCTTCGCCGGCTCTCGCCCGCTGGACCGCCCTGGTGACTGCCTCGTACACTGCGACAAAGTCCTGACCGTCCACGATTTCGCCCGGCATGTTGTAGGCGACCGCGCGGCCCGCGATCGAGTCGGATGCGACGACCTTCCGCCACTCGGTGAGCTCGCCGTAGCCGTTGTTCTCGCAGAGGTAGACCACCGGGAGGTCCCAGATCGAGGCGATATTGAGCGACTCGTGGAAGGTTCCCTCATTGGATGCGCCGTCACCGAAGAAGCACAGCGTCACCTTCCCGTTTTGCTGCATTTTCGAGCCCAGCCCGGCGCCGGTTGCGACCGGCAGCCCTGAGCCGACAATGGATGTCTCGCCGAGCGATCCAACCGAGAAGTCGGAGAGGTGCATCGACCCGCCTTTGCCCTGGTTCACGCCATCCTTGCGCCCCATGAGCTCGGCCATGAGGCCCCGGATGTTAGCGTTCTTGCCGATCGGGTGGCCGTGCGATCGGTGCGTGCCGACCATGTAGTCGCTCTCTTCGAGAGCGAGGCACGAACCTACGATCGAGGCCTCCTGGCCGGTCGAGGTATGGAAAGCGCCGTACAGCTCTCCGTTGAGCAGAAGGCCCTTCGTGGTTTCTTCAAACTGACGGATGCGCGACATCCGCCGATACGCTTCGTAGAGTAAATCTTGGTCCATGGCTTCGCTCCGTTCGGGCCGCGCCGTCGTTGGCGCACTGGCCTGCTGTTGTTTCGTCGTTGTTCCGGCTGCGTCCTCGTTGAACCTGCCTCAGCGCAGAAATCACGTCATCGTTGACGCACGAGCCCGGCCAAAACCCGGCCCGTATGGCGAACCGTACAACACCTGTCGGGGAATTCAAGGAGGATCGGTGTCCACGAGAGCGGAAGCCGCTACTCCGCAGTCGCTGCCTGCACGAATTGCAGGTCGTACATGGTGGCGAGCGCTTCGTCATAGGACTCCTGATTAATGACATCGCCACTGTCGACCATGTAGCCGCCGATGGTCGCGAGCACCGGCTCGAGTTCGGCAGCGTTCGGCGCAGGATCGATGTCGAACTGGAGTCGCTCGAAGGCGAGCTCGGCCACATCCATCTCGATCCCCGAGGCCTCAGCGTAGATCGCCGTCGCTTCCACGGGATGCTCAAGCGTCCATTCGCGAGCGCGCTCATAGGTATCGACGACGAGCTGCACGGTCTCGGGATGCGCCTCAATGAATGACTCGTTCGCATTGAGGAAGATAGGGCTGATCAGATTTGGATTCTCGTAAATGAGTTGCGCGCCGCTGAGCTCCGCAGCAGCGAGGATCGGGTCGATCCCGGCCCAGGCGTCGATCACTCCGGTTTCGAGCAAGCTGCGCCCCTCGGCGTGCTGCAGGTTCTCGAAAGTGAGGTCCTCGGGCGAAAGACCGTGCAACTCGAGCGCCTGCAGGGCGAAGTAGTAGGCGTCGGTGCCGCGCGTGGCCGCGATCGTCTGACCAGCAAGCTCCGACACCGACTCGATCGAAGAGTCCTCGTCGACCGCAAACGCGAACCCCTCCGTGGCGTGCGTGAGCAGGATCGTCTTGATGGGCGTGCCATTCGCCCGGGACTGCACCGCGGGAGCGCCTCCGGTCGTGGCAATATCCACCGTGTGCGAGCGCAGATACTCATTTGCCTTATTCGAGCCGGAGGAGAATACCCAGTTCACCTCGACGTTCTCCGCCGCGAGTTCTTCCTCGAGCCACCCCTGGTCTTTGATCACGAGACTGAGCACGCTGTAGGTCGCGTAGTCAATATTGAGTTCGGTGAGCTGGCCGGAGTTCGGTGCGCAGCCGGCGAGTGTGCCGACCAGCAGGGCGACACTCGCGGCGATTGCGACACGGCGGAGTTTTGTGAAGCGGTTTCGAAGCATCGTGTCGGGTCAGCGATTCGCGGGTCCGGGCTGGGTACGGATGCGCGGGCTCAGCTGAGTACTCCACGTTGCTTCAGGATCGGAGTCACGCCTTCGCCGAACCAATAGGCCTCTTCGAGGTGCGGCGTGCCCGAAAGGATGAATTGGCTGTAGCCGCGGTCGAGATAGCGCTCGATCGCATCCGCCACTTCGACGTGGCTGCCGACCAGTGCCGTTCCGGCGCCACCGCGCACGAGACCGAGCCCCGCCCACAGGTTCGGTTCGAGTGTGAGTGCCTCGCGGTCATAGGTCTCGGGACGAAGCGCGGCCATGCGGCGCTGACCTTCGGAGCCGCTATTCGCAAACTCCTTCGTCGCTTCGTCGATCTGCTGTTTCGGGATGCTCGCCACGAGATCGTCGGCGACCTGCCAGGCTGCCTCTGACGTGGGCCGGGTGATGACGTGAAAGCGGATGCCGTAGTCGAGTTCGCGGTGGTGTTTGGCCGCGGCTTCGACCACGCGCTCTCGCTTTTGCGCAGCTTGCTCGAGCGGCTCTCCCCATGAGAGGAACACATCCGCGTGCTCGGCTGCCATTTCGATCGCCGCGTTGGAGGAGCCGCCGAGGTATACGGGAGGCATCTTCGAGGCGGTGGGGAGGAACGCATCCTCGATGTCGAAGTGGTTGCCGGTGAAGTCGACCGACTTGCCCGTCGCGAGCTCGCGCATGATTGACACGTATTCGGCGGCCCGGGCGTAGCGCTGGTCGTGGTCAACGCGATCGCCGAACCGTCGCTGTTCTGCGTTCTCGCCGCCAGCGACGACATTGAGCCGCAGTCGGTCGCCGACGAGCCGCTCGAAGGAACGGATCATCTGCGACTGCACGGTCGGCGAGATGAGCCCCGGACGCATCGCCACGAGCATGTCGATCGTGGATGTTTGGGTCGCCACGGCCGTCGCCACCGTCCAGGCGTCGAGGCACCAACTGCCGGTCGGAATGAGAAGGGAGTCGAACTCCATTTGCTCGGCGGCGCGAGCAATTTGGACGAGGTAGTCGAGGCTCGCGTCGCGTTCGTTCGAGGACACCGCGTCCGCAAGGTTGTAGGTCGCGCTCCCGGTGAGGAGACTGCTTCGCGAGTCTCCCGTCGTGGGGAGAAACCATTGCATTGACGCTCGTTGACTCATCGAACCTTCTCGGCTTTGCTTGTGACCCTATCGGCTTACCTTGTAGGTGCCAGTGCACAGGATATGCCTTTTAGGTAAAGGTGCAAGTGTTCCCCGCGTGCGGATTCACCACCATGGGAAAATTCTGGAAAAACGCTTCTACAGCACAGGCAGAACGTGCGCTCACACATTCGTCCTGGTAAATAGTTGCTTGCCAGCACCGCCATCCGCTATATTTGCCACATTGGGAAAGCGGTTACCCACTTGACCACTTACAAGGACGTAAGGAGACCTCCGCATGACCAGTGCGACAACAGCAACCCCGGTGATTGATTCACCGCAGAACAACCGCCGCGCACCAAAGAAGAAGAGCGGCTCATGGCTACAGTCAATGAGTGGATACCTCTATCCGACGATTTTTGTCGCCATCGCCTTCGTTGCGTGGTGGATTGTCACCGAAGCAGGCCTCATGGCAGCGTACATCCTGCCATCACCGGCAGACACACTTGCTGCCTTTACCGACAACGTCGCGTACCTCTGGGGCCACACGCTTGTCACCACTTGGGAGACCCTCCTCGGTTTCGTGATCTCAGTCGTGGTCGGTATCGCCGTCGCCATCGTGATGGTGTACTCCCGGACTCTGGAACGAACCTTCTACCCGCTCATCCTCTTCGCGCAGGTGATCCCCAAGATTGCGATCGCGCCGCTGTTCATCGTGTGGATGGGCTTTGGTCCCGAACCGAAGATCCTCGTCGCAGTCTTGATGGCGTTCTTCCCGATCGTGATCGCAGGTATTAGCGGTCTACGCACGATCGACCCCGAGATCCTCGAACTCACCAGCACCATGGGCGCCTCGCGGTGGAAGACCTTCATGAAGGTTCGTTTCCCCGCGGCCCTACCCGAACTGCTCTCCGGCATGAAGATCGCAGCAACCCTCGCGGTTACCGGTGCGGTGGTTGGTGAGTTCGTGGGCGCGAACGAGGGCCTCGGCTACGTAATCCTGCAGGCCAATGGCAATGTCGACACCGCGATGCTCTTCGCCGCACTGATCATCATGTCAGTCCTCGGCATCCTGCTCTTCGCCCTCATCCTTATCGCAGAGCGCATCCTGGTGCCTTGGCACTCCTCGCGACGCAACCTCGAGCAGTAACGACTGCCCGCATCCGACTTATAAACCAAATATCAATCAATTGAGAGGCAACCCAATGTCAAAGAAGACACTTCGCTCCACTCTCGTCGCCGCGGCGGCAGCCTCAGCACTCCTGCTGACCTCGTGCGCCGGCGCAGGTGCGGGCGGCGATGGCCCGACTGCCGAAGGCGAAGAGGGAGGCATGACCGATGTCACCATCATGCTCAACTGGTACCCCTATGGCGAACACGCACCGTTCTACTACGGCGTCGAACAGGGCATCTTCGAAGAGCACGGCATCAACCTCACGATCCAGGCTGGTCAGGGTTCAACCAAGACGGTCCAAGCAACCGGACAGGATCAGGTCGACTTCGGTTGGGCTGACACTCCGGCGGTGATGTCGAATATTGACAAGGGTGTGGGTGTACAGAGCGTTGGCGTCTTCCTGCAGACCACGCCGTCTGCGGTGCAGGTGTTTGCCGACTCTGGCATCACCACTCCTGAGGATCTCGTCGGCGCGACGATCGCGACTTCCGCGGGTGACGCTCCCACCACGACGTTCCCGATGTACCTCGAGGCTGCCGGCATTGACCCGGCTGACGTCACGCAGCAGAATCTCGATGCCGCCGGCAAGATGGCCGCAATGATGAATGGACAGGTCGACGGGCTCATTGGCTTCGCCCACGACCAGGGCCCAACCATCGCTAATGAAAGCGGTAGGGACGTCATCTACCTGAAGTACTCGGAGGTTGGCCTCAACTTCTTCAGCAACGGCCTCATCGCAAGCAACTCGATGATCTCGGACAACCCGGAACTCGTTCAGGCCATGGTTGACGCAACCTCGGAATCCTTCGAAGCTGCTAAGGCCGACCCTGAAGCCGCGGTCGCCGCGATGGATGGCAAGGACCCGCAGATGCCCGTCGCGGAAGTCCTTCTCGAGCAGTGGACCGAGACGATCATCCTCCTCGACTCCCCCACGAGTGGCGAAGTAGTGCCCGGAACGAACTCGACTGAAGACTGGGAGGCAACCATTTCGGTGCTTGCCGAAGCCGGCCTCATTGAGGGCGAAAACTCGGTGGACACATACTTCAACGCTGACTTCGCACCTGCAGGCGGCGCAGAATGAGCACCATAATCGCAGACGACAAAGTAGGCACCCAGATGGATTCCAACGGCAAAAAGCTCCTGCTCGACGTCGACGATGTTGGAATCAAGTTCGAAACGAAGCGCCGCAGCGTCCAGGCACTCGAGCACGTTGACCTCACCGTTCAGCAGGGTGAGTTCATCTCGATCGTTGGCCCGTCTGGATGCGGTAAGTCGACGCTGCTGCGCGCAGTCGCTGGTTTGACGCTCCCAACTTCCGGCAGCATCCAGCTGCGCGGATCAGAGGTTACGGCACCGCGACAGGATGTGGGCTTCGTCTTCCAGCGTCCGGCGCTGCTGCCCTGGCGAGACGTTCGCGGCAATATCATGCTGCAAGCGGAAATGCGCGGGCTCGACAAGAAGCAGGCGACGCGGCGCTGCGATGAGTTGCTTGAGCTCACAAGTCTCACGGACTTCACGAAGGCATTGCCACATGAGCTCTCCGGCGGGATGCAGCAGCGTGTTTCGCTGTGTCGCGCACTGCTGCACGACCCCGATGTCCTGCTCATGGACGAACCATTCGGTGCCCTGGATGCGCTGACTCGCGAGCACCTCAACGTTGAGCTGCAGCGTGTTTGGGCGCAGACGAATAAGACGATTCTGCTCGTGACGCACTCGGTACCGGAGGCGGTTTACCTGGCAAGCCGAGTCGTTGTGATGGGCCCGCGTCCCGGTCGCGTGGTCGAAGAGTTCGACGTCGACCTGCCGCACGAGCGAGAGTACGAGCCCACGCTGGAAGACCCGCGCTTCCACACGGTCGCCGGCCGCGTGCGCGAGCTACTCGGCAGCCCGATGGGTGGGGACTAATCACCCAGTAACTCACGGAAAGTCAATTGTGGCCCGGTTCCTGTTTGGGAACCGGGCCACAATCTTGTCCCCGCTATTGCCGCAGCGTCTTCATGTGCGTCGAAGTCGCCGAGCGGCGGAGAGGTACACCTCGTTCTCACGGCGTCGCCCCACCGCGACGGCCTCAACAGCAACGGCCTGCAACTCGTTCGGCGTGTAACGGTAGACGATGCGAAACCGAGGCTTATTACGGCCGTCAGGATCGAAATAGAACTTGTAGCAATCCGACAGATCGCCCGTATCGACATGCTGGCCAAGTTGCTCGCCCGATACCTCGCCGTCACGGATGAGCACCAACATATCGAGGGCCATTTTCTTAACCGCCATACTCGGCAGTTTGTCGAAGTCCTCTTGGACGCCCGGGAGTGCTGTCAGCGCAAGCTTTGATTGTGCCATCAGCGGTAGTTGTCAGGGTCCAGACCGATGGATTCCGCGATCTCGCTCAAGGGGCTGGGTTCGCCTGCTTCTGACCTTTCGCGCACAATCTGGGCAATTTCTAGCTCCTCGATTGCGGGGAGAAGTTGCCAATAGAGATCAAACGGAATTACGACACCTTCGGCCCGCCTGTGAGAGCCGAAGACTAGCGGTTCAGCACTCGCGCCCTCAGCACGAAAACGCTTGAGTGCCTTAGGAAGTTCGGCACGGGCAGCACTACTTGGCAGGATTTCGGGGAATGACATACTGATAGCGTACATGATATTGACCTAATACTGGTACATCTTTTAGTGCACTTTCTTGTCGTAGTCCAGGCCCGACCACAGACACATTGCTGGCCTTCCTGTTCAACGTCGTGGTCAAACCGAGCCGTTTACCTTAACCAACACAAAATGCCCACATCCGAAGAGGCGGGCATTTCGATCAGCTAGAAAAGGTCTTATGCAATCGCGAACTCCGCAAGGTGCACACCAACGCTGGCGCCGAATTTCGTCACCATTTCAGCGACGGCATCGTCGTAAGACTTCGCCCACAGGTCGGCATTAAAGACCTCGACCTCAACGTCGCCCTGATAGCCCGCGTCATTCACCAGCGCGGTCAGGTGCGCAAAATCAACGACGCCGTCACCGGGCAGGTGTCGTGACAGCAGCACATCCGCTGGCAGCGGAGTCTTCCAGTCGCACACCTGATACGAGGCAATGCGGCCGTCGCGGCCCGCACGTTCGACCTGGGCAGCCACATCCGGATCCCACCAGACGTGGAATGCATCCACAACTGCACCCACCGCAGGGCCACCGACCCGATCCGCAATATCGAGCGCTTGACCAAGCGTGGAGAGCACGGCACGATCCGAGGCATACATAGGATGCAGTGGCTCAAGCGCGAGCGTGGCCCACTTGTGCACCTGACCTGGCGGGTTGTCAGTCGATAGAAGCCGTTTCTGCTTCACTGTCGGCAATTTGCAGCGCGAGCAAGTTTGAGTAGAATCGGCCGTCTCCGATTGCCAGAGCGATCATAAACCACAGCTTGTCAATTCCCGACTGTCGCCAGAGACGCCCGTACTCGCGATCGGGGCCAACTTCTGCAAAATTGCTCAAGCGTTCGGCTACCTCTTCCCCAAGTACCTTCTCAACGACCCATTCCGGTCCTCGGTAGCCAGTGGCAAAGACAACTAGGTCTGCCTCGAGAGTCGATCCGTCTTCGAGGCAGATCTCCGACTCAGTGAAACCGACCACATTGCCGTGAGCCAGTTTGATGGTTCCGTCGGCGATGAGTTCAGAAGCACCGGCGTTGTAGTAGTAACCTGTCGTGTTCTTGGCGTAAATGAGCCCAAGTACGCCAGTACCGTCCGGGCCCGAGCCGAGCTTGAAGCCTGCATCTGAGAGCCCCTTGAGGAGCCCGCGGTCGAGTTCGTTGGCCTTGGCGAGCTGTGCGGCACCATAGCGGGGGAGTTCCCCGAACGGTGTCGCAGCATTCACGAGGTCGGCCTCATCGATGGCGTAGGCGCCACTGGTGTGATTCGTGTGCATCACACTATGGAAAGTCGACGTGTTCAAGACAACAGTTTCTGACCGCTGGATCATGGTGACGTTGACACCGTGTTCGGCGAGGTCTTGAGCAATGTCGTGCCCGCTTACGCCGGACCCAACGACAACAGCTCGCTTGCCAACCCACTCGTCAAACCCGCGGTAATCAGCCGTGTGCATCACCTCCCCGTGGAACTTGTCCTGGCCAGAAAACTGTGGACGCAAGGGTTCAGCGAGGAGTCCAGTCGCGAAAACTAGGTGCTTGGGCTTCAGCGAACGTACCGTGCCGTCCTTGCGGATTACATCAAGGTTCCATTCCTTGACCTGGTCGTCGTATTCGACGTTCTTCGCTTCAGATCCCGTCCATACGCGCAGGTCCATGATCGTGGAGTATGCCTCGAGGAAATCGGCCAATTTGTCTTTCGGCGTGAACTGAGTCCAAGTTTCTGGGAACGGCAGATAGGGCAAGCTATCCGACGTGAGAGGAGTGTGGAGCGCGAGCGAGTTGTAGCGCTTGCGCCAGGTGTCGCCCACTCGTTCATTCTTCTCAATAATCAGAGTGGGGATCCCCATGACCTGCAAGCGAACAGCGAGCATCAGGCCGTTGTGACCTGCACCCAGAATTACGACAGTCGGATCTTCTTTCTCGAACTCGCGATCGCAGTCTTCGGCCCAAGAAACTCTGTCCGCGACCGGGCCCTTGACCCGTCCCATCGGGCGAGCAGGACCATGGTTCTTTGGGTGGCTCTTGAGTTCGTCGAGCGCGAGCGCGAGCGCCGCGGCTCGCCAGACACCGTCGGTTTCCTCTACTAGTTTGGCGAAACCAACGCCGGTTCCCTTTTCGTTCTCGAACTCGATAAACGTTTCAAGGGTTGCGTGTCCTGATTCTTCGCCCCGTGTAGGAACACGACTGTCCTTGATTGAGAGGCGGGTAGGCGGGGTAGTCGTGCCTTTAGTTAGCAGTTCTGCAGCTTCCTCGCGGTTCACACCGTTTCGAAAATCCCAAGAGAGTGCCAGCAGGTCTCGAACTACGGCATCAGCCTGGAAGAGTCCGGATGCGCCATGCAAATCGTTTGCAGCAATTGCTGATTTGAGTGCCTCTAGCCAGGCATCGAACGTGATGGTGTCATCTGGTACGCGGCTCTGCGTGCCTGATTGGTGCTGTACAGCGGTGTCAGTCATGGGACGAATTCCTTCGGACTTGCGAATTTGAAAGTCGTCGCCAGCAAAGAAAACCATTATTCTTCCGGCGAACGACTTCCAGCATCGTCTCCGTCAAGGTTTCGCACCGTACCACTTTGAGACACCGCTGTACTCGGCGATTATGCGACTACTGAGCGGTGTATCCGCCATCAATAAAGAGATCGGTACCAGTGACGTAGCTCGCCTCGTCACTAGCGAGGAATAGAACGCCGTAGCTTACTTCGATCGGCTGAGCGGCTCGTTTCATTGGCGTGGCCTCACTGAATTCCTTATTGGACTCTTCGCCTTCTGCGTCGGCCATTGCGGTCATCACAAGCCCGGGGGAGACGGAATTCACTCGTACGCCACGGTTTGCATATTCCATAGCTGCGGCTCGAGTCATCATTTTCACTGAGCCCTTCGAAGCCTGGTAGGAGAATCCGCCAGGGTTGCCAACAGTCCCGTTGATTGAGCAGGTGTTCACGATAGCGCCACCACCGCTACGCTCAATTGCTGGTGCACCATGCTTTAGCCCGAGGAAGACGCCCTGTTGGTTGATCGCAGTCATTTTCGCCCACGCATCGAGTTCTTCGTCAGCAACTGATTTCATGGATCCCACGATGCCGGCATTGTTGACGAGCACGTCTACGCGACCCCAACGCTGTTCCGCAGCTTCAATGACCGCGTTCCACTCGTCTTCGGAAGAAACGTTGAGGTGCATGTAATGCACGTCAGCGCCAACGTCACGGAGCTCTGTAGCCAGTGCTTCGCCCAGCTCGTCGAGTACATCAGTAATGAGTACTGCTGCTCCTTCACTGGCGAGCAATCTTGCGTGTGACTCCCCCTGACCTCGAGCGCCGCCCGTGATGATTGTCACCTTGTCTTGAACGCGACCCATGGTCCTTCTCCTATGTGTGTCGATCTGCAGACACGGACATTGTGCCTGGATGCGCAATGCTAGACGCCCGCTGCGTGCGGCACTGTGTCAGACAGGGACAGTTCGGGACACGACATGCCGGGATAGTGGCAAGCAAAGGAAATCGTCACTGTGTCCAAAGGAGAACGTGAAGGAAATGAGTATTCGTTTGCAGGGAAAGACTGCGATTGTGACGGGAGCTGCGTCAGGCCAGGGACTGGCTACAGTGAGGGCACTGGTGAGCCATGGAGCGCAAGTGATGGCGGCCGATATCGATGATGATGGCCTGTCTCGTCTGCAGGAAGAGAGTGCTGCCGTTGCGACACAAACGTGCGATGTCAGCAATTCTGCCGATGTTGAGGCGCTCGTAGAGGCGGCAGAAGCACGATTTGGAGCGGTGCACGCCATGCTCAACTGTGCGGGTTACCTCCGTGCAGCATCGGTGGTCGACACCACGGAAGAAATGCTAAATCGGATTGTCGATATTAACTTGAAGGGTGTCTTCTACGGCTGCAAGTATGCGATTCCCGCACTCCAACGGGCAGGGGGAGGGTCGATCGTCAATTGGGGATCGATTAACTCAACCGTGGCTGAGCCGGATATTTCAGTGTACTCAGCGACGAAGGGGGCCGTATTGATGCTTACCAAATCCGTGGCCATTGAGTACGCAAAAGACAATATTCGTGCGAATTGCTTGTGCCCCGGTGGTGTGAAGACACCAATGGTAGAGAAGTTCTTTGATGATGAACTCTTGGCGAGCGAAGAGGCGCAGCGTCAATATCAACCACTAGGGCTTATAAGTCCGGAGGAAGTGGCAAGCGTCGCAGTATTCCTGGTGTCCGAGGACTCGAGAAAAATGACGGGTACATCTGTCGTTGTGGACGGTGGGTATACCGCACTCTAGAGCATGTTCCATTCTGGGACATTTGTGAGTGCTCTACGTCTCTAAATTCACTTTCATGATTTCAACGATGATGCCTTCACCCGACAACATACGGGATCCCCACTTACGTCGAAACCGCAAGGGCATGCCCTTGCTGCCTGGTGGTTACGGTCGGTCCGCCTACCACGTCGGCAAGGAACCACCCTACGCCGTACACGGAGAGGGATGGCGGATGTGGGACGACAATGGTCGGGAGCTCATTGACGCAAACGGCAATTTCACGACTCTGATTCACGGCAATGCCCACCCGGAAATCGTCGAAGCCGCTGAACAAGCAATTCGAACAGGTGCTTCCTGGGGCATTCCAAACTTGAGTGAGTGGGACCTCGCCGAGACGATGCTGGACAGGCTGCCCGGACTTGACCAGATCAGGTTTGCGAACTCCGGAACCGAAGCTGTCATGTCAGCATTCCGGATTGCCCGTGCAGTCACTGGACGTGACGGAATCGTCATGACGAAAGATGGCTTTCACGGCACGTCGGATTTCGCCCTTCTCGCAAGTGGGCCTACGAAGGGCGTGGCGAGGTCTGCCGAAAGTGACGTGACGCTCGTGCCGCTGGGTGATATTGACGAATTGCGCGAAGTGTTTCAAAACAACCCCACCAAATACGCCGCAATTATCCTCGACCTACTTCCTAACAAAGCGGGCTTGCTTCCGCTGAGTAAGGAGTTTGTGGAAGAGGCCCGGGCCCTTGCCACAGCACATGGCGCTCTGTTGATCTTCGACGAGGTGGTCAGCTTTCGTCTGGGACCAAACGGTTTAGGTGGCAGGATGGGTGTCCTTCCAGACCTGTTGACGGCGGGGAAAGTAATCGGTGGTGGCTTTGCAATTGGCGCTATCGCGGGCCGTCAGGAATACATGTCGATCCTCGACCCGTGGTCACCAGAAAGTATTTCGCACTCTGGCACATTCTCGGGGAATCCAGTCAGCATGGCAGCAGGGGTTGTCGCGCTGCAGTTACTAACGCCAGCCGAGATCGAGCGGTTGAATTCTCTCGGCGACAACGCGCGCGCCGAGGCAAATGCCGTTCTCAATGCGCATGGCTGGGAGATGCGCGGTTTGGGATCGCTGCTCCGACCATTCCCGCTGGATGCGCGCCAGCTCGATGGGGAAACACAGCGTCGACTGTGGTGGGCCGCATACGAGAACGGCGTCGTCCTCTCTTCCGCGAATCTTGCCGCCTTATCCACGCCGATGGGCGAACAGGTCGTTCATGACTTCACGGATCGACTCGTTGGCGCAGTCATCAAAACCGCCGAAGGAGCAGAATAATGCGCCTAGTCTCGTATCAAAGTGACGGCAATTGGCGTGCTGGTGCCGTCATCCATGGTCAAGTCATTGATGTGGAAGAGGCACTTCTATCCGCGGGAAAACACAGTTTGGAGCGGGAGGCGACCGTACTGCAATTAGTGAAGCAATATGGCGAGAGCCTTAATGAAGTTTCGGTTGCAGTTGAGGTGCACGGAAGGAAATTGGGGACTTCCAAGGGTGCGGTGGATTCGCTCCAACTCGGGGCGCCCATCCGCGAGCCGGAAAAAGTGCTTTGCGTCGGGCTGAATTACAAGGATCATGTCGCTGAAACGGGCCGCGCACTTCCTAGGTACCCAGATATATTCTCAAAATTCAGTAGGTCTCTGATTGGGCCACAGGATGAGATTCGTGGTCTTGCGATCACGGACAATCTCGACTTTGAGGGCGAACTCGCCGTGGTGATTTCTCAGGAATGCAGAAATGTACAACAAGAGGATGCGCTGGACGTCGTCGCCGGGCTCATGGTGCTGAATGACATTACCGCCCGCGATCTACAGTATCGAGGAACCCAGTGGCTCATTGGCAAGTCGGTTGATGACTCGACCCCTACCGGACGTGACCTTGTAACCCTCGACGAGATTTCCGATATTCAGCAGCTTGAGATTTCCACGAGGGTGAACGGGGTCGAAATGCAACACTCGAACACCCGGCACATGATCTTCCCCGTTGCAGAAATCATCACCTATCTCAGCAGGACCATCACGCTGGCACCCGGCGACATCATTGCGACTGGTACCCCCGAGGGGATCGGCGCGAAGCGCAATCCGCCGGTTTGGTTGACGGCAGGTGACGTAGTTGAAGTCGAGGTTGAACAGGTAGGGGTGCTGAAGAACACTGTCGCCGCCGAAGGGTGAGGCGACGTTTCCCAATTTGGGACAGTCGGGGGCGCACTGCGCTCCTACGCTTTCTGGACGGTTATCCAATCCTGAGCGTCCAAAAATTTGATGCGCAAGCGATACAAGAAATAATGAAGGAGAGCCACAGGAAATGGCCACTAACGCAAAACAAGCATTTGCAGCAGCAGTGAAAGCACAGCGAGCAGCGACGCCTCCAGTCGTGCCGCACATTATTGGTGGCAAAGAACGGTTTGACGGCCCCCGTCGCGAACGAGTGGATCCCAGTTACCCTGACATTGTGGTTAGTGCATCGCACGATGCGACTGATGAAGCCGTCAACGAAGCCGTGGCCGCTAGCCGTAAGGCACAGCGTATTTGGGCAAAGGTTCCTCTCGCTGAACGATTGGAGCGCATGCGCCCTGCACTTGCCTCTATTGAAAGCAATACCGAAGAGTGGGCAGTGCGTGTCGCTCTTGAAATCGGCAAGCCCTACGAGGGTGCACGCGGCGAAGGTGCAGAGATTTACGACATGCTCAAGCATTTGCTTGAGTACGCCGAAGTTCCAGGCGCTTTCAAGGATGAGCGTGCAGCGGATCCCTCTGGGATGAATAATGATTCCGTGCTGAAGCCATACGGGGTTTTCGGTGTGATCGTTCCGTTCAATTACCCGATCGTTCAGGGCGCGGGTCCAGCCATTGGCGCGCTGATTGCGGGCAATGGTGTCGTGGTGAAGACATCCCAGCACGCGCCCTGGTCGGGCCAGGCTGTGTACGAATTCTGCGCAGCGATGGACCTGCCCGAAGGCCTCGTGAATATCGTTCACGGTGGTGGCAGGGCGCTCGCAGCGTCGGACATTGACGGCGTCAGCTTCACCGGCTCCGTTGAAGTTGGCCGGTCGATTATGACACAGTTCGGTTCGGGCGCGTACCCACGTCCGGTCATCGCGGAAATGGGTGGCAAGAACCCCGTCATCGTGACAGACGACGCCGATCTCGACCAAGCTGCCGACGGCATCGTGTTCTCTGCCTTTGACCTCACCGGACAGAAATGCAGCGCGTTGTCTCGCGTCCTAGTCATGCCCGGCGTCCACGATCAACTCGTCGACCTCGTGGAAAACAAGGTACGCAAATTATTCCTCGGGGATCCGATCGATGGGGCTTCGTACGCGGGCCCGGTTGTTTCGACGGAAGCGGTGGAGCGCTACCACGCACTCATGAAGGTAGTGGATGCTGATGGATTCCGCGTTGCTCAAGGTAGGGCGGCGGAAGGCGGCTATGCGGTTCCCGCAACCGTTGTCTCGGATGTCCCCTTTACCCACGACTTGGCTACGATTGAGCATTTCCTCCCATTCCTTACGATCAGCAAGGTTGAAGACTTCGAGGAGGCCATCACCGTTGCCAACGCGACTGACATGGGTCTCACGGCTGGTATTTACACGGGTGACGTGCGCATTGCCGAAGAGTTTCTTGACCGGATCGAAGCTGGTTGCGCTGACGTAAACGTACCTGGACATGCTACGACGGGTTGGTGGCCTGGACCCCAGACATTCGGCGGCTGGAAGGGCAGCGGCAGTACAGGAAAGCACACGCTCGGCAAGTGGTACGCGGCGCAATTCGGCCGTCAACAGGCGCGAACCGTACCATCTCACTTCAATAATCTACTGACACACTAGTAAACGCCGCACGGAGGGAGGCGCATCGTGTCAATGACTTTTCCAGAACGGCATGAGCGCCCCCCTGCGCGCATTGGGGAACTGTCGAACTCTTCGATCCTCGCATTGCGTGAAGAGTTTTTGGCCGCGCCGGAAGAAACGGATCTCAGCGCACTCCGCCCAGTGATTGCGCGTTCCTGGCAGCGCAGCCTCGCTGGCAATGTGAATTCGGACAGGCTATTTCTGCGGTCTTCCGACCCACGGACGGATGAACAGCTTCTACTGGCCGCTGAGCCTGTCCTTACAGATCTTGAGCGACTCTGCCTCGACGTCGGCGGTGCGGTCGTATTAACCGATGCGGATGGCACCCTTGCGGTGTTCCGTGGGGATACTGTCGCGCGAAAGCGCGCAGAACTCTTATACCCGCTAGTCGGGGCGCAAATGAGTGAAGAACTCATCGGCACGAATTCCGATGGAACTGCCATCGAAGAAGGCGAAGCGATCCAAGTCTGGGGCGCTGAACATTTCAATGAAGGCCTTCAGGACGGCTACTGCACTTCGGTGCCGATTCGCGACCCGATTCGGCGCTCTATCCGTGGCGTCCTTGGAGTGATGCTTCCGGAACGAGTCGCTAAAGACGTCGACCCCAGATCGATCATGTTGACCGTGACAGGCGCAGCCGCGGACATCACTCGGCGGCTCGCGGAGCGGCTTGCTGCTCGTGAACAGGCTCTTATGTCTGAATATATGCGTGAAGTGCGAAAGCGCGGTGCTGATGCAGTAGTCGCGATGGACGAGCGAACAACGATCGCTAGCCGTCGTGCACTCAGCATCCTTGATCAAAGTGATTTTTCGGTATTGGCCGCAATTGCGAAAGAGGCAGAAAAGGAACAATGGGCCTTGCAGCGACGGATCAGCGTGAGCACTGGCCAGGAGGTTTTGGTCCATGCGCGTCCAATGAACCTCACCGCGCTTGATTCGGCTCACGCGACGGTCATGCGTGTGAATGTCCCCTCGCATCCTGCTATGACTGGAGGCATTAGTCTTAGTCGTGAACGAGGCGTGAAATTTAGTGACTTTGTCGGTTCAAGCTGGACACTTCAACGAGCTCTCAACGCTGCGTCCACAGCCGTAAGCCGAAAGATGCCTGCCTATATAGTCGGCGAGCCGGGGACCGGTAAACGTAGACTCGCTCGTGCAATGGCGTCAATGCTGGCTTCAGACACACTCTTCTTTGACTGTTCACGCACGAAGTCTGATTCCTGCCTTGTAGAACGGGTCGACAAGTTCCTTGCAGAAGGTGGATCGGTACTGCTGCATCGGATCGAGCACGCGACGGCGGAGTGCAGGGACGAGCTCGCGTCCTTGCTTAACATTCTCGAACAACCGCAACTCATCGTGACTACAACTGCGGTTACTGATGAACTATTGCCGCTGCTTGCGGCGTTACGCGGAATCGAAGTGTCGATGCCGCCGCTGCGGTCTCGACGGGAAGATATTCCGGATCTCGCAGTGAGTTTTCTGCGGGAGGCACTCGGAACTACATCGATGCTCTCCGCAAAACTGCGCGACACTCTAGTCGCAGCAGATTGGCCTGGAAATCTCGCTCAACTCCGAGACGTTATGTCCTCGGTCCAGAGCGACTCGGTAGTTGGGGAAGTACGCCTCTCTGATTTGCCGGAGATTCACCTGCGTGCTTTGACCACAGCTCGACTCACGCGTCTCGAAGAAGCCGAGCTGCACCAAATCCGGTCTGCACTCGTTGAAGTAGAAGGCAATCGTGCCCGCGCCGCAGCACTTCTCGGTATCGGCCGGTCGACGCTCTATCGCAAAATTGAAGCGTACGAAGGCCGTGGGTTCAACCTGGAGCTGAATTAATCGACGACTACCTGCTGGTTCAAAATGGCACATTAAGGGGGACCCAGCAGATAGCAGAATCAATCAAACCTCCATCCACCTCGAAGGACCTGACCCGCATATCACCCCAGTGCGTCAGGCTGCCGATTGGATGGGAGCCAATTATCAGTATGTCTAATCAATGGAGATAGGGATGACAAATAACAAGCAATCTACCGCGGTGGAAGAGTCTGCTTCACAAGAAACCGGTAGATATGCACTTCGAGGACGGATGGGAACTGTCGGGCTTTTGTTCACGGTTCTCGCATTTACGGCACCCATGGGCGTCGTGTACGGCTTTACACCTGTCAATATTTCGTTCGGAATTGGAGCACCATTAATTTATGTGCTCGTTGCGATACTGATGATGCTATTTGCCGTGGGATTTATGGCCATGTCGCGCGCAGTGCCCCGCCCGGGAGCGTTCTACACGTACATTCGTGAAGGCCTTGGCCGCCCATTGGGCCTCGGAGCATCTTTCTTGGCACTCGGGACCTACGGCTTCAATGTCACATCGGCAATGCTAGTTGTTGGCATCTCAGTAAAGAGCTTGGAAATGTCTTTCGGTTTTGAAAGCGTACTGCCTTGGTGGGTTTATAGCGCGGTCGTCATGGTTGCCACCGGTGTCTTGAGTTATTTCAATGTAGAGCTTTCGGCTAAGGTGTTATCGATAGTACTCGTTGTCGAAGTGTTGTTCGTCGTGATTGTCGATATTGTTGTGCTTAGCAACGGTGGGCCTGAGGGCTTGTCGCCCGAACCATGGAATCCAGCGAACATATTCACCCCTGCACTCGGTGTCGTGTTGCTCTTCTCAATTGGTGTATTCAACGGCTTTGAGGCGACTGCCATCTATCGAGATGAGGTAAAGGAACCGTCGAAAACAATTCCGCGAGCGACATACCTGGCAATTGCATTCTTAGGTATTTTCTATGCAATCACTGCATTTACGCTTATCACTGGCCACGGTGTTTCTAGCGCTGTTCAGGCAGCAAGTGAGGGTCCTGACGCGATGATGCCCGCGATCGTGTTAGAGCATCTACCGCTCTTCATGAGCCAGCTTGGCGCGATTCTTACGGTTACGAGCTTTTTCGCGTCGATCCTTGCACTGCAGAACATCATCACTCGCTACACACATTCTTTGGCGGTCGACGGGATCTTCCCGCGCGGACTAGCCAAGGTTCATAAAGTCCACGGTTCGCCACATCGCTCGGCAACCTTCGTTGCTGTTGTTCTTATTGCGGTTCTCGCGGTATTGAGCATCACGGCTGGGGCCGGGGATCCCCCCTATGCCGCCGCCGGAGGTGTCGCTTTCTACGGGATGATTCTCTTGCTATTCCTCACGGGCGTCTCGGTAATCGTTTATTTCCGACGCAATCCCGAAAAATCTACTTCTAGAGTGAAGACATTTGTCTTTCCATTAATCGCACTTCTCGGTATCGGATTTGCATTGGTGGTAGCAACAATGAATATGCATCTTCTTATGGAGGTTCCCACTTGGCTACTAATAACCCTGATTCTATTAGTGTGGGCGTTCGTCGTCGGTGGATTCATATATGCACTGGCTTTGAAACGTAGGGGCTCGCCTGCCTATCAACGAATTGGGCGCGCTATCGACTAGACAGTTGAAGTCTGGACTGACGTTCTGTCTAGCTCCACCCGTCCACCTCAATACGATCCATAATTCTGAAAGCGATTGCAATGATTCTAATTTCACCTCATCAATTTGCCGATCTCGATCGCGAGAATGCGCTCGCTTCCGAATACGGAATGACTATCCATGTTGCTAACGATCAAGAAGAGTTCGCGGAGTTGTCAAATTCGGCAGCGTTCGTCTTGGTAAGCCCGTACGGCAAAGTGACCGAAACCATGATCGGGGCGATGGGGCGGTGCCAAGGCATTGTGCGCTACGGCATCGGGTACGACAATATTGATGTGGATGCCGCGGCAAGAGCTAGAATTCCGGTGTCGATCGTTCCCGATGCGTCCACTGAAGAGGTTGCGTCCCATGCTTTTGCTCTCGGGCTCGCACTATCGCGGAGGATTCCAGCTGGGCAAGTTGCTGTCGAGGCAGGTCAATGGGCATCCAGTGTGCCTGCTGATTTGCCAAAACTGAGCGATCTCGAAGTCGGCATTGTCGGCATGGGCAGAATTGGAAGGATGGTCGCAAATTTATGGTCAGCGGTGGGTGCGCGCGTTCGAGCATTCGACCCAATTGTTGAATTCACAGAAGTGGCTTCCTGCGAACTTGATGAACTCATCACGGGTTCCGACCTGATCTCTCTACACGTGCCCCTCAACGACAGAACGCAGAATATGATTTCGGCGTCCGTCATTGACGCGATGCGTGATCGCGCGCTGCTCATCAACGTGTCTCGTGGTGGTCTCATCGATGAGACTGCCCTCGCGGACGCTTTACGTCGTGAGAAGTTGGGGGGAGCAGGACTGGACGTATTTACAGCGGAGCCATTGGCGCTAAACAGTGAGCTTAGGAACGCGCCCAATGTAATCCTCACACCCCACTCAGCATGGAAATCACGTTCATCGTTGGCGGCGTTACAAACTGGGGCCGTGGCGCGCGTCCGCTCAATCCTCTCAGGACAGCAAGTTCCGGACCAAGTTGCCTAACGTTGATAGGAGGGCATAGATGGCGAGTTTACCTTGACCAACACAAAATGCCCGCCTCCGAAGAGGCGGGCATTTTGATCAGCTGAGAAGGGATTATGCAATCGCGAACTCCGCAAGATGCACACCGACGCTGGCGCCGAACTTTGTCACCATTTCAGCGACGGCATCGTCATAAGACTTCGCCCACAGGTCGGCGTTGAAGACCTCGACCTCCACGTCGCCCTGATAGCCCGCTTCGTTGACGAGCGCGGTCAGGTGTGCGAAGTCAACGACACCATCACCCGGAAGGTGTCGTGACAGCAGCACATCCGCTGGCAGCGGAGTCTTCCAGTCGCACACCTGATACGAGGCAATGCGGCCGTCGCGGCCCGCACGTTCGACCTGGGCAGCCACATCCGGATCCCACCAGACGTGGAATGCATCCACAACTGCACCCACCGCAGGGCTACCGACCCGATCAGCAATGTCGAGCGCTTGGCCAAGCGTCGAGAGCACCGCACGGTCCGAGGCATACATAGGATGCAGTGGCTCAAGCGCGAGCGTCACGCCAGCGGCTTCTGCCTCGGGCGCAAGCGTGGCGATGCCTTCCTCGAACCTGGCCCGCGCATCCTCAATCGTGCCGCCTTCGGGGATGCCACCGGCAACCATTACCAGCGTTGCTGAAGATCCTGGCGCACCCGCTTCGGCGAGCACGCGCGTCTCTTCGATCGCGCGACGGTTCTCCTCGAGCGCCTGCCGGCGAGCGGTTTCGCCCGGTTCCGTGAGGAAGCCCGCACGACAGTGACTCGAGAATCGCAGGCCAGAATCGCGGAGCATTTGCGCCGCACGCTCGAGGCCAACCTCCGCGACAGGCTCACGCCACAGGCCAATACTCTGCAGGCCCTGGCGCTGACTGACCTCCAGTGCTTCCGCGAGCGATGCGTATTTGATCGTCCCCTGATTCAGCGAGAGTCGCGAGTGTGCGCTCATGCCTGTCCCCCTTCGAGTAGTCCGTCGAGTCGGAGCATCCCGTGCCAGCGTTCGAGCGCAAGCTCTGGCTGCTCGAGCGCACCGGATGCGTTCGCGAGCTCTACAATTCGCGAAAGGTGCGGCAGACTCCGCGCCGAGTGCAGCCCACCGACCATCCGGAATGCATCCTGGTGACCGTTGAGCCAACTCATAAAAGCGACCCCGGTTTTGTAATAGAACGTCGGTGCGGCGAAGACCTGTCGCGACAGCTCCTGAGTCGGAGTCAGGATGCGCGAAAACTCGGCTTCGTCCCCTCGGTCGAGGGCCTGCACCGCTGCGGAAGCATTGGGAGCCAGCACGCTGAACGCCCCAAGGAGGGCATCCGAGTAGCTGCCGTCCGTATCCTCACGGATGAGTTCGACGTAGTTGAAGTCGTCGCCGGTATACATCGTGACGTCCTCGGGAAGCCGCGCGCGCACGGCTCGCTCCGCATCTGCATCCAGCAAGCTCATCTTGATGCCGCGGACGCGATCGGCGTGCTTCGTGACGATCTCGATGAGCGTGTCTGCTGCCGTTTGCCACCGTGAGTCACCGAAATACCCCTCAAGGATCGGATCGAACGCGGTACCGAGCCAGTGAATAACGGCCTTCGTGGAGACCTCGCCGAGCACGCGATCGTACACGCGCAAATAGTCGGCAGGCGACTGAGCGGCGCGAGCGAGGTGTCGGCTCGACATGATCACCGGGGTGACGCCCTGCTCTTCGGCGAAATGCAGCTGGTCGAGGAAGGCCGCTTCAATCTCGTCAAGTGAGAGCGTGTCTTCGGTGCGTCCATCGGTGTTGACACCGACCGCGACCCGGCCACCGTCTTCACGTGCGGCCTCGGCGGTCCGCGCAATGAGTTCTCGAGTCGCTGCCGCATCAAGACCCATATTGCGCTGCGCGGTGTCCATCGCATCCGCGACCCCGAGCCCCCAGGACCAAAGCTGACGACGATAGTTCAGCGTCGCATCCCAATCGATGTCGGCTGGGGCACCCGGCACTGTCTCACTAGTCACTTTGGGGATGACGTGGGCAGCGGCAAATAGTTCGCGTGACTGCAGTGGACCGGTGGGGCGTGCGAATGCGGGTGCGCTGAGGAGTGCCGCGCGGTGACGGCTACCGTCACCGCCAAGGAGCTGCAGTTGCGTGCCTAGTTCGCTGCGGTCGTAGGCGTCGAGCGTGCCTGCGGTGGCGACGTTCGCGGTGGCGTGTGTGGCCGTCATCGTGCACCTGCCGGTTCCGCGAGGCTTGCCTCGCTGTTGGATGCTGCTGGCTCGGGCTGCGAGCCCTGTGCGATCGCGCGGTCGGCGAGTTGGATGCGGCGACCCTCTTCCTGCGAAGCGAGTGCCGCTTCGGCGAGCAGCATGCCGTCGGCTCCCGAACGGAAGTCGTAGTTGTGCTGCCCGTCGTCGAGCACGTAGCGGAGGAATTCGATCCACTGCAGCTTGAAGCCATTTTCGGTGGGATCGTTCTGCGGCACCTCGATCCAGTCCTGCTGGTAGTCGTGGCTGTCGAGGAGGTCGGGGTTCCACGTGGGCTTCGGTGTGGCGTTTCGCGGCTGAATCTTCGCGCCGAACAGACCCACCACTGCGCTGCCTTGGGTACCGTCAACGTGAAGTTCGACGAGCTCGTCGCGGTTGACACGCACTGTCCAGCTCGAGTTGAACTGCACGATGGGGCCGTTCTCGAGATCGAAGATCGCGTAGGCGGCGTCGTCAGCGGTGGCCTTGTAGGTGTCACCTCGCTCGTCGACTCGCTGCGGGATGTGCGTGCGGGTTTCGGTGTAGACGGAGGCGATCTTGCCGAAGAGGTTCTCGATCACGTAGTTCCAGTGCGGGAACATGTCGACGACAATGCCGCCGCCGTCTTCCGAGCGATAGTTCCAGCTGGGACGCTGCGCATCCTGCCAGTCACCTTCGAAGACCCAGTAGCCGAACTCGCCACGGACCGAAAGGATTTCGCCGAAGAAGCCGCTGTCGATCAGTCGCTTGAGCTTCAGGAGCCCCGGCAGGTAGAGCTTGTCGTGCACGACCCCGTTCTTGACGCCTGCTGCCTCAGCTTCATCGGCGAGCGCGACGGCTTCCGCATAGCTTTCGGCGGTGGGCTTCTCGGTGTAGATCGACTTTCCGGCGGCGATGGCCTTGCGGATTGCGGGCACGCGCAGTTTGGTGACGAGCGCGTCAAAGTAGACGGGGAAACCGGGAGCCGCAAGGGCTTCGTCGAGGTCAGTGGTGTACTTCTCAATGCCGTGTTTTGTGGCAAGTTCGCGAAGTTTTTCTTCGTTTCGAGCTACGAGATAGAGCTCGATTGGCTGGCGCGAACCGTCTGAGAGTGGCACGCCGCCTTCGTCACGCAGTGCAAGCAGCGAGCGAACGAGGTGCTGGCGGTAGCCCATTCGTCCGGTTGCTCCGTTGACGATGATTCCGAGTGTTTCCTTGGCCATGTCCGTCCCTTCGTCAGGCTTCTCATCGTTGAGGTTGCTGCCACACTATGGGAAAGCGCTTACCAAGGCAAGTGGGAATAAAAAATTGCCCTCGAAGCGATCCTTTCGAGGGCAATCTTTGACACTCAGCTACGCGATGGCAGGCTCCCGAACCGGAGCACTCTCTCGAACAATCACCGATGTATTCACCTTGAGAACCAAGGGATCACGCGTTTTGTTGGGCTCGATTGCGAGCTTCAATGCGCGATACCCCATGTCATTCAGCGGCGCCACGACGGTAGTCAGCGTGGGTGTGACATCCCGCACGGTCTCGATGTCATCAAAGCCCGCGATGGAAATATCTTTTCCGGGAGTTTTCCCAAGGTCACGCATGGCCGTCATCGCGCCGATAGCCATGACATCGCTCGTCGCGAAAATTGTGTCCACTTCAGGAACTCGCGACAGCAAGGTCCGCAACCCCGAATATCCCCCGTCACGGGTAAATTCTGTCTCGACCACCGCATCCGGATCGAGGGTCTTGCCCGATTCAATAAGCCCATCGCGGAACCCCGCGACTCGATCTCGGTTGGTGAGGAGTCGCTGTGGTCCGGTTATCACGCCGAAGCGGGCCCCGCCCCGATTCGCGAGCACCCTCGCAAGCTCCTTCGCGCCGTCGTAGTTCGCTAATTCAACGACATCGAACGGGGAGGGAGATTGCGAGATCAGCACCACTTTGCCACCGGTCGAGGCAAAGGCTTCGAGTTGCTCATCGAGTAGTGCTTGGTTCGGGTCGCCGTCCGTTCTTGAACCGCTCAGGATGATTGCACGGGGACGCTGGCCGCGGAACGTGCGGACAATATCGAGTTCGTTTTGTGGTGAATGCTCCGCAGCGGCGAGATTGACGACCAGGTTCGCCTCGTTTGCGCCCCGCATGATTCCAGCGGCAATCGCGCTGAAATAGGGGTCGGCGATATCGCTCACCACGACCGCAACGGTCGAGGATGCACCCTTTGCGACCGCCTGTGCGGAGAGATTCGGGAGGTAGCCAAGCCTGTCTGCGGTCTCCTGCACCCGCTGCCGGATGTCCTCGCTCACGCGCCTGGTGCTGCCATTAATCGCGCGCGAGGCCGTGGCGATTGACACTCCAGCAGCCTTCGCCACTTCGCCGAGTGTGACTGGCTGACTCTTCGAACCCATCGCTGGCTCCTTCCCAAATATCTGGTTTACGCTTCGTTGCGTCCACATTGATCCTATCGGGAAACGGCTTTCCCAAGAGAGACAGACAGGATAGGTTGTCGTTATGCAGCGCCGCATCGTTATCGCACCAGACTCATTCAAAGGCACCGCCACCGCAACCGAGGTCGCCAAAGCGATCGCGAAAGGGTGGCATTCAGTTCGCCCCGAGGATCTACTGGATCTGCTGCCCATGGCAGACGGCGGCGAGGGCACTATGGATGCGCTCGAGTCATCCGATCCGGGCTCGACTCGCGTCACGCACACCGTGCACGGACCACTTGGCGAGCCCACCGAGGCAGACCTCTTGGCCCTCAGTGACGGGACTTGGGTGGTCGAGCTCGCCGAGACCAGCGGCATCGCACTGTTGGATGCGGTCTCCCCCGACACTGCCCGCCTCGCGACCTCCTACGGGCTCGGCGAAGCGATCCGCCATGCAACCGAGCAAGGTGCGAGGCGCGTGCTCGCCGGTCTCGGAAGCAGCGCATCCACCGATGCCGGTGTCGGGGCGCTGATGGCGCTCGGCGCGAAGTTTCAGGATGCTGAGGGTCAGGACATTGAGCTCGGCAATCGCGGACTCCACGCGGTGGCCACCATTGACCTCGCGGTGATCCCCGCGCTGCCGCCCGAGGGGATTGTTGCGCTCACCGACGTCACGAATCCACTTCTCGGGCCGGAGGGTGCGGCTGCGGTATTCGGCCCGCAGAAGGGTGCATCGGATGCGGATGTGGTCGAGCTCGAGGCGGGTCTCGCACACGTTGCGCAGTTGCTCGGTGTGGATGGTTCGGTTCCCGGCGCCGGCGCCGCGGGCGGCACTGCCTACGGTTTGCTTGCCATCGGCGCGACCGTGCAAGCAGGCGCGTTGACCATTGCGGATGCCATTGCCCTGCCCGAAAAAATTGCAGCCGCCGACCTCGCTATTACGGGCGAAGGTAGCTTCGACACGCAGTCGCTCGCGGGCAAAGTGCCCTCGGCGGTGCTCAACTTCGCGAGTGAAAGTGACGTTCCTGTGGTCATTATTGCGGGGCGCGTGGCGGAAGAGTTCAAGGGCCGCGACGTGAAATATGGCCCTTCAGACTCGCTCGCGCTGGCTGATCTTGCGGGAGGCGCCAAGGAAGCGATGAAGGGCACAGGGCGGTGGCTTGAAGAGGCGGGTGCGGAGGCGGCGCGGCGTTATGATTCCCGCGAACTCTGAGACAGAGCCCCGGCACAGCTCAACCCACTCGCTCGTTTCAATGCGTACCGACGTACAGTATTCGCATGGCGGATACAGGAAAGGGTAAGTCGACACGGCGGTTTGACCCGGGACGTCGAGAGCGACTCATCGAAGCCGCGCTACTCGTGGTTGAAGATCGAGGCATGGATGGACTGACATTCCGCGCCGTCGCCGAAAAGGCGAATGTCCCCCTCGGCTCAACCACGTATCACTTCACCGATAAGATCGAACTTGTCCAAGAAATGCTGCGCACAACCCGGATCCGGAGTCGCAATTACGCGAGGGAAGCTCTCGAAAAAGCAGTGTCGGAAGTTGGACTCAGTCGCGGACTTGCCCAATTAATCGAAAACCTTACGGTCCGCAGACACCGTCTCCTCGTGCTTGAGCATGAACTATATTTCTTCTCTTTGCACAAGCCTGACCTCCGTGAGGAAAGTCTCACATGGTCGCAAGACTTCGTCGATCTCATCTCGAATTACACCGACGCAACCACAGCTTCAGCCCTCGGCTACCTATTCGACGGAGTCGGTATGCAGTCCGCGCTGCTTGACTTACTGTTCTTCGCAGACGACATCGAGCCGCAGATTGCGCTCATATTGCGCGGTTCACCCGCAACGGAGCCCAAGTAATCATTCGGACCGGATAGCCCACGGTCACGAGCACGCGACTGTGCATGCTGCACCATACGTACACGTGTTCGAGCGCATTTCTCGCTCGCTTTCGTCCCTTAGGACAGTCTTTTCAAGGGCATGAACCGATCCATTTCGCCGCAAACGGATATGTACTACCGTACATATCGTTCGCAGAGCTCAGCAGCTCAGCAATTCAGCAGCTCAGTGCCGAGCGCTCATCTCACCTGCGTTCAACGACGAAAGGACAGGCCATGGCGGACCAGAGCCAACCACTAGTTTCCGGCGCTTCCAACCGACCCCAGACCGGAGCGGAATATCTTGAGAGCCTCAAAGACGATCGAGAAGTGTACATCTACGGTGAGCGCATTGCAGATGTCACCGAACATCCCGCTTACCGAAACTCCGCACAATCAGTCGCGGCGCTTTTTGACTCAATCCAAGATCCAAATTCACCGGCGGCGTCTCCCACTGACACCGGTAACGGTGGTCACACGCACGCGTTTTTCAAAGCACCACGTACCCGTGAAGACCTAGTCGCGTCAAAGTTGGCGATCAAGGATTGGCAGCGGCAGGTTTATGGCTGGATGGGACGGACACCCGATTACAAGGCTTCGCTCACCGCGATGTTTGGCGCCGATCCGTCATTTTTCGGGGAGTACGCTTCAAACGCATCCTATTGGTACCGCCGTATTCAAGAAGAAGTGCTCCATGTCGGGCACGCGATCGTTCACCCACCGGTAGACCGCGCCAAAGGTATGGAGGATGCTCGGGACGTCTTCGTTCACGTCGAGAAAGAGACAGACAATGGCCTGATCATTAGCGGTGCAAAGGTAGTCGCGACCGGGTCCCCACTCACGCAGTATGTCTACGTATCGCACATTGGCCCGCGAGCATCGAAAGAGTTCGCGCTCATCTTCATGGCACCGGTTAACGCTCCGGGTGTGAAGCTCTATTCACGCCAATCCTACGAATTTGCTGCGGCGGCAGCCGCAAGCCCCTTCGATTATCCGCTCTCGAGCCGTTTCGACGAGAACGATTCAATCCTCGTTTTCGACAACGCGCTTATCCCCTGGGAAAACGTCATCGCTTACGACCCAGAAACCGTCTTTGAGTTCACGAATGGCGACTTTAGTTGGGGACCTCGCGCCGCGTTCCAGGCGTCCACTCGCATGGAAGCGAAACTCGAGTTCATCATCGGCCTCGTATCCCATGCCCTCGATGTCACCGGTGCTGGCCAGTTCCGTGGAGTCCAAGCACAACTGGGCGAACTGCTCGCGTTCAAGGGGCTCGTCACGGGACTGCGCGACGGAATGATTGAAGGCGCTACCACAGGATTCGGAGACAGCTTGCTTCCGAATTCGCACACTGCATTCAGCTACGCGGCAATGGCACCGGGCTATTACAGCCGTATGCGACAGATCATCGAGACCATTATTGCCTCCGGTTTGATCTACCTGAACTCAAACGTTCGAGACTTCCAAAACCCGGAAATCAAACGCGATCTTGACCGATACCTTCGCGGCTCGAACGGCCTGACCGCACTCGACCGATCAAAGGTGATGAAGGCGCTGTGGGATTCAATCGGCAGTGAATTCGGAGCGCGGCACGAGCTGTATGAGCTCAATTACTGGGGGCAGCCGGAGAAGACCTACCTCGATATCCTCACGCACCACCAGACAACCGGATCACTTAATGACATCCGTGACTACACGCAGTCGTTCCTCGACAGCTACGACCTCAACGGTTTCAAAGACCCGAAGCTACACAATCCCGGGTCAGTGTCCGCCCTCCCTCCGGTTCGGTCCACCGTTCCGAGCGAGTCGCTCAGCCACTAGTGCATTGTGCGCCACGCACGGTAGCGCCACGAAGTTCAGTGCTTCGAACCGTCCGCTTTCCGTGGCGGTTCACATAGCGTCGAAACCGAACCAAAGGAGGTTTTCTATGTCATCGAATCCCAATTTAGGGACCGTGACTGGCTCAACAGGGAAGGACCCGGTGAACGCACTCGATGCCAAAACGAATAAGTCGTCTTGGTGGCGTGCCGTACTCGGTGAGTATCCGACAGGTGTGTGCATCATTTCCAGCGTTGACCCCGAGACCAAGCAGCCTATTGGCATGATAGTCGGCACGTTCAGTGCTGTGTCCGAGGATCCACCTGTTGTGGGGTTCATGCCCGCAACAGGCTCCTACACCGCCAAGCGAATCATCGAGAGTGGCCGTTTCTGTGTGTCGGTCCTTGCTGCCGGGCACGAGGCGCTATCGCGGTCATTTGCCAAGAACCATGAGACTCGTTTCACCGAGGGGGAATGGACGGCGACGGACGGTGGCATCCTGAGGCTGGAAGACGCTGTCTCGTGGTTTGAAGCGGACATTAGCAATGTGGTTCCACTTGGTGATCACACTTTGGTGCTCGGTGATGTGCGAGATTTCGGTGTCGGAAATGGCAATGCGGGCCTGCCGCTGCTATTCCTAAAGGGCGGCTATGGGTCGTTCTCAGTGCCGACTCTTGAGTTCAACCCGCAGGGGCTCGGTGCCAATGTTCGTACGGTCAATCAGATCCGAGCGTCAGTCGAAGCTCTGGCGGAAACTTTGGACGTCACCTGCTATGTCGCGACCGTCGCCAAAGATTCCGTTATGGTGCTCGCTTCCTCGAACGAAGATCCCGAGCATGAGCTCGTAGGGCAAGCGTTCCCATTTGCTGCTCCTATGGCCTCGGTACTGGCCGCCTGGTCGACTCCGGAACGACTCAAAGTATGGGAAGAGTCAGCACGACACTTATTAGGAGTCATCGATCGACCGTTCTTAGCCGAATTGCTGGAACGGGTCCGGCTTCGTGGCTATGCGGTGTCTATCGGGGAGGCTATCGAGGTGCCGTTTGATGCCATCGTCAGCAATCCCGAATCAAAGCTAGAGGACTACTCGCGCCTGTGGTCATCAATCAACGATGACTATCGCACGCTGACAGCGGCAGACGTAATTCACAAGCATGTCCATGCGATTCAGGTCCCGGTATTCGGGCCTGACGGTAATGCGATGCTGGAACTGTTCGTTTCGGGTTTGGGATCAGATCTCTCCCAAGAGCGGTTTGCTGAGATAACTCGCGGAGCTGTGTGCGCAGCATCCGATCTCTCCAAGATCATCGGCGGTGTGGTGCCCGACGACTATCCGAAGGAGCTGCATTACTAGCTCCACCACATATCAGCACCATTGAAGCAGAGAGTGCGTGATGCCCTGAGAGATTCAGGACATCACGCACTCTCCTTTTGTTGGTTCAGTGTGTCTTACGCACCTTGCCGCGACCAATCACGGCGAGAACGAACGTTACGATGCCCGTAACCACCATTAGTGCCACCATCCCGCCACGAGAGTCGCTACCCCAGAGGGCCAGGAGTGGTGCAATGGCGGCGGCAAGTAAATTCTCGACCGAGCCGATGAGCGCAGAGGCTACTCCAACGTGCCGGCTCGACACTCGACCGAGTGCCAACGCCGTGCCGTTCGCCATGATTGGTGCCGTAGCCGCGGATGCGATGAATACCAATGTCAGCACGACAGTCAGATTGTGCACCCCGGCGACGCTTAGGATCGCGAGAGCACTCACCAGTACGAGGACCGTCGCGGACATCGACATGAGCATGCGCTCGGGACCGATTTTTGTGACGAATACCGAATTGAGTGTTCCGGCCAGAAGAAATCCGGTCGCATTGAGCGCGAACAGCAGTGAGAACTCGGTCGGTGAAACCCCATATTGCGATTGCAGCATGAATGAGGATGCTGAGATCCAAACAAACAGCAAAGAGAAGCTCACGCCAACGGCGAGCACATACGAGCTGAAGCGGATATCTTTTGCTAAGACGACAAATGAGCGCAGCATTTCGACACCGCTCCCCCGACTCCTCGCTGATCGAGGCAGTGTCTCAGGCACGGTAAACGAGAACACCAGCATGAGCCCCTGTACGATCGCTACGGCTCCTAGCGTCGCTCGCCACCCGAAGTGTTCGGTAATCGGCCCGCCAAGTAGGGGTGCCACCACGGGAGCAATCCCTAGCACCATCATGAGAATCCCGAATGCGCGGGCTGCGACCGCGCCTGAAACGAGATCTGCGACAACGGCTCTTCCAATCACCGAACCAGCAATGCCTGCGAACCCCTGAATGAAGCGTAGGAGAATGAGGATGACAATATCGTTGGTCAATACCGCAGCCACGGAAGCCAGGAACGCGATGGCAGCAAAGATAATGAGCGGGGTGCGCCGTCCATAGCGGTCAGAAAGCGGACCGATGATCAAGGGGCCCACGGCCCCTCCCACCATGAATGACACGAGCGTGAGCTGAATCAACCCCGGGCTTGTCCTAAAAGCACTCGCCATCTCGGGAAACGCCGATAAGTACATGTCTGACGCGAATGGGGCCACCATACTGAGCACGCCAAGTGACAAAAACAGGAAGGGTGGCACTTTCCCCGTATAGTCACGCATGTCGGTTTCGTGTCCGCCGGTTAGTCTCTGTTCGCCGCGTCCCACATCATCCATTCTTGTCATCATTTTTGCCTTTGATAGAGATCAGAATCGGTCGCACGGACTAGTGCCGTGGGGCCCCGTATGATAAAGAGCGGGTTTTTTTTTTTGTGGCCGTCAGCACGGCCCG
>NZ_JBQDBE010000003.1:0-138032 GCF_052090685.1 Gulosibacter sp. | reverse complement strand
TGTATAATTTTTTGCTTTTTATTTATATATGATGGGGGCCCTCGTACTTGGGCGGCGCCCCCGATTCTGATCATGCGAGTGTTTTATTTCTTCTGCCGTTCCGCAGTCCCGTGACGCAACTACGCGAATTGCTACTCCGAATCGATCGACTCGCGGCTCGCACTCACAGTCTCCATAAGCGAGGTGTGGTGACCTTCATAGCGCTCAGGATCACGCTTCTTTGCTATCGATGCGATGATGACTCCCGCAATGATGGCAACGAACGGCAATGCCATCAGTGTGAAGTTGAGTCCGGGAGCTTCCGAAGCGGTAAGCGCGCCGAAGTTCAGTAGCGCGACGAGCAGGATGCCGCCAAGCACCAGGAACGCAAGCGCCGGTGCGATCATCGTTTGCCAGGGACGACGATCTAGTTGTGGGTTTCGGCGGAAGAAGACGAGAATCGCGACGCTAGTGAGCACAAGTACCGTAATGATCGAGAGCGTTGCAACCGCGATCTCCCATGCGACGAAGAGGTCAGGTGACACACCGCTGAACGTCCAAATGATCAGCAATACAAGACCAACCAGCGAGGTAACTACCGACGCAACGTGCGGGGACTTGTGTTTCGGATGCACTGACGCCAGACGCGCAGGGAGCACCGAATGCCCCAGTGAGTGGAGATACCGTGCGGCAATGTTGTGGTAGGCCAACACACATGCGAACATCGAGGTAATTGCAACAATCAGGACTATGTCGGAGAAGATCGGGTGAACCCAATCTGCCGCCACCGCATAGACAATCCCAAATGGATCTGCCGCCACCGCATCCATGAGTCCATGCACACCGAATGCCTGTACAAAGGCCCATACCGCGGTCCCGTAAAAGATTGCAGCCGAGATAAGAGTCACGTAGATGGCTCGGGGGATCGTCTTCTCAGGCTCGCGCGCCTCGTCACGGAACACCGCCGTTGCTTCAAAGCCGAGACCGACTGATAGCCCTAGCAAGAGACTTAATCCGATGGGGCCTGAGAAAATGACGTCAGCACCGAAAATTGATGTCAGCGAAATACCCTCCGGGCCTCCACCCTTGCCGAGGATGAAGAGGTTAATTACCACAATAATCAGTACTTCAAGAATCAGCACCACAGAAAGCACCCTGGCGCTGAAGTCAATATTCAGGTAACCCACGATGCCCGCCGCGACCCAAATGATGAACGCCCACCCCCACCAGGGAAGGTTGAACGCTGCCGCGCCCCCACTAAACTGGTCGATGGCTGCGCCGATTGATTGGCCCATCAAGGCATATACAAAGTTCTGCCCGATAAAGTATCCGAGCATCGCCACGAATCCGGCACCTGTTCCGATACGACGGCCGAATGCCGCAGTAACGTACGAATAGAATCCTCCGGCTTTCGGTATATACGTCGTCATAGCAGCAAAGCCAGCTGCAAAGATGAGGAGCAACGTGGGTGCGACTAAGTAACTCAAAGCGATTCCAGCACCATTGGAGGTCAGCATGTTGAGTGGAGTGGACACGAAAATCGTGAGCGGTGCGGCTGCTGCCACGACCATGAACACGATGGACATGACTCCGAGTTTGCCTTTTAGTCGCGACGTACCGTCGGAGTCGGTGGGCGACACCGTTTGTTGGGTTGGGGAAGCCATAGCTATTCCTTACTATCGAGTAGAGGTCCGCACCGTTGCGAACCGGTTAAATCGTGAAGCTCGAACCGAGCGCTAAAGCGTTGATCGGTTCATCTCGAGCACTTTGAATTCGCCGCCCTGTGGGTCAACGACGACTCCCCAGACACCGAAGCTCAGCTCGTTGTCGACCGTGTTTACTCGGCCACCGTTAGTGAGGGCAAGATCGGTGGCGACCTTCTGATCAGCCACGCTGAACCAGGGAAGCCAGTGAGGCGGAAGGAACGCACGCGCGTCCTCCGCAACCTCATATGCGCCGCGGAGCGCATTGCCCACTTCATCGCGGAAAATATTGATGCCGCTATCAAGGCGGTCAAGTTCGTTGCCCGGAAAGAGTGCATCTTGGAACTCAATTTGCGTGGTGAGGTCATGATTCGTTGGGTCAACCAAGACAAGATTCCCGAGCGTTGTCGACTGCGGAACGGCCGCTCCCTGCGGCAGTTCCGCGAGGCCAAACTTTGCGCCGAACGGGTCCACGAGGACTGCGGCTGTCCCTTCGATAAGAAGCGAGCGGGATGTGTCAACCACAGCGCCAGCGTTCACAGCCCGGTCGATTGCGGCGTCAAGGTTTTCGGCCCCCAAGTAGGCTCGCCAACCAAGCTCGTCCTCTGAGGCATCCGGACGCACGCGAATACCGGCAATTTGTTGTCCGTCGAGCAGAAAATATCCGTCTCCAGCAGCGTCGTCGAGATCGAGAGTCCAGCCCAGCACGTTCAGATAAAACTCTTCGATGCCGTCAATTTCGCGGACTTCAAGTTCAGTCCATACGGTTGAACCGATGAGGTAATCAGTAGTCATTGCATGATCTCCTGTTGTAGAAAGTATTACCCCGGGTGCTACCGGTTTGCCGGAGCGGGACTCGAGTGCTCAAAGTGGAACTGCATTGCTGGCGCAGCGAAGAACTGGAACTGATCGGTACGGCTCTGCGTGGTCCAGGCGTCCCGGAAGTAGCGCTGCATCTTTTGACCTTCCGCCGAAGCACCGGTACCGGCGGTGCGAATCATCTCTTGCGCCGCATCCCAAATCAGTTCTTCGACGACGAAATAGGCGCTATTCATTCGCATTGAACGGCCACCGTCGAAAGGCTCCCCGTTCTCGATAAGCTGCCGAGCGTATTCCTCATAGAGGTCGCCGGTACGAACCAGTGCCGCGTGAGCTGCGTCCACCCGTGCAATCGACATACCGAGAACGCGCTGCCAATCGCCCGACTCCGCGCGGAGACGCCCGCTCGAGTCGAAGGGGGCTCGGCTAGTGCGAATAATCCGCTCGTATTCATCGGCCATCGCGTATCCGAGACCGACCGCGACGGCCGCAACCTCGCCTTCTGCGAAGCCGAAGAACGTACCGGAGTACGTTGGATTCCCGTGAATTTTGCTCCCCGGTGCTGGCTCAGTCAATTCGTTTGCCCAGGCTTCACGAACAATCCGGTGGTCAGGGACGAAGACTTCACTCATCTGAATGCCGTTCGAACCCGAACCGCGCATGCCGATCACGCGCCCCCAGTCGTCGAGAACTTCGTAGTCCTTACGCTCGACGACAACCCAAGCCTGATACGCATCTTCAGTCTCAGTTTCGGGAATTTCGACGGTCGGAAAGAAGTGCGTTGAATATGGGGCTCCCGAGCAGTATCGCCAGGACCCGCTCAGCATAATTCCACCGTCAACTCGGCGTACGGTGGCGGCCCGCGGGTTTCCGGAGGCAGGTGCAATCATGTAGCCGTTCGCGCCGAACACCTCGTCCTGAGCTTGCTTCGGAAAATACGAAGCAAGCGTGACCGTGTGCGCACAGGAGAGAGACAGGCACCATGCGGTCGACGGGCAGCCGCGCGCGACTTCAGCGATAACCGTAAAGAACGCGCCTATTCCAAGCTCGAGCCCACCGTAAATTCTTGGCAAGAGCACCTTGTAGAAGCCGTGCTCCAGGAAGTACGCATGGATGTCTTCCGCATACTGGCCGTCTTCCTCTGTTTGCTGTTGACGCTCGCGCAGAGTCGATCGGATGTTCCGACTCGCTTCGAGCAACCGCTCGAGTTCTTGCCGAACCCTAGGGTCGGAAATCGTTATGGATGCTTTTGAATACGGGCCTTCAAGGCCTGGCTCCGCATTGAGTGGCGGAACCGCCGACACCAATTCATTTGTGGTGGGTTCGCTGGTCTGAACTTTAGCTCTGGACATTAGTACTCGCTCTTCCTTGAACAAGAATGGTTCTGGATTTACTTAAGTGAATCAATCGTTCACTGATCCGAACATGGAGCCCAAGCCAAATCAGGCATACTCCGCAGTGCACGGTGCACAGAAATAATGCACGTAGCGCGATGCCCACAGGTGGCTTTATAGGTGCAGAGTGTCCCGCAGCACTTGTAATTGCCCGCCTTCTACCCGCACATCAAGCGGTGTAAGTCCATCTGAGGCGTTCCGAAACCCCTGCGATAAGCCGAACATCTGCCCGAATGGATCGCGCAGGACGGCATAGACGTTGAACGGCGAGTATGAAGGAGGAATCTGGACCTTCGATCCGGACTCAATAGCTCGAGTCGCGTGCAATAGGACGTCGTCGACTTCAAAGTAGACGATCCATTCCGGAGCCCTTCTGAGGTCGGGGTGACCGCCGGGGGAAAACACTCCGGTTGTAATCTGTGTTCCTTGGTGGAGAAAATGCATCGAATACGGGTCATCAACAACTTCAGCAACGAGGCAGTCCAACACTTGGCGCCAGAAGGCAATCGGCCCTACGGTATCGGTTGTGGAATAGTCCACGCTGCAATAGACGGCAGCAGAATCCCCGAACAATCGAGCTTCGGTCGTATCGATGAGTCGAGCGATGACCCCGAATGGATCCTTGGCGTAGAAATGCTCGCCGCTGTCGACTACGACAGGGATGACTTCGCCGCCGAGTTCTTCGACTCGGCGGCGCGCCAGCGAAAGATTCTCGACCACGAAGGTCGGTACCCAACTTGGCGCGACGTCACCTTCTCCACTTGAGATCACGCCACTGACACCAATGCGTGCCAGCGCTTCCCCCGGTCGAGAGCCTGCTTTGAGTTGCAATAGCCACTCGTAATACACCGCGCTATCGCGTGGCGAATTCGACACGAGCTCGAGTTGGTTGAACTGAGCAAAATTCGTATCTCCGATGTCTTCGAGTCCGGACGTCTCTTCAACCTCACCGTTCATTCGATCGTCCTTCCTGATCTGACTCGTCAAGCACCCTGAGTGCGATCCACAAGTTTGCGATTATCGGACTCTGGTCAAGGTCGACTTCTAACAGCTCGGTAATCTGGCGCAATCGGTATCGGAGAGTATTCCGGTGAATGAAGAGTGCCTCAGTTGCCGCTTGGACATTCCGGTGGTGCTCCAAATAGCCGCGAAGGGTCGCTACGAGATCACTCCCGTGCTGATCATCATATTCAATGATCGGTCTCAGAATATCTGTGGCCAGATCTGTAAGTGGTAACGAGTCGTTCGCTACGACGAGTAGATCTGGGAGGTTTAGCACCCGCGGAAAATTGAGTCCCGGTCCCGCACGCAATGCCGATAGTGCTTCATGGTAGGCAATGCGCAATCCGAGACCACCCTGATGGGAAAGGCTCAATCCAACTCGAACGTTTTTTCCGATTCCTTGAAGGTGCCGCAGCTGCGTTGCGGCAATGCGTTCAACCATTTGGTCGTCGGGAAGCACCATTAAGCTGTGGTCACCTCGAAGGACACGCAGGAATGGATCGTGAGTCTTTGCGAGGGCACTATGTAGTCCACCCCAAATAATCTTGTCGCGCCGCTGATTCGGGACGTCGGCCACTCCAAGGAGAACGCGAAATGGCTTCGAAAGATCGACGCCAAGCGTCTGAACCCGATGATCGGCATCCTCATCAGAGATCCTCTTAAGCAGGATGTCATCAATCACGTTCGCAACGATTTCGCGTCGAATGACTTGCGAATCTAGTAGCCGCTGAACTTCGAGGCCGATGAGATCAACGGCAACTTCCACAATGACGGTGTCAACCGCGGCGCGCTCCGCCCGATTCCAGGCAAGCGTGGCCACAGGTTCTCCATTTACGTGAATATCTCGGAGCATAACGCCGTCGGCTTCACCGTGCAGGATCGCGTCAGGATCCCAGAGGTATCGCGACGGCGCTGCCGCCAGCACGGACCCGTTGCGATCAAACAGCCCAACTTCAACGCCTAGTTCACGTTGAAGAGCACGGGTGATTCCGTTGAGCCCGGATGCACGGGCGGCTCGAAGCAGGCGGACCAATACGTCTTCTGTTGCCCGCGGCACGCTCGGTGACGTCATCACTGACTTTCCAAACTTTTTAACCAGCCTTGCCTTCATGGGCGTGGCATGCACGCCCATGATGAACGGCCATCAACAATCTACTCGTAAATGCCCCGAAGACTCTCACGCTCCATGGCAATAGATTCCTCATCAAAGCGGAAGTATGAGCGCGGTGGCAGCATGCCCCACACACTCGACGAGTGCCTATCGTCCGGGAAGTCACGAGGTTCGTGGAACTCGTCAATTTGTTCCATATCCGCGTAAAGTTCGATGAAGCAATCGAGTTCGGGTGTACGTACGTAGCCCGCGAGATTGCCACCGATCCCATGGCGTACGGGACCCCATGGGAAAACGCGGCCGTGCTGCGCGAGGTGATCAAAGGTGGTCGGTACCATGCCCCAATCGCCCATATCGAATGCGACGTGGTGGAAGTGCGGGGTTCCGGTGTTAACCAGGGCGTTCACATGGTGATCGGGACCGATTCGCAGGAACGCCCCCGCATCGCCGCCGAGCCGGTCGGTCAGTTCCTGACCAACAACGTTGACGTAGAAGTCGACCATTGAGTTGACATCGGCCGTGAGGTAGTTCACGTGACCCAATTTTCGATAACGTCCCGGGTGCAGGCTATTCGTGAGTCGAGACGCAATTGGATATACGTCCTGGCCCGCGCGAGGACGGAACGGAACGTATCGCACACCGTTGTTCTCAGGGTCTACGAAGTCAATCGCATTAGCACTACGGATGTAGTCCACTCCAACGGCTTTAAGGTGTTGCTCCGCGTCTTCGAGGCTGAAATCAGGGTGCAGATTGTAGGCGGCATACTGAATGCCAACCTCTTCACTTTCCTCTACCACGATCGAATAGGGCTCGTAGTTTACGGCAAGATACGATTCGCGGCCTTCCCGCGTTCGCTCGGTAAGCCCGAACTCCACTTGCCAGCTATTGCTTGACTCATCGACGTCCTTGACTCCGAACTTCACGTGGTCGATATCCGAGAGCTTGATCATTTGACACCTCTTTGTGCGACGTGGACTTGTGCAAAATTGCCAAGGCCGTTCTTTTTGACGAACACTCATAGTATTGTAGAGAACGACAACAAGCGCAAGCACCTCTTTCAGAGTCGAAAGGTCCCGCCAATGAACACCACCGCCACCCTCGAGGATCTTGATCGCCTCGAGCAACTTCTCGCCAAAGGCATCAAAGTGATTCGAGTAATCCACTCCGACTTGTTTGGCCGCCAACGGGCCAAACAATTCCCGGCTTCCTACGCGAACCAACTTCGTGAGGGCATCGCCTACTCAAAAATGAGCATTGCGGAAGATCTGCTCGGCGCCCCAGTGGATGAAGACCAGTTTCCCGCTCTTCGCGGCCACCCTGATCTCTACGCGCGGATCGAACCAGAAACGGCGATCATTCCCCCTTGGGAACCGGATTCGATTTGGGTGCTCGCATCACTGTGGGAAAACGGCAGACGCTCACCGCTTTGCCCTCGTGGCGTGCTCGCGCAATCCTGCGAACGAATGGAAAGCACCTTCGGATTCCGCGGCGAGGCGGCAGCCGAACCAGAGTTCTACCTCTTTAATCCGAGCGCAGACGAGCGCCCTGGAACCCCTTACTCGCCGAACGGCGTCTCTTACACCGTCGATCGCGTGACCGACCCCTCGGGTGCGATTGGTCGCATCCACCGTCAACTGATCGACTTCAATATCGGCGTGAGCGTTGTGAACCGCGAGTTTTCTCCCGGCCAATTCGAACTGAACCTCCGACACACAGGCTCGCAGCGAGCCGCAGACGAGGCATTTCTCCTCAAGACGGCGACAAAGGAACTGTCGATCCTTGAGGGCCTACAA
The DNA here is from genome assembly GCF_052090685.1 of Gulosibacter sp. NCBI lineage: Bacteria > Bacillati > Actinomycetota > Actinomycetes > Micrococcales > Microbacteriaceae > Gulosibacter > Gulosibacter sp. Next base: position 130,231 of record NZ_JBQDBE010000003.1, on the reverse strand, counting down.
GCAAACTTCATGGCTAAGCCACTGACCGGAGAAGAAGGATCAAGTTTGCATATTCACCTCTCGCTTTGGGACGGAGACGAGAATGTCTTTGCCGCACCCGAACGAGGACTCAATCCGCGACTCCTGCACGCAATTGCCGGCGTACAGCAGCACGCTCCCGCCCTTATGGCGTTCGCAGCTCCGACCGTCAACTCATACAAGCGCCTGCACAGCGAGGGACTTTCACCCGATACCAGCAACTTTGCCGAAGATAACCGCTACACGTTCGTGCGAATTCCGGCCGAGCGCGGGAAAGCGACTCGATTCGAACTTCGCGCCGGCGATGCGAGCGCAAGCCCACATCTTCTCACTGCCGCCATCTACGAGGCAGCCTTCGACGGGATGCAGCAAGGCCTCGATCCCACTGTGGAGGGCGTGCCGCTGCCAAAGACTCTCGGCGAGTCACTGGACGCACTCGAGCAGAGCGACCTGTACCGCTCAAGCTTTGGCAGTGAACTAGTCGACGTCTACGTCGCGATCAAGCGACGCGAGATTGACGCGTTTTCAGCATCCGTCACCGACTGGGAGTGGAACCTCTACCACTCACACGCATAGCTTGCGATGGATCGAAACGGCTGCTGCCCCGACACTTATAAGTGTCGGGGCAGCAGCCGTTTGCATCGAGGTTCTCGTTTGGATCCTTTAGGCCTGTACCGCGACTCCGCCTACGCTGAGCGCGGGGTGGCAGCATCGACGAATGCTCGAGTGAGCACTCGTCCATCGAGGTCGATCTGCTGCTCAGGATGCCATTGCACGCCCACGAAAAAGCGCTTTGCTGGATCTTCGATGGCTTCCACGACCTCGTCAGGAGCAAACGCGGACGCGACTAACCCCTCGCCGAGGCGATTGACAGCCTGGTGATGGTGCGACGCAATCGAGCGCGCCTCCGTTCCGAGCATTTCCGCGAGCAAAGTACCCCCGCGCGGAATCACTTCGTGGCTCGTAAACGCGCCAACGTGATCACGATGCTGTTTCATCTCGAGCCGATCAGCCAAGTGCTGCTCGAGCGTGCCCCCAAGTGCGACATTCATGACCTGCATTCCACGGCAAAACCCCAGGACGGGAATATCGCGCTCCCACGCGCCGCGCACTAGAACTGCTTCGAGTTCGTCTCGCACTCGGAGTGGGGGGTCATTTTCCGGATGCGCAACCGCGCCGTAGATTCCCGCATCCATGTCACGCCCACCGGCCAAGAACAGTCCGTCAACAACGTCTAAGAACTGTTCCGGGTGATCCAGCCACGAGTTCAGGGCGGGCACCAACATTGGCAACCCGCCCCCGGCACTAATGACCTCCAGGTTGGCTGCCGGCAGACCGTCCGTCTGCACGTTCACCCACGCACCCGACGTAGAGGACTTCCGGTCGGCGACGACACCTATTACCGGTGGACGCATCAGCGAACCTCGGGAGCAGGTGCACCGTCAAGCGGGTTCTCATCGGTCCAGTCCGTCACACCGTAGGCGAACGAGAGCCACACACAGTCGCTGCCATCCTCCGCGCCGTGCCAGTGCATCTCATTCGCTGGCGTATCGACTGCGGTGCCTGGCTGGAGATCGCCAAACATTCCATCCGCACTGCCCACACGACCGACGCCACTTTGCAATACCAGCACCTGCCCGCCTGGGTGGCTGTGCCATTTGGTCACCGCACCAGCACAGCAGTGCACGCGTGCGAGATCTACCTCAGTCGGCTCTGCCGCTTCGATAATCATCTCGAGCTGCACGTCGCCGGTGAAGCGACCCGCATAAACGTAGTCCTTGTCCCCTTCAGGAAGTACCTTCATTTCTCATGCCCCTTCTATAAGTCTGCTTTATATGAGGACGGCGCCGAGCGAGATGTCGCCCGGCGCCGTCGCTAACGCATGTTTTTATTCAGCCTCGGCAACCACGGGGTTCCGGAGCGTTCCGACACCGTCGACGGTGATCTCGACCACGTCGCCGGGCACCAGATAACGAGGAGGCGTGCGCTCGTCGCCCACGCCACCCGGAGTGCCGGTCGCAATAACGTCACCTGCGTCGAGGGTCGTTCCCCGCGACAGATACTCGATGAGCGAGGGAATGTCGAAGATGAGCTGCGAAGTGTTGCCGTCCTGCATAACCTCACCGTTGATAACCGTCTTTACATTGAGGTTCCCAACCGCCTCCGGGTTGTCAATGGATGCCACCGATGGCCCCAACGGAGTAAACGTGTCGAAAGACTTTCCAAGCGTGAACTGTCGCATCGGCGTTTCGAGTTGAGCTCGACGACCCGAAACATCGTTGAGGACAGTGAGCCCACCGACATAGTCCCATGCGTCTTCTTTGCTCACGCGGTATGCCGGCTTCGAGATGATTACACCGAGCTCACCCTCGTAGTCGGGACGGGTCTCCTCATGCGGAATGACGATATCGTCGTAGGGACCGGTGATTGAACTGGGAAACTTGGCGAATACGACAGGCACGTCGGGACGGGCCAAGTTCGTTTCCTCTACATGTGACTGGTAGTTAAGACCGATCGCGATCATCTTGCCCGGCTTGGTGGGTGCGAGAACAGTCACGTCAGCAAGATTGTGTTCCGCCCCGCTCGCGTTTTCGACACGCTCCCAGTTTTCGGAGGTCGGCAGGAAGCCTACTTCTGGTGCGGCGTAGGCCTCGGTAATGGTCTCGCCGTCGAGTCTTCCGACGAATCGAGCGTTCGATGATGTCTCAAAGTGGATGGCGTGCGTCATTGGATCCTCCTTAGGGTGGGAAGCGAGAGATCCACACGGACCCCTCGTGGTCACTATAGAAGTATAAACGTACTTTTATACCGCCCGCTACACTTTGAAGTGTTCAACGAGCACAAACAACACCACCAACAGCAGGCCGACTGCACACATCCAAATTCGGAATCGAGCGCCCTTGAAATCTCACAAAGAAGCCCTATCGGAGAACGTTCGACGACTTCGCGAGTCGCGCGGACTCTCACTGTCCCAGCTCAGTGAGCAGTCCGGGATCGCCAAAGCCACGCTTTTCAAGATCGAGCGTGGTGACTCCAACCCGACACTCGACACCGTCGTAACTATTGCAGCAACTTTCGATGTGGCAGTGGAGTCACTCATCGCAGTCCCGCCTTCGCTCGAGGTCGAGGTTATCCGCGATGGTGACGGTCAAGATATTTCCGACGATTCATCCGCAGGCGCTATCCTGCGCCGTCAGGTCATCGGTGCCGGTACCCTCGAGATCCACGTGCAGGAATTCCATAAGGATACGAACGGTACCTCGGCACCTCACGGCGCTGGGTCACGCGAACACGTGTATGTATTCGACGGCAAGATTGAAGTCGGCCCGATCAGCCATGAAGTCATTCTCGGCGTCGGGGACTATGCGACGTATCCGGCCGACCACGTGCACAGGTGGCGTCCGATCGACGGTGATGCATCGGTTTTAATTTTCCATACTTTTCCACGGGCCATTCCGTTTTCAGAATAGTGGTCTGATGGCGCGGGAGCGGAGGCACCTCACCCCCTCTCGGGGCGAGGCGCCGCTAGGCTTCGTAACCTTCAGCCGACATCTTAGAGTCCGTCCGCCGGCACATTCAGCGCGACGAGCAGCATTGCCTCATAGGTCACGATACTCGGGTTGTAAGTGTCGCGACGCGACGTGATGGTGACCTCGCCGCGCGTAGTCGGCGCGCGGCCAGCGTGTTCCAGTTCTGCGAGCACCGGTCCGTATTCAGCGGCCGCGCTCTCATTCAGGGCAGCCATATATTGGCCATCGACCAACACCCGAACTGTGGGCGATGCATCCTTACCTGGCACCGTCTCAAGCTGTAGTTCGGGCACCGTCGCCGTTGCGATTTCGCCGATTTCTGGGAGCTCGTCGACGAATGCCCGGAGCGGCTCGACCTGAGCGTCAATCGTTGGAGTCGACGCCGGGCCATCGGCTCCAGGAAGCAAATAGGTATGTAGTTCCTCAGTGCGCGCTTTCGCGGGGCTGCTACTCGTCAACGGAGCCGCGCCGCCATCGGCCTCAGCATCCGAATCCGAATCCGCTGCATCCGCACTCTGTCCCTCAGCAAACGAGAACCGCATCCCACCCGACCGACCGCGACGCCGCTTCGGAGTCTCGCGTTTCGCCTCGGAATAGGCCTCTTCAAAGGACTTCTCTTCGATTGGGTCACCGATGGCATCCCACCGTTCTTCGTCATGCTTTTTCTGCCGCCGCAATGACCACACAATCAAGACAACGAGCCCACCAATAATGAGCATCACGGCCACGAGCGCGATCCGTGCGCCCAAATCGGGCACCATGAACGCCATCACAAGCAGCACAAGATACCCGAACACTGCACCGACGGTTCTTACCATTCGGTAGGTATTGTCGGCTGCCGCGTTTCGGCGGTACCACGGCGGTCGGATGCGCATGATTGCCGATACTCCTTGATTAACTCAGATTGCCGGACATGGCGCGCAGGACGACACGGGATTTCAGACACGAATAGCCTGTCCCGAGGTCGACCCTCACTTGGGACAGGCTATTCGTGCGCGAAATTACCCGAACTACGCGTCAGCCTTGATCAGATCAGCCGCACGCTCCCCCATAATCATCACGGTGATGTTCGGATTCACGGCGGTGAGCTGCGGCATCGCGGAAGCGTCGACCACGCGAAGCCCCGCAACGCCCTTGACGCGCAGCTGCGGGTCAAGCGGCGACATTTCGTCATCGACCGGACCCATGCGGCAGGAACCCGCCGGGTGATAAACAGTGTTGTGCGTCTTCGAGATGTACGCGGCGATGTCTTCATCGGACTGCACATCCTCGCCGGGGAAGAGCTCGCGTCCGGCGATCTCGGCCATCGCGGGCTGCGCGACGATCTGTCGCGCAATCTTGATGCCCTCGACTGCAATGTGCATGTCGTAGCCCTCGGGGTCGGTGAAGTAGCGCGGGTCGACCTTGGGCTTGTCGCGGTAGTCGATCGAGCGCAACCGCACGGTGCCTCGCGAACGGGCGTGCGTCACGTTCGGGGTCAGCGCGAAGGACTCGTCTGCGGTCGGGTAGCCCTGGCGCATCGTGTGCATATCGAACGGCACCGAACCGTAGTGCATCATCAGGTCGGGCAGACCGTGGTTCCCGCCCTCGTCGACCTGCGTGAAGATACCGATCTCCCACCACTGCGTCGACTCACGAGTCATCGGAACCTTCGTCTCCCAGCTGATGACCGCCTCGGGGTGGTCCTGCAGGTTCGAGCCGACGCCCGGCGAGTCAACGCGCACATCAATGCCAACCTCGCGCAGGTGGTCAGCAGGCCCGATCCCCGAGAGCATGAGCAGCTTCGGGGTGTCGATCGCGCCCGCGGAGATGATGACCTCGCGGTTTGCGGTGACCGTCTTGCGGCGGTTCTGCGGGTTGTCGGAGTACTCGACGCCGGTCGCGCGGTTGTTGTCGTCGAAGAGGATGCGGCTGACGTGGCGATCGGTGAGGATCGACAGGTTTTCGCGGTCCAGGTTCGGGTGCAGGTACGACACCGAGGACGATGAGCGCGTCCCGTCGGTCTTTGAGTTGATCTGGAAGAACTCGGCACCGTGCGACACGGTCTCGGCGCCGTTGAAGGGCTTGCGGGGAATCCCCTGCTGCTCGCAGGCGTCGAGAACTGCCACGCCGACCTTGTCCTTCGGCGGCACGCTCATCAGGTTGACGGGCCCGTCGGTACCGTGGTGATCACCGGTGCGGTCGTTGGTTTCGGCGCGCTTAATGAGCGGGCGAATCGTTTCGGCGTTCCAGCCTTCGGCGCCGAGGCGCTCCCAGTTGTCGAGGTCCTCGGCCGGCGGGTGGAAGGCGATGCAGGAGTTGTGCGAGGAGCAGCCACCGAGCACCTTCGCGCGGGCGTGGCGCATGAACGAGTTGCCGTTTTCCTGCGGCTCGATTGGGTAATCCCAGTCCAGCCCGGACTCAAGCAGCTCGGGCCAACGCTTGAGCGTAAGCACCTCATCCAAGTCAACGTCGCTCGGGCCAGCCTCGATCAGCGCCACGGTGACGCTCGCATCCTCGCTCAATCGCGCCGCGACGGCGGCACCAGCCGAACCACCGCCAACAACGATGTAGTCATAGCTCTCGGCGTTCTTCGACTCACTCATTTTCAAAACCCTTTCTTCTCACTGCCCACGGCAGTACTCAACTCTCAAGACAGCGTTCTTCGCGCGAGACCGTCGCGCTCAACGGTTACTTCTTGCGCGGGAACCAACCCGAGACGGCCGGTTCGGTGTTCTCGTAGACGTGCTTCGCTTCGACATACTCGCCAAGGCCGGTTGGTCCGAGCTCGCGGCCGTTGCCGGACATCTTGAAGCCACCCCACTCCGCTTGCGGCAGGTACGGGTGGAAGTCGTTGATCCACACGGTGCCCGCACGAATCGCACGCGACACCCGGTTTGCGACACCGGCGTTCGAGGTCCACACGGCACCCGCGAGGCCATACTCGGTGTGGTTCGCGAGCGCGATGGCTTCTTCCTCAGTCGAGAAGGTCTCCACGGTGATCACCGGACCGAAGCCCTCCTCGATCACGACCGACATGTCCGCGGTGCACTGATCGAGAATCGTGGGAGCGTAGAAGTAGCCCTGCTCGTGCTCGGGGCCGCCCCAGTTCCCACCGGTGCGCAGGCGAGCGCCACCTTCGACACCGCGGTTGACGTAGTCGGTGACCTTGTCGCGGTGTTCCTTCGAAATGAGCGGTCCGGTTTCGGCCTGTTCATCGAATGGACCACCCATGACGATGCCTTCGGCATGCTTCACCAGCTCGTCCACGAACTTCTCCGCGATCGTGTCCTGCACGATCAGGCGGGTGCCGGCCGAGCAGACCTGGCCCGAGTCGACGAACGCGGCGTTGAGCGCGTTGTCCACCGCGGCATCGAAGTCGGCGTCGGCAAAGACCACGTTCGGGTTCTTACCGCCGAGCTCGAGCGCCACTTTCTTGACCGACTTTGCGGCGGTCTCCGCGATCTTTCGGCCGGTCACAAGGCCACCCGTGAACGACACGAGATCAATATCGGGGTGCGAGGACAGCGGTGCGCCAACCTCGCCGCCCGCGCCGAGCACCATGTTCGCGACGCCCGCAGGCAAGCCCAAGTCTTCAAGCACCTGCATGGTGAGGATCGTGGTGTGTGGGGTGAGCTCGGCGGGCTTGATCACGAAGGAATTGCCGGCCGCGAGCGCGGGTGCGATCTTCCAGGCCGCCTGCAGCAGCGGGTAGTTCCACGGCGTGATCATGCCGCACACACCCACCGGCTCGTAGACAATTCGGGAAATGACGCTCGCATCGCCGGCGTCAACGAGGCGGCCGGGGTGTTGATCTGCAATCTTTCCGAAGTAGCGGAAGCAAGCAATGATGTCGTCCATATCGCCTTCACCCTCGACCAGGCGCTTGCCGGTGTCGAGCGCTTCCGCGCGAGCAAATGCGTCCTTGCGCGCGAGAATCTCGTCGGCGACCTTGAGCAGGAACTCGCCGCGCTCAATCGCGGGGACGTTCGCCCAGACGCCCGAATCGAATGATTCTCGAGCCGCAGCGATGGCCTTCTCGGTGTCAGCGGCGGTGGCTTCCGAGACGACGCCGACCTCCGTGCCGTCAGCGGGGCAGTAGATCGTGCGGGTTTCTCCCGAGGAGGACGGGAGCCAAGAGCCATTAATAAATAGCGTCGCAGTGTGCTCGCGTGACGCGGTGTTCTCGCTCGTCATTAGGATTTCGCTCCTTGATCTGTTTCATTGCTCGAGCCCGCATCGGCATGCGACGCGGACTCTGTCTTGACCGTATCGGCCCCGTCCGACAGCGTTTCCAGCTTGAGGCTCGTGGTGTCTGGTGAGAGTTGGTCGCTGTCATCCCACTCGTCTGGAATCTCGACTGGCACGACCGCGGTCGGTGCCCCGCCCTCACCGATTGCAGCCATATAGGCCATGTGCGCGTCGTAAGAGTCGAGCACATCGGCGATGACCTGTTCCTTGGTGTAGCCGTAGATGTCCTTGCCCTGCGAGCCGGTGGCCGAGAAGATTTCGACTTTGAAGAAGATCTCTTCTACCGCCGCGAGGTTGCTGGCGTAGTTCGGGACGTTGTAGGCGACCGGATACGCCTGGTATTTGAATTCATCCTGGTCAGGGAATCGTACGAGCAGGTCGATGTACTGAATCGGGTATTCGGGATGCTCGCCCCGTTGACAAGTGACATCGGCACCGAGTTTCTTGAGTTCCGCGGCAACCTCTTCGATGGCCGGTGTCGCGACCTCGTCGATGAACTGTCCCGCCTGCTCGGCGGTGGCCCAATCCATCCGACGACGAAGTCGCTGACGCCAGTTCTTGGTAACCCCGTGATCCCCAGTCCGGCTCGAAAGCATGCCCGGGAACGCGGCCCGTCGCGCATCCATATTTCGGCTCTCGGCGCGGAGCACCTTCCAGAGACTGAACATCATGAGGTACACGACGATTGAGAACGGAAGCCCGATCATCACGGTTGCCGCTTGCAGCGTGTATACCCCGTCGATGAAGAGCATCGCGAGGGTCAGCGCGCCGGTGACTACTGCCCAGAAGATACGCAGCCACGGCGCACCATCCGAGTTTTCGCCCTCGACGGCCGGTTTCGAGGTGAGATTTGCCATCACGAGCGAACCGGAGTCGGCGGAGGTCACGTAGAAGAGGAGTCCCGTGACGACCGCAAGACCGATGCTGAAGGTCGCGCCCGGATAGTTCGCGAGCAGATTGAAGAATCCGGACTCGGGGAGGTTGATCGCGAGATCGAGGAACTCTTGGTTGCCTGCAGCGAAGTCTGCCCGGAAGAAGCTGATCGCGGCGTTGCCGAAGATCGAGACCCACAGCAGGATGAACATGAACGGAATCAGCAGCACACCAAGGATGAACTGGCGCAGCGTGCGGCCGCGAGAGATGCGCGCGAGGAACAGGCCCACGAAGGCTGCCCAGGCGATCCACCAGGCCCAGAAGAAGAGCGTCCAGTCCTTCATCCAGTCGCCGGCCGGGTAGTCGGGGACGCCCTCGGTGTAGCCGAAGGTGTTCATCATCATGCCGCCGAATTGGCTCACGAAGTCGCCAACGTTTTGCACGAGCTGGTTGAGTAACTGCGGGGTGTTGCCCGAGAAGAGCACGAAGAGCATCAGCACGATGCAGAGCACCACGTTGAGTTCCGACAAGCGACGGATGCCCTTGTCGACACCGGTGACCGTGGAGACCACCGTGATGCCGACCGCAATCGCCATCAGCGCGATCTGGATCGAGATGTTGTTCGGGATGCCGAACATATAGGAGAGCCCGAAGTTGAGGAACACTACGCCGATGCCGAGGGAGACCGCGATACCGAAGATCGTGCCGAGGACCGCGGCGACGTCCACCGCGTGGCCGGGTAGACCCTTGACTCGCTTCCCGAAGATTGGGGCGAGGGCCGAGCGGATGCTGAGCGGCAGGTGGTAGCGGTAGGCAAAGAGCCCGATTCCCATACCCATGAGGGCGTAGAGTGCCCAGCCGGGGATACCGTAATGGAACATGGTCCACAGCGGTGCCATTCGTGCCGCCTCGTCGGACATCGGTGCGACGTCGGGTGGGGTCAGGATGTTCGTAGCCGGGCCCGAGATACCGAAGAACATCAGGTCGACGCCGATGCCGGCGGCAAAGAGCATCGATGCCCAGGTGAACATGTTGTAGCGGGGCTTGGAGTGGTCGGGGCCCATCTTGACGTTGCCGACCTTGGTGAGCGCCACGATGAGCACGAACACCACGACGATCGTGACCGTCAGGACGTAGTACCAGCCGAGGTTCGTACCGATCCAGTCCATGCCGCCGAAGATTACGGTTTCGGCTTGGCCGGGGAAGAGCCACGCCCAAATGGTGAAGCCGACGATGATGATCGCGGTCGTGATGAATACCGGCCAGTTGACCTTTGGATAGGTTTTCTTGCCTTTGCTGGGCGGCGTCACCGTGGCTGTTTTGGATTCACCTCCGCCCTGTGAACTCAAATTTGGTTCATTCTTGGGGTTTGCGGGGACGTCCACGATGTTCCTCTCGGTGGGGCCAGAGTTAGGCCTTGAGGTGAGGGGGATCTCTCACAGTGCGTTCAAGAGGCTAGCAAACGGCCGGTGCGGGGCCGATTTTCGTGATGAAACTGCGGCTTTGTTTGAGGCACTGCGATTCGCGGTGCGGCTTTGTTCGGCCTAGTTCGAGCCACTGCGATTCGCGGCAGGTAGGGGTGTTCGGAGGTGATAGTTCACTCCCGACACCCCTACCTCAATTTGCAGAAAAGAATTCGAGGGCGAAACGGGATGGCCCAGGGACGGAAAAAGTCAGTGCTCCTCATGCGCAGTTGCATGTGGAGCACTGACCGTCGTCTTGGAACGGACTCAGACAGATTCGTGAGCCCTAGTAACGGTGCCCACCGTTTGAGTGTCGAGGTCCGTCTGGAATCGCGGGAGCAGAAGGCAGCACACGAGCATTATGACCGCAGCAACTGCCGGGATAATACCGATCAGGAAGATATTTCCTCCCGATTGTTCGAGCATTGCAGTTGCAAGGATCGGCGCAAGGCCACCACCGAGGACAGCTGCCAGGTGGTAGCAAAGGGATACTCCTGTGTAGCGCGTGTCGGTGCTAAACAGTCGAGAAACGTCTGAAGCGAGCACCCCATACGCGGCTCCAACAAACACCATCGATACACCGACGGAAACGTACATTCCCCAAGGCGGTGCAAATGCGGCGAGCCAGAAGGACGGCAGCGCCCAGACCAATAGTCCGATAGCTGACACGGTATTAATCCGCTTCGTCCCGATTCTGACACTCAACACCGCCGCGACGACAACGAACAGGCCTTCCACGATTGCCGCAATCAGGTTCGACGGCAACGAGACAGAATTGTCCATACCCAGTGTATTTCGTGCGTAGGCAAGCATGAACGATGTCATGAGGTAATAACTCAAGAACACACCGGTGAACGCACCGATACCGACGAGCAGCTGCTTCCACTGGTAGCGGAAAACTTGCACAAGCGGTGCCGACTTTTTGTCCTCAGTTTCTTGAAGCGCAGTGAACTCCGGGCTCTCCGAAATCTTTGTTCGGATGATGAGGCCGATTGGAACGAGAATGATTGAGATGAGGAAGGGCACTCGCCAGCCCCACTCAATGAATGCTTCTGAGGTCATGGATACGTTCGTCACCAGTACGACCACGGTTGCGAGTACCAAACCCACGGGTGATCCAAGTTGCGCGAACGAACCGTATAGGGCTTTCTTATTCGCAGGTGCGTTTTCTACACCGATCAGCGCGGCGCCACCCCATTCGCCGCCAGCCGCGAGTCCCTGCGCTACGCGGAGTACGACGAGCACAATCGAAGCGGCATATCCCCACTGCGCAAATGTTGGAAGCAGCCCCATGGCGAATGTCGCAATTCCCATGAGCAGCAACGTGACGATGAGCGTCTGTTTGCGCCCTACACGGTCACCGATGTGACCGAAGATGATTGCGCCCAGCGGTCGCGCAACGAAGCCGACTCCCTGAGTAGCAAAAAGGATTAGGACACCAGTAAGTGCCGACGCCTCGGGGAAGAATACTGAGTTCAGCGCAAGTGCTGAAAGTTGAGCAAAGACAAAGAAGTCGTACCATTCAATCGAAGTGCCGATGACTGCTGCTGCCGCGATTCGTGGCATGGATGCCTTGGGCTTAGAGCCTGTCGCCACCGAGTTATTTACTGACATGATGACTCTCCTGTACTGGTGCTGCCCGCCGCTTCTTCGGGGAAGGCAAGTTGGTCATTTATTGATTCTGTTTCGGATCGATCAGCCGGATCGCCGTAACCGCCTCCTCCGCCGGTGACGATCTCGATTCGATCGCCCGCGTTAAGAGTTCGTTGGTACACAGGCGGAACTTGTTCGGTGGTTCCGTCAGCGCGAATGATCCGAAATTGCCCGGGGCCGCCCGACTCTCCACCATCACGCCCTTCCGGCCCCTTCAGGTGTCGGTCCGCATATCCGGCAACTCCGACACCATCGTGCATTGCTCGATACACGCGCCGCAGGCCGTGACCGCCTCGCTGTCGTCCCTCACCAGCGGAGCTCGCGGTCAGCGAATACTCGTCAATGATGAAGTGAGAGTAGTCGGTTTCGAGGGACTCCACGGGAGCATTAGCGCAGTTTGAGATTGGGTTATCGAGCGCATCAGCACCGTCATTGTGTCGGCAGCCTCCCCAACCGCCACCAAGGATTTCAACGACCACTTGGTAGTTTCCATCCTTGGCCAAATGGCTCACGGCAAACGCGGTCGTAGTGTCAAACCCCGTGGCGACGGCCGAAGCCGGCACTGCTTCTCCCATCGCCTGAACTACAGCGTTGAATGCGCGGCTTGCCGGAGTCAGGCGAGCTCGAACGGCGGCTGGTGGTGCGGGATTGAGAATGGAGCCGTAGGGCGCGATGATCTCAATCGGTCGATTGCATCCCTCGTTGAAGGGAATGGTCCGGTCAGGGATCATGCAGCGGATGGCGCTCTGGACCGCAGATACCGTCGACGCAAACGGGCAGTTGACATTGCCTACGAGTTGATCTCCAGACCCAGTGAAGTCGACCTTCAACATCTCACCGCTGACAGTAACGGCCGCCACGATTTCAACGTCCTCGAGCCCCCACGGGCGTCCATCGAACGTTTGGACCGAGCGGTACTCGCCATCAGGGATCTCGCTAATCGCGGCGCGAAAGCGACGCTCTGAGTAATCTTGAAGGTCGCTCATCCCTGCGAGAGTTTCGGAATGACCGAACCTGCGGAAGATTTCATGAAGCCGCGTAGCACCGATGGCGTTCGCTGCGAACTGTGCTTCAAGGTCTCCAATTACGAGATTCGGAACCCTGACGTTGTTCTCGATGATGCGTCGGACAAATCCTTGCGGTGACGACCAGTCTCGTGACACGGAGAACTTAGCAAGTGGCAGTCGGAGCCCTTCTTGATAAACCTCTGTTGCGTCAGCACTCAGGCCTGCGAAAGCACCGCCGACGTCGACGTGGTGAGCCGTTGTTGCAGAAAATGCGACAAGTTCATCATCAATGAAAATCGGCGAGAACAAATAGATGTCTTGGAGGTGCTGGCCCCCTTTGAATGGATCGTTGTAGAGGACCGCGTCATCTGGGGTCAACGAATCCGCGTCGATTTCTTTGAGAACCGCTTGAAGGGCGATAGACACGCCTGCTGTCATGATTGGGATACATTCGGCCTGAGCGACGATGCCCCCACGCCGATCAGCGAGTGCAACCGAAAAATCTCGGGCTTCACGAACGATGGACGAGAACGCGGCTCGCCGAAGATTCACCGCCATCTCCCGCGTGAGCGATTCAAGTGCTGATTTGAATAGGCCCAATTGAGCCGTTGATGTGGTCATGAGTCCCTCCGAGTGAGCAAAATATTGCCGTGTTGGTCCAGTGACGCCCGCCAGTTAATCGGTACGAGCGTCGTTGCGGTGACGTCAGTGATAATTGCTGGTCCATCGATGCCGGTACCGATACCAGCGCGGTTTAGCTCAATCCCTTCGACACGGTTGCCGTCAAGATGCAGTGTCACGGTCGAGTGCGTGGTTGCTTCTTGATCAGGCAACACTCCCCGAGTCGGTGGAGCTGGCAGCGCAACTCTGACTCGCAATGTAACGAGCTGAATGGCTCTGCCCGGGCTTGAGTGACCGTATTGGCGAGCGTGCATTTCGTGGAATCGCGCGATAATCGTGCTGATTGACTCTTCACGGTTGAGCGGAGTCGACAGCTCAAAACCTTGACCTCGATATCGAAGATCCGCGTGCCAGGTCAGCGTGACCGCTGACGTATCAATCCCATAGGCGGCCACATCAGCGAGTGCTTCGTCACGAAGCTCATCGAGCCTTCCCCTAAGGATGTTGCCATCGAGCTGTTCGATGTCGTCGCGGAACCACGTTTGTGCAAAATCGCGTTGAAAACGTGAGGTAAGAAGGCCATAGGCTGATGTGAGCCCGGCGTGTGGAGGTACCAATACCTTTGCGATGTTGAGCTGTGCTGCCACGTCAGCAGCGTGCAGGGCGCCAGCGCCACCATACGCGATCAGAGTCGCAGCACCGACTTCATGACCACGTTCGAGAGACACTTCTCGGATTGCCCCAGCCATAGCTGCATTGGCGAGTGTTATTGCGTCCGATGCAACCTGCTCGACCGAGACTCGGAAATATTCAGCGATCGGTTCGAGTGCTTGTCTTGCAGCCTCCTTGTCGAGAGGGAAGCGGCCCGCCAATTTCGAATCGTCTGGCATCGCGCCCACGATGAGATTTGCATCCGTAATCGTGGGTTCCGTCCCGCCGCGACCGTAGCATGCCGGGCCCGGATCGGCACCGGCGCTTTTCGGGCCAACCGTGAGCAGACCACCAGCGTCAATCGAGATGATGCTCCCACCACCCGCGCCCACTGTGTGAATGTCCACCAGCGGCACGCGTAGCGGCAGCCCGTCAATCACTGTCTCGCTGGCGAGGTCCGGTTCACCGTCACGCACGAATGCGACGTCGGTGCTCGTACCTCCCATATCCATCGTGACGATTTGGTCAAGACCAGAGCGTGCGCCGATGGTAACGGCTCCCGACACTCCTGCAGCAGGCCCAGACATGAGCATTGAAACCGGCTTAGCAACAACAACTTCCGGCGTAACGATACCGCCGTTCGACTGCATGACCCCGAGCGATTCAATTCCGGATTCCGAAGCGACCAAACGGAGTCGGCCGAGATAACTCGACACCATAGGGCGAATGAATGCGTCCACTACCGTCGTGGTGGTTCGCTCGTATTCGCGAAATTCACGAGCCACTTCATGACTCAACGAAATCGGCAATTCCGGGAACTCTTTGCGGATGGCGTTCGCTAACTGGAGCTCATGCGCAGGATTCGCGTAGGCGTGGAGGAGGCTGATCGCGACTGCGGCGGGTGCCGTTTTGCGAATCGCTTGGATTGTCTCGCGTACTGCGTCTTGTTCCAGCTCGAGAACGATCTCTCCGCCAACGCTGATCCGCTCGTTCACTTCGATGATCGCTTCCCTGCTGACGAGCGGCTCGGGTTTTACATAGTTAAGGTCATACATCGTGCTGCGGTCCTGTCGCTGCAGAAACACAATGTCTTTGAAACCACGAGTGGCGATGAGAGCTACGGGGCCGCCTTTACGTTCCAGCACCGCATTCGTCGCGACCGTTGAGCCGTGGAGCAGATCGGATCCGGCTACCTTCGCGTCATCAAGTTCAGCGAGACCGGCCCGTACTGCCTTCGACGGATCTTCTGGTGTTGAGAACACCTTCGCAGTGGCGACGATTTCGCCGTGGTCATCCGTCGCCACAACGTCGGTGAAGGTGCCACCACATTCAATTCCAATTCTCATCTTGTCTCCTTCGACGGTTAGTGGTGCGGATTAAGCTGGCGGCATGAACGGGGCCACGAGCTTTGACCGTGACGCGGGCTTATCGGTCCGGTCCTCGTAGTCGTCCGCGCTCTTGAGCAACTGCACAATGGCGTTGGCTGCAATGAACCGCGCAGGCTCAGGCTCCCAGCGTCGTGACCGATGTTCCACCCATGGCATGCGGGTCAATTTGGTGTCACGATCAAGCAGCATGTCAGCGATTGTTCTTCCGACTACGTTTGCTGCGACAACACCATGGCCTGCGAGACCTCCAGCACGAATAATTCCAGCTGCGTGATCGTACCGGATAGACATACTCCAGTCGCGCGGAACAGCCAGAATGCCACCCCAAGAATGAGTAATGCTGGCCCCGGAAGCAGCTGGAAAATGCTCATCGATAGTCGCACGAAGTCGCTGCCATACCGGCTCATCACGTGCTCCGAATTCGGCGTACGGTTCGCTGAGCCGATACGGTGACCCTCGTCCACCAATCGCAATGCGGTTGTCTCGAGTCCGCTGTGCGTAAAAGAATAGGTGCGATTTATCGCGAACTGTGAGGCCTTGGGGCCACCCAATTTCATCCCAGACGTGTTCGGGCAAGGGCTCCGTCGCAATCATCATCGATGTCAGCGGAAGACTTGTGAGCATCCCGCCCGGTAATTGGGGAGCCCATGCTTCCGTAGCGAGCACAATTCGGTTTGCGTTGACTCGACCACCGTTTGTAATTGCCTTGTGACTGCGGGTGTCGATCACTTCGCTATCTTCAAAAATCCGAACCCCACGTCGCTCAGCAGACGCAGCAAGGTCACGAACGAGGATCGCGGGATCGATTCTTGCGCAATCAGGCGTGAAGTGCGCTGCTTTCATCGTCGGAATGTCCACGATTGCTTTCGCCTGGTCCAGATTGAGCATCCGGTCGCCCGGACCTGCGATGCCAAGCTTTTCTGCATTCTTCGTACTTTTGTGAAGGCGAGCGGCTTGCGGTGTGGAACTTGCGAAGGCAAGCGTTCCACCTTGGATGAATCCGCAGTCGATCTGTTCAGTCTCGGCAGTCCGACCAATGTCGGCAACAGCGTCACGGAAGATGGCTGCGCCCTCACGCACTACATCCCATCCTCGACTTCGCGCATAGCGTTCAGGTGAGCCTGCGATACCTGCACCTGCCCAACCTCCGTTGCGCCCCGCAGCGCCGAAGCCCACAACATCCCGTTCAAGAATTACAACGTTCAGCTCCGGGGCTTCCACGGCAAGGGTATAGGCCAACCAAACACCGATGAGCCCACCTCCAACGATGGCCACGTCTGCGTCAATCTCACCCTCTAGCGAAGGGCGAAGCTCAGCGTCCTCGAGTGCATCTTCGAGCCACAACGACCGTGATCGATACCATTCCATCGTCCTTACTCGGGGTGGGTCCTGAACTGTCATGCCTTGAGGCTCCTCTTCCAATGCGACGGACCTCGACTTCGAAGCCCTCCCAATGACCACGGTGTTTTGGGATGACCACACCGTAGGACGGCTCGATCCCCTATTGGAATGAGGACTTCAGTTGCTCTCGCACATAGGACCCCTCCCTTCATGCTTGGGAAGAGTTCTCAGGCGATCAGTCGTGAGAGAGCTCCCGAACTTCGACTTGATCGGCATACTCGACTGCTTGAGCTCGACTAGCCACGCCAAGTTTTCGGTACAGGGACGTGAGGTGATTCTGCAATGTCTTGACGGAGATTCCCAGTTCTGCGGCGATCCCACGGTTGGATGCGCCAAGCCGCAATGCTTCAAGAACATGTCGCTCACGGACCGTGAGGTCATCCCCGCGGACCTCGAAAGTCGTTCTTGGAACCGAAATCAACAAGCCTACTGATTCACCGGGACCGACGGGCTGTAATTGCACGCTTGCCCCTAGGTGCTTGATGGTCATGAGTGTGTTTGGGTCGACCGGAACACTCTTGATACCGCTGATAGGCATTTCTCGATCATCTGCGAGCAAAACTCGTAGAGCACCGTCTTCACTGTCGAACCGAATTCGCAACTGTGACTGAGCCAGCGCGGCAGCGCTCTCCGCAAGGGCAAGAATGACGAGATAAAGTCGCGAAACGTGACCGCTCGGTAGCGACTTAGGCCAATCGCCCACCTCAAGGTTTGTATGCACGGAATGCAATTTCGACAGCCGATCGATGATGTTTGAACGCACGAGTGGGAGGAGATCTACTTGTTCGTCACGACCGCTTCGAAGTCGAGAAATTACTAATTCGATCGATTCCGCAATGGAAATGGAATCGGCTGATCCTTCGCGCAGCAATAGCAGCTGATCATCAAGCTGGTCCGCAACTTCCGCTCGTTCTTGATGCGCGCTTGCGGTAACTTGTGTGGCCCATTCACGAAAAGAACGCGCGCGTTCCTCTTGCAATGCGTCAACGTGGCTTTGTAGATCAGCGATTTCTAGGCTCGGCGCAACCATCGCAGCGATCAGTTCGAGCATTGCGATCTGTTGCACGCTGAAGCTGTTGGGACGTGAACCGTACACCTGCAGAATGCCGAGTCGCCGTTGGCCGCGTAAGAGCGGCACACATGCGTATGCTCGAACTCCTTCGGCGCGCACGCTCTCTCGAGTTACAGAACGATCCTCCTGGATGTCCCCGAGCACGATGGTCTCTCGCTGGCTAAATGCGCGTCCAGCGAAACCCTCTTGTAATCGCCAGGCTTCAATACCTTCTAAATACCGTTTAGAAAGCCCCTGACTTGCAAGCAATGAGTATTGCTGACGGGCCGAGTCAACGGCGCTCAGCGAACCGATGCCTGTGCCTGCCACATGTAAGGCACATTCAAGGGCAACGGAATACACCTCTTGGGCATCATCCGAGCGTTGTAGTCCGCTCACTAGATGACGAATTATCGACTCTTCTTCTTGTCGGGTAGCTGGCGGGCGGCTTTCTGCATGCTTCTCAGACTGCTGACTCAAATAGTGATCCGTCGAAGCCGCGGCGAACCTTTGCGGCGCAGATTCAGTGACGTTCAAATGGGGCTCACGAGTCGTCAGCGTTTCATTCCCTGGATCCGCCGCATGCTCAAGCGCCACTAAAGCCATCCGATCATGAGAGTGTTCTGATGCGAGGCGAGCGGCAAGGCCTAAGTCATCTTCGCTATAGAGGCGATACCCCTTGCTTGTCCGCTCTGGGCGAATCAGACCAGCGCCCTCCCAGGCGCGCAAACGCCAGGCTGGTACGCCCACACGTCGTGCCGCTACACCGATGGTCACCCTACGCTGGAAAGCCATATTGCAACCCTAAAGGTTTTCTTAGTGTTTTCGTAGGGTTTTCGTAGGGTTTTCGAAGGGAATTGGCTTCCAGCTGGTTCCAGTCAGTAAGCATCACATGGAAAGGGTTACCGCACCCGCGACCCCAAATGCGCGACCGTAATGTCGACGAAGGCCAGCGCGGCACCGATCGCGAGTATCCAACTCGCACGGCCGGAGGCGAGGTCGAAGATCAACGAGCCAAGCAGTTGCCCGCCGACGAGTGCGAGCGAAAGCACGAAGACCCTGATCGTGCGCACGACAGACGCGACGAGAAAGAGGTAGATAACGCCGATGACACCGCCGAGATAGAGCCACCAGCCTCTGGGGAAGCCGGTGAACTCGACCCAGTCCGCTGCAGAACTGATCAGCGCTGCGGCAGCCAGAATAATGAAGCCGACAACAAAATTGAGCAGTGACGGACCGATCAAATCCTGCGCGTGCGACCGCACCGTTCCGGTGATGCCGAGTTGTGGCGCAAGCAGGAACCCCACTGCGACAGAGAGCACCATCAGGCCAATCGAGCCGAGATCCATGCCCGCATCCACACCGATCAAGCCCACCGCGACAATGGCGAGCCCCGCGCCGAGACCTCGCAACCGCGTGATGCGCTTTTCTGGGGCACCAAGCCAACCAAAGTGGTCGACCGCGAGCGACCCGAGCAATTGTCCGACGGCCATCGAGGTCATCAGTACGGCGACACCGAGAATCGGCACCGTGACACCCTGTCCTAGCACGAACGTGGCAGCACACAGCCCCGCAGAGCAGTCCCCACCACGGCAGCTCCCCGCAACGCACGGCCGCGACGATGCGTCCACGCCTTGACGCGCGTCCCGCCGCGACAGCGTAATGATGGCGATCAAGACTAGGCCGATTCCGAACGAAATCGAGGCGGCGTGCAATCCGCTTCCGATTACTCCAGAAAGCGACCCGTTGATGAGGGATTGGGTGGCACTACCGCCCCCGTAAGGTCAGCCAGCACGAGCAAGAGGTTTCGAAGACTCGGCTTCGGAATGCTCACGTACGGATGTTAGTCCGTATTTCGCAGCGCCGCCGGTGCGTCAAGGCCCGCTTTCGGTCGTCTCAGGTGATGACGTGGCGGCGGCTGAGCAACTTGCGAGCAGCAGAGTGGCTGCCACTTTTCGTGAGGTGAGGACGCAGGCCATTCTTATAAGTGGCATCGCAAGAACGATGCCGTGAGCGCCCGTGATAGACCTCCCCACTTCCGAATTGCCGCCCTGCCATTCCACGGGACTTGGCGAGTTCGAACGTCTAATCGCCTCGCTGATGAACAACGTCCGGGAGCCAGTCTAGTTCAAGGCGGGTATGGTGTTTGCAGTCGAGACGTACTCGCTGCATAGCGACGGGTATTCCGCGGCACGGATCGAGGAAAGGTTGTGCTCGCAAAAATCGCCCGTTTGTCTTCCCTATGCATCCGTTAGACGAGCTCATTGAAGCGAATTCATCCTACGCGTCACTCACGACCCAACAGAGAGTTTGGTGATTCCCTTGGCAAATGCCAAATCCGCTACACTGCGAGATGTGGCCGAACTCGCGGGCGTCCACGTTGCAACCGCATCGCGCGCGCTGAGCGCGAATCAATTTGGCTTGGTCAATTCGAGCACTCGCAAACGAGTGCTCGAAAGTGCAGCACAGCTTGGGTATCGACCAAACGCCGTAGCGCAGTCCCTCAGAAAAGGTACGACAGACACACTCGGTGTCGTCGTCGCCGACCTGTCCAATCCCTACTTCGTGGAGCTGCTCCGTGGCGTCGACGACGAGGCTAAGCCTCTAGGAGTAATGCCGCTCGTGGCCGAAACCCACGACGACCCTGGGACATTGCGGCGCGTAGTTTCCCGCCTCATCGCAAACCGGGTAGACGCAGTGATCGTAAGCGCTGTCCACATCACAGACCAGGAGTTTATCAAGTCGGTGGAGGCTCAGATACCGGTCATTCTCGCTGTCCGCACGTTGCCAGATCCAGAAGATTCCCACGGGCACATCGATGGGCGACGAGAAGCCTTGCAAGATGACCTCATGGGGGCCCGGACCGCTGTCTCCCATCTCATCAATATCGGCCATCGCCGTATCGCTCAACTTCAGGGGACACCTGCCATCTCGTCATTCATCGGGCGAAGCCAGGGGTATCACGAGGCGATCACCCAGAATCCCAATGTGCGCGATCTTTCTCACCAGGAAGTCGCTCAATCGAGCACAATCGCTGAGGGATATCGTCTTACGAAAACGCTCCTCGAGCACCGCCTCCTGATGGACCGTCCCACAGCGATATTTGCCCACAATGACCTCCTCGCGGTTGGTGCCATCGACGCCATAAGAGAACTCGGGCTTCGTTGCCCTGAGGACATCTCTGTCGTTGGCTATAACGATGCCCCGCTCATCGACCACATCGACCCTCCTCTAAGCACAGTGCGGTTGCCAGCGCGCGAGCTAGGTCGACACAGCGCTCGACTCGCCTTCTCAGCGATCTCCGGTGATGCCTCTTCGCCAGTCCGGATCATGCTCGTACCGGAGTTCGTAGAGCGCAGTTCAACCGCTCCGCCCAGTATCTGAATGGCTGCTGGAAGATAGGGTATTCGGTAGCGGTGTTCCATTGATTTGGTGTGTAATCTCGGAACATCGTGGACAGTGAATCTCATCACTTCGCGGACGGTCGACCTCAATGCCTCGTATGTCCTGTCTCATCACATCGCGGACACACGATGTCATGACATCGTGGACAGGATGTCTCAACGCATCGAGGACACGAGCGGCATGAGTTTTGGGTCAGTGTTGAGCGCATGTCAAACGCGCTTACACCCCGAACAAGGGCACTGATCATCAACTACGACCCCACGCAGCCCGACGCGTTAACGGTGGTCGAGTTCTGCCGGGCGCAGAAGATCTCACGCAGCGTGTTCTACAAAATCCGTGACCAAGCGGCCCGCACCTCAACCGCGGCCCTGCACCCGCAGTCACGGGCCCCGAAACAACCAACACGGAAGTACGGCCCGGAGGTGGTCAACGCGCTCGTGAAAATCCGTAAACGACTCAAAGCAGATGGCTGGGACTACGGACCCAAAACAGTTCGCCACGAAGCCTGTTTACAGACCGATTTCCCTGGCGGGGCCGTGCCTTCAGTCGCGACAATCGCCCGACTGCTCGCCAAAGTTGGGCATGTTGAGGTGACGCCACGAAAACGACCGAAATCGTCGTACGTGCCGTTCGTGCGGTCCACCGCGATGGCGTTATGGCAGCTTGACGCATTCGAGCATCGACTCACCACGGGGCAAAAGGTGACGGTGTAGCAGATGCTGGATGATGCGACCCGGTTCGATACCGGCAGCTGGGCCCATCACCGTCACGAGAACAGTGCCGACGCCAAATCGGTCCTGGAAACCGCGATCGACCGGTACGGGCCCCGCAGGAACTGTGATCGGACAACTCCTACGCCTTCAATCAGTTACGACGTGGCGAGATCGGGGCGGTCGAAATCTATCTCGCGTCGAAAGGCACGATGCCGATCAGTGGCCGGCCAGGTCGGCCGACGACGCAGGGGAAGAATGAACGGTCACATCAAACATTGAAGCGGTTCCTGGACGCGAACCGGCCAGGGTCGCTTGACGAGGTTCGGACGTTGATCACGCGATATCGCGAACACTACAACCTCCGTCGACCTCATCAAGCCTTGGGGCAGTCCGCGCCCGCGCAAGCGTGGGCGTTGCTCGAGTACACGCCAGCCAGCGAACCCATCGCGGTTGAAGTGCTGGAGGCAAGAGCGTCGCAGTATCGTCAGCAGCGCCATGTTGACGAGACTGATCTGCGGTATGCGACGGTCACGGTATCGAAGAGTGGGCGGCCGCTGCCTGACCACACGGAGGTTGGGTCGGACCAAGCTGCGAATCAATCGATCGTGGAGGTCACCGTCAACAATCGACAGGTGTACTACCTTGGCTATCACGTGTCGCTGCCTGCGCCGTTTGCCGGCCGTAAGTGGTATCGCACGATCACGGATGAGGAGTTCTTGTTGTCGGATATCGACACGGGAGAGGTGGTGTTCTCGTTTCCGTTGCCGATGGTCGCGCTTCGAGTACGGAGTCGTTACGTGTTGTCGTACTCGATTCAAGGCGTTCAGATGACGATTCCGTCGAAGGCGTGGGCTGCGAGGCACGCCGAGTTTCTCGCGGAATTCGAAGCCCGGGAACGAGAACTCCCCGAAACGTTCACCCCGTGATAACTGGGTGCCAGGTCGTGGTGCTCCGAAATCGTTTGGTAGTTGTGTACGAAGCATTGAGGTCGACCGTCCGCGAAGTGATGAGATTCACTGTCCACGATGTCCCGAGATTACACACCAACTCCGTGGAACACCACTACCAACAACGCCTAGGTTCCAGCTGTGATCTCGCCACCATTGCCGCATATCTCATTTGAGGCCTCAACTTTCTGAGGAGAATCTCACCGATCTCAACACGCCCTCCGGAACTCATCTTGGTGCGGCTTTTCGCAGAACAACCGTGAACAGTTGCGGCCGTTCTTCTAGAGCATTAGTTCTAGAAGAACGGCCGCGTCGACGTCTCGCTACGTCATAAGCACTCCGCCGTTAACATCGATGGTAGCCCCCGTCACGTATGACGCTTGGTCGGAAGCAAGCCAGTACGCGGCGTCGACAATTGATTCTGGCGGCCCCGCAACTTTGAGCGGAATCTTCGACCATTCAATATCGCGCATTTCATCGAATGTGATGCCTCGTTCTGCGGCCTCACCTTCGAGCGCCGCTCGGTGCATCGCGGTATCGATGTTGCCGGGAGCAACCGAATTGACCCGTATACCGAAATCTGCCAACTCAGCCGCAAGTCCCTGCGTCAGGCTGATTACTCCGGCCTTCGAGGTGCAGTATGCAGAATAGAATGGATGCGCATTTCGCCCCCACCAGGAAGAGATCGTCACGACCGAACCGCCAGAATTATGTGGGATCAGCGGGACGAGCTCACGGCAAGCAAGAAAGACACCACGCAAATTTACACTATGAACACGATCCCATTCCTCTGTCGACATTTCTAACAAGGGAAGTCCATCGCTCTGAACTACACCAGCAAAAAGCGCTAGGGCGTCAATTTGGCCCGCCCATTCACGGGTCTTCTCCGCCGCATCTCGGAGTGATTCTTCAGAGGCTTGGTCAACGACCAATGGCAGCAGTTCCGCACTTGGATGAGACTGCAGTACTTCTACCCTGACTCGCTCCAATGGTTCAGCAAACAAATCCGCCATGACCACTCGGTAACCCTCTGTGATGAATCGCTCAACTGCGATACGCCCCTGACCACCCGTCGCGCCAGTAATGAAAGCAACCTTCGAACCAACATTTCCACTCATATTTAACCCTTTCAAGTATTTGATGGTTAGCGCTAGACCAGGACCATGCCGCCGTCGATCATGATGACCTGACCTGTCATATAGTTGGAATCCTCAGAGGCGAGGAAAAGCGCCGTTCCGACGATATCTTCTGCTTCTGCCGCTCGACCGCGGAGGATATCTGAGGAGAAATTCTTCATTGCTTCACCCGGAGCGCTGGAAGCCCCGATCGACATCAAGTCCTCGTCCAGTTTGGTCCAAAGCGGAGTAGCTACGACGCCTGGCGCAAATGCATTCACAGTTATGTCTTTTGGAGCAAGTGCTTTAGCGGCTGACTGCGTGAGCGAGATAACTGCGGATTTGGCTGCACAATATGGTGCAGTATTTGCATCACCGACTCGTCCTGAGATGGAAGATGTGTTGATGACTTTCCCACCACCCCCCTGTGCTTCGATTTGCTTTGCTATCTCTTGGGTTCCGATAAGCACACCGAGTGCATTCACGTCCATGATCGATGACCAATTTTCTTCGGTTATGTCAATGAAACTCATAGGCCTGTTCAGACCAGCGTTATTGAACCAGATATCGATCCGTCCGAATGCAGCCACTGCGACCTGAACCGCGGCACGGATCTGCCCACGATCGGTGACGTTGGCTTGGGCTGAAACTGCATTTCCTCCCGCGGCAATAATACTTTTTGCAGCCGCTTCAGCCGCGCCTCGATCTAGGTCCACGATGAGGACGTTAGCGCCCTCATCGGCAAACCGGTGGGCAAACGCAAGTCCCATGCCGCTCGCGGCACCGGTGATACCAATTGTCTTGCCTTCCAAACGTATTCCCATAGCTCGATTTCCTTACTGATTTTCGTTATTGGAGACGAAATGCTGTTTATGGCTCATCTTTTTCTAAATTGCGGTGTACCCACCGTCGACTGGCAGCAAAACTCCGGTGATCCAGCTGGAATCTGGGCCAACTAAGAACGCCACTGCATTCGCTACATCCGCGGCCTCGCCGATTCGCCCCAGTGGATGCTGACGGCTCACTAACTTTGCCCGCTCGGGTTCAGAAAGATATTGCTCAGTCATGGCTGTACGAATGAAACCAGGGCACACCGCATTCACGGTGATATTGCTCGCAGCAACTTGAAAAGCAAGCGCCTTTGCCAGTTGATTCACGGCGCCCTTACTCATGCAGTAGTGCGCACCCGAGTCGGTCCCAACGAGTCCGGCAACGGATGAAATGAGGACGATCCGGCCGCCTTCTCCTTGGCTACGAAGGATCCGGGAACCTTCGCGAGCAGTCCACCAAGCTCCCTCCTGATTAACCTGTGTCACTTTTCGGAACGTGTCAAACTCCTCTTCCGGAAGCGCAACCGGAGGTTGTGGAGATATGCCTGCATTCGCGACGATGATGTCAAGCCGCGCGAAATGCTCAATCGTTCGCGCATACGCGGCACGTACCGACTCCCCGTCTGTAACATCGCACTCGACGTAGAGCGCGTCGCCACCGGCATCACTGATCATCGCGTCAGTGGCGACATCACCGTCGAACGATGGTGCGTGTGCATCTCGTCGAAGATCGGCGCATATTACTTTGGCTCCGTCTCGAGCAAGTCTCAGAGCGATTGCCCTTCCATTGCCGGAAGAAGCACCAGTGACGAATGCCACTTTTCCACGTATCGGGGTTCGCTCTCTTCCTGATGATTTCAAAGTATCGGTGTTCATAATATTTCTGCTCCTATGCAGTTGTGTGTGCTTCTCGGAGCTTCGCGATCCGGTTTCGCCTCGCCACCCTGAGAATGATGAATTCGACAACAATCACAACCAGCAGCAGGACACCTGTGATTAATTCTGTGAAGTACGAGGCCACTCCCATAGCGGAGAGTCCAGCTGCGAGCACGACAATGATGAGAATGCCCAGGACGATATTGACTACGTTCCCTCGGCCGCCGGTAAGGCTGACGCCACCAATAAGCGCAGCTGCGACACAGGTGAGCATGACGGCACCAAAGCTGTCAGGCGTGACAGATCCGCCCTTCAGTGAAGAGAGTCCGCCTGCGAGCGCTGCGCAAAACCCGGAGATTCCGAAAGCCAAAACCATTGACCGCTTTACCGACGCACCCGCAGCGACCGCTTCATGTCGTGCACCACCTACAGCGTAGATCTCGCGCCCCCACTTGCTGTAGGTGAGGAATATACCAACAGCAACAACCACGACAATGGCGGTAATTGAGAGCGGCGAGAATACCCAGTACCGAGCGAGGAGTACGTCAGTCGCCATGTAGTTGCTGAGCATTACGGGGCCACCATTAGCGACAAGCCAGGCCACGCCTTGCAGGACGGTCAGCATTCCGACAGTGAACACCAACGAGTTGATGCCGATCTTGGCGATCAACCACCCCTGGAACAGTCCTATCAGCAGACCAATGGCCGACGCGATAGCTATGCTGGGGAATAGCCCAAGATCGCCCAGTTGTACCGCGATAACGCCAGCGAGCACCGCCTGTCCGGCAACGGAGAGATCCAGTTCGGCAGCAATCATTGTCACCGTCAGACCAGCCGTGATGATGCCGATTAGCAAGAGTCGTTCAAGCGTCGCGTAGACTGCCGAGTCTCCCCGGAATGTGGGCGCAATAAACGCCAGCGTAATCACTAGAGCAACGAAAATGCCGAGCTGTAGACCGTAATTACGCACGAGTTGTTGAGTATTGCTTTTCATCGTGCCGTCGCCTTTCGGAGCACATGGAGAACAGAAACAACGGCTACGACCAGGATCCCGACGCCAAGCAGTCGGACGCCCGTGGGCAGACCGTGGAGCAGCATAATGTTGCCGAGCGTCACGATCAGGATGGCGCCAAGAGCCGAACGCAACGGCGATCCCTCACCGCCAGAGATCGCAGATCCTCCGACGAGCACCGCAGCGATGACGTCCATGGTAAGTCCCGAGAGGTCCGCCGATTGGACCTGGCGCAGTTGAGCCGCGGAGAGGATGCCCGCAATTGTGATGCCGATCGACATCGAGAGAAATGCCCATATCGTGGTCTTTCGCACCGAAATTCCGCTCAGTTGAGCCGTACTTCGGTTCGCGCCCATCAGGTAGGTTCGCCGACCGGCCACTGTGTGTTCCATATAGAACCAGTTGATTGCGAGATATATGAGGAAGATATACACAGGCAATGGAAGCCCAAGAAAGTTCGTTAGGGCAATCCAGCTAATATCAAGTCCCTGCGGTGCGACCACCTCACCGTTGGTAAATACCGTAACGAGGCCGAACACAATAGTTCCTGCTGCCAGGGTTGTGATAATCGGGTTAAGGCCCGCGGATACGATATATCCCTGAGCAACGCCGACTACGCATAGGATAACGAGAGCGGCCAATGCACCCACCAGCACCGAACCAGTCGCACTTCCAACACTCAAAAACATTACCGCCGATAGCACCGTGGATTGGCTTGCTCCGAGCGAGAAGAAGTTTCCGGAAATTGTCACCGGAGTCATCCCAACCGCGACAATCCCGACTACGGAGGCGTTGATCAGAATTGCTCTCAAGTTATCGAAACTCATGAATCTAGGCGTGGTCAGTGCGGCGACCACGACAATCGCCAGCAATAGCAGTGGGAGTGCCCAGGTTGCGAAATGCCGCAGGGTAATCTTCTTGCTTTGAACTACCTGAACTGGAGTCGTGCGAGCTTCTTCGATCGTCTTAGTCATTGATTGCTTCCTTTCGATGCATGACTTCGCGAACGAGCTCTGGCTCAGTCCATTCGCTCCATGGTCTGATGTTGGTTTGCCGGCCCTTGTAGTAAGTAGCGATGGTGTCGCAAAGCCCGAATATTTCGTTAGTATCCGAGGAGCTCACGATGATTGCCACGCCTGCGTCGCTTAGTTCACGCAGTTGGCGATAGATCTCTGCTCGAGCGCCGACATCAACACCTCGAGTGGGTTCCTCCACGAGCAACACTCGTGGATTAATGCCGAGCCATTTACCGAGCGCAACCTTCTGCTGGTTACCCCCCGATAACGTTCCAACAGACGAGTGCATTCTCATCACGTCGATCGCGAACTGCTGCGCATTGCTGTGTGCTCGGTCTGATTCTTGCTTTGAGTTGACGATGCCAAGCGTGGCGACTGATTCGAGCCAGGCAGAGGATAGATTACGGATAATTGAAATTCCGCCGAATATGCCGTTCCGCTTCCGATCGGGAGAGCAATATGCAACGCCTTGCTCGATCCCTTTGGTACGACTGTGCAGATCCACCAATTCGCCCTGAAGCGTAACTTCGCCTCCGAGCCTGGGCTCCATTCCAGCCAAAGTCTGCATTATCGATTGCGTGCCTGACCCCAGCTGCCCTGTTAGGCCCACAATTTCACCCCGATGGACGACAATGTCGACGCTGTCTCGAAGACCGGGAGCACGCAGTGATCTGGCTTCAAGTACCGGCTCAGCGATTCCTGCAGAGCGATCCGGATACATGTGGCCCAATTGACGACCGATCATAAGTGCAATCACCTGATCGACATCCAGCGAGTCAATCTCTCGCGGCTCTGCACTGCGGCCGTTCCTAAACACCGTCACGCGATCAGCTATTTCAAAGACTTCGCCGAGCCGGTGGGTAACGTATATGACGCTGCGCCCCTCATCCGCGAGCTTCTTCACTACTTCCAACACTCGTGCAATCTCCGCATCCGAGAGTGCTGCAGTCGGTTCATCGAAAATCACGATTTTGGCGTCTCGAGCGAGCACTCGTGCAATTTCGAGCAGCTGCATTTCAGCAACAGAAAGCTCCTCGACGGCAGTGTCCGGGTTGAGGTCTTCGAGTCCGACGCGGGCCAACAGTTTGACCGCATTCTCTCGGAGCCGTCGTTTGCCCCACCAAAATGGTGCGTTCGCCTGTCCGAGCACCAGGTTTTCTGCCACTGTCATGGTGCCCACAGTGCTGTACTCCTGCTGGACGACCGCTATCCCCGCGGCTTGCGAGAGCCCATTAGTCGTAATGTCCGCAGCTTTGCCGTCAATCGTGATCTTGGCACCGGGGTCAGGCCGAACCAGTCCCGAGATGATCTTTACGATCGTGCTCTTTCCAGCACCATTTTCTCCGAGCAACGCCATCACCTCGCCAGCACGGAGTTCAAACCGAACATCAGCGAGCGCTTTGATAGCGCCATAGGTCTTGGAAGCGTTCTCTATCAAAAGCCGAAAAGGCGCTTGTTCTTCGTACATTGCGTATTCCTCATCGAGTATCTCTTTACGCTGATCGAGGCGGGTTCCCTGGGGACTGGGCGCGGTGCGATTGCACGCCTCTACCCAATCCCCACGGGCATCGCCTCAAAATCGACTATTTGACGAGTTCTTCGATCGTCATGTCCCAGATCAAGAAGTCGTCATACGTTTCCTGAGTCACCGGCGGGTTCATAATGAATGTGGTGGTGGCAGGCGGAACCATTTCAAGTTCGGGCTTCGATTCGTCCGCCTCGATCGTCACTTCCTCTTCGACGACCTCGCCAGTAGCAAGGAACTGCGCGGCAACTCGGACAACGAGCATTCCCTCGATTACCGGTGACTGGATGACCGCCGAGTGGATCTTGCCTTCTTGGAGTGGAGCTTTGTCGCCGGAATAGTCGCCGGCAATCACGATGACGTCTTCACCTGGAGTGAGGCCATTTTGTTCAAGCGCCTGGACGACCCCGGCAGCAGAATTGTTGTTCTGCGCATACACGAAGTCAATTCCTTCTGCTTTAAACCGTGGGATCACCTGACTTGCCGACTCATACCCGGCCTGTGCATCCGTAGTCGTGAGCGGTTCCACGATCAATTCGTTGAAGGCACCATCAGTCGCCTCGACGAATGCATCGTGGCGGTCATCGCCCGCAACGTAACCGGTCGGGAACCTAAATTCAATAATGTTCGGCTTCCCATCCGGCCCACTGAACTCCACGCCCGCCTCTTCTTGCGCGCCGATCGCTTCGAGCGCGCTCATCCCAGCTTGCTGTCCGATGCCCCAGTCGCTCACACCCGCATAAGCGGTCACAAACTCCTGTGCGTCCTCCTGCACTCCCTGATTGAACTGGAAAACAGGAGCGTCTTGAGCCAGCAGTCGAATCGAGTTGGTCGCCGCTTCCGCCGCAGACGGCCAGAACAGATAGGCCGCGGCCTCTTGCCCAGTGGCAAGCCACTCTTGAACTTGCTGATCCTGCTCAGTTTGGTCGAAGTTGTTCTCGAACGACTTGACTTCGAAGTTGAGCTCAGCCGCCTCCTGCTCGATGGAGTCGAGGTTGGCTGCCATATAAACGTTCGAAGTCGTTGGCATGAACACAACAAGCGTCTGCCCCTCCCCGTCCAGCGACCCGGTCCCTTCGAGATCACTGGCGGGCCCGCTTTCCTGGGCACCACCACCGCCACAGCCCGCTAGGCCGAAGACCAACCCAGCTGTAATTGCAGCTGTGCCGAGCTTCTTCCAGAGGTGTCTACCTCGTAAGTGAATTCCCATAATCATTGCTCCTTTGCAAATTGCGAACGGCCCGCTGCCTTAGGGCCAAGACCAACAGCCTCACGTAGCTTGCCCATCGGACCGGCGAACAGGGCTACTTTCACATAAATCAGCACTGAACACAATCCCAAATGCTAACGTTTGTATCTCACGACTCCCTCAGCTGCTAACGATTGCAACCATTGATTTGTTCGTTTACACTTAACACTCCAACACAAAGGTGTCCGCCCCAGAACGGCCCCGAGTAGAGCCGCCTCGACAATGAAGTAACGGAGTGACTGATGAGCAAGGACTTTCCCCCACGGCTTCTACCGACAAGCTGGTCTTCTGCTGGCAACGTCGTGCCTCAAAGCGTCGACGAGCGGAGTCCCCTCCCCTTGCTCGACAGAATTCGCGCTGCTTCAGCCACGGGATGGTCGGGATTTGGCATGGTGCACGCCGATCTAATGGAGCATCAAAGAACCCAGTCCCTTGCCGATTTGAAGTCCATGCTCAATGACCATGGTCTCGACCACGTTGAACTGGAATTTCTCGGTGACTGGTGGGCAGACGATGATCGCCGTTCTGCGTCCGATCAGACGCGGAGGGAACTCTTCCATGCCGCTGAGGTTCTCGACGCGAAAACAGTGAAAATCGCTCCAGAGACCTCGAACGCACCTGTAAACCCCGATGTGTTCGCCATTGAATTCGATCGTATTGCCACCGAGGCCGCGCAGCACGGATGTCGCGTCGCACTAGAGACGCTCCCCTTCGCAACGAATATGAGCACCATTGAAGAAGGCATCGATCTTGTTACCCAAGTCGCAAATCCGGCGGGAGGGCTTTGCGTCGATATTTGGCACGTTGCACGTGGGGGCTCTGACTACTCAATCATCTCAAAGACTCTGCCCGCAGAATACATTGTTGTCGTCGAGCTTGACGATGCGGCGGTGGAACCGATTGGGACGCTGTGGGAAGATACAGTCTACCGACGACTACTCCCTGGCACGGGTGCATTCGACGTGCCCGAGTTCATCAATGTCATACGTTCCACCGGGTATGACGGCATCTGGGGTGTGGAGATTCTCTCAAGAGAGCACCGGGTGGCCCCGCTTCACGAGTCGCTTGAATCGACCATGCAGGCAACGCTGCACTGCTTCGAAGAGGCCAACGCTAGGCGCCAGTGCTAGTTCCTCTCGAGCCGACGACACTCCGGCCATAAAATTAACAAGAGACCCTAGTGGACGGACCTCAACGTACAGCGAATCGATTAGGCTCAATTGTATTGACCATCGGGCTAGTTCTCGGCTCATTTGGTATCGGTGCAAGTGAGTTCCTCGTAATGGGCCTGCTACCGCAAATCGCTACAGATCTCGCACCCGACCTATTCGCTTCAGACCCCGAATTCGGCATTGCAGTGACCGGAGGAATGGTCTCGGGATACGCCCTAGGTGTGGCGGTCGGGATGATCGTCTCACCACTGCTATTGAGACGCCTCTCAGAGCGACACTCGCTCATCGTGTGCGCAGCCTCGATGTTGTGCCTTACTTTATTCACTTCTATTAGCCCCAATCTCGCTGTCGGCATTGCGCTGCGATTTATTTCGGCGCTAACTCACGCCGCATACGTCGGGTCGGCGGCGTTGGTCGTTTCCCGCCTACTTGGGTCTAATCATCACGGCCGCGGCGCGGCCGTAGTTGTCGGAGGACTTACGGGGGCAACGTTCCTCGGTGTCCCTGTCTTGACCGCGCTAGGGTCCAGCGGTGACTGGCGCATCTCACTCACGATATGCGCTGCGTTGTTTATTGGCCCCATTGCGGTTCTGCTTCTCGTAAGTCCCCCCGCCCATGCGTCTTCAGCAACGGCGACAGTCGACAGCGTAAAGCGAAGTCGCATTGTTGTAGCTCTGCTTGCTGCAGTCACCCTAATTAACTGCGGCGGTTTCGCCATAGTAACGTTCACGGCTCCAATAGGTGCATGGTTACAGGGCCCCCATCCGCTCATTTCTGTTCCGCTCCTAATGCTCCTTTTCGGTGTGGGCATGAACATTGGGAATTTCGCCGGTGGTTGGATCGCAGATCGGTCCGCGAATCTTGCTATGAGCCTTGCCGGTTTCAGCGGACTGGTCAGTTCCGTTCTCATCAGCTTTCCTTCAGCCATCGGAGTCTCGGCTGCGCTGGGGGTTCTTTTTACAGGACTCGCGTTGGGCCTCGTCACACCCGCCGCACAGGTTTTATATTTACGCACGCTTGGCCATCGCCCCAGGCTCGCTGCGACTCTCGCGTCAGGCACTGCAAATCTCGGCAGTTTTCTTGGCGCCATCGTCGGCGGCACGGCATTGAGCATCGGAGGTCCAGGAGCAATGGGGATGCTGGTCGCGCTCATCTTTAGCGTTGGGCTACTCCTGCACGCGTACCGCTGCTTCCGCCAACGAAGCCACAAGACCTAACAGGCGCAGAGAGCAGCGACGTTGCAGATATGAGTAGAGCATATGGCCAGGAACTCTGAGGCAGAATGAAGTGATGAGTGCCATACCCGTCGAATTCCTCCACGGCCTCGGCCAATCACCCAGTGACTGGGACGCCGTCGTCGCAAGCTTGCCAGAGTGGATTGATCCTGCGGCGACCACCATTCCTTCCATGAGCGCACCGGCACACAAGCCGTTTTCGCTCGATGACGCGGCCCGCTGGGTGCTCGCCGATGTTGCCGATCGCAGTGAGGAGCCCGCGATACTCGTCGGGCTCTCGCTCGGAAGCCAGGTCGCCATCCGTGCGGCGGCGCTGGAGCCCGGGCTCGTGTCGGGGCTCATCCTTTCGGCACCACTGGCCCGACCCCCGAAGGTAATGTTCAAGCTTCAGCGTGCCATGATGAGCGTGCTGCCCGAGAAAGCAGTAGCCGGTCGCCCCATAGAAGAGGGCGGCTCGGGACTCACCAAAGAAGACATCCTTCGCGTGCTCGAAACCTTCACCGACTTCGATCTGCGGCCGGAACTTTTCCAGATCCAATGCCCCACACTGGTCGTGGTCGGCGGTAATGACCGAATGAACCACAAGTCTTCGGGCGAAGTGGTGGAGTCGATGCGGGATGCGAATCTCCAGATCATTCCCGGCGCGGGCCACGAGTGGAATCGGACGCATCCGGAGCAGTTTGCCGGAGTGGTGACCAACTGGATCCGCGCGAACTTCAGCGCATCCTAAGCTTTAAACCTCGCCCTAATCGGGTCTTTCGCGAGCATCTGCCAAACTGGCAAACTTTGTTAGGACATTTCGACAGATAGCCAGTGCATCCGACTTGCCTACCGCCGTATCGTCGCTCACGTACCAACATTCGCCACGCGAAAGGACTCACATGAGCGACCTCCCCATCCTTGGTCACTGGATCAACGGAGTCGAGCAGGCGCCTGCAGATGCACGCACCTCGGCCGTATTCGACCCCGCACTCGGTGTTGAGACCAAGCGCGTCGTACTCGCCGAGCAGGCACAGGCAGACGAAGCTGTCGCCAATGCACACGCCGCATACCTCGAGTGGCGCGACGTTTCGCTCGCGCGCCGCACCGCAATCATCTTCAAGTTCCGCGAACTGCTCAATGAGCGTAAGAACGAGCTCGCTGAAATTATCACCTCCGAGCACGGCAAGGTTCTCGACGACGCACTCGGCGAAATCTCGCGCGCGCAGGAAGTCGTCGAATACGCCTGTGGCATCACGAGCCACCTCCGCGGCCACTTCTCAGAGCAGGTCTCGACCGGCTTCGACATTCACTCGGTGCAGCAGCCCATCGGTGTTGCCGCAATCATCTCCCCCTTCAACTTCCCCGCGATGGTGCCGGGCTGGTTCTTCCCGATCGCAATCGCCGCGGGTAACTCGGTAGTGCTCAAGCCTTCCGAGAAGGACCCGTCGGCTGCAAACTGGTTCGGTCAGCTCTGGAAGGAAGCCGGACTTCCCGACGGCGTCTTCAACGTCCTGCACGGCGACAAGGTGGCGGTGGATGCACTTCTCACCCACGAGGATGTCGCTTCGGTTTCGTTCGTGGGTTCGACCCCGATCGCGAAGTACGTTTACGAGACCGGTACCGCCCACGGCAAGCGCGTGCAAGCGCTCGGTGGCGCGAAGAACCACATGCTCGTGCTCCCCGACGCAGACCTCGACCTCGTTGCCGACTCGGCAATCAACGCGGGCTTCGGCTCAGCCGGTGAACGCTGCATGGCGATCTCGGTTGTTGTCGCCGTTGAGCCGGTTGCCGATGACCTCATCGAGAAGGTCGTCGAGCGTATGGGCACCCTCCGCGTGGGCGATGGCCGCCGCGGCTGCGACATGGGGCCGCTCGTCACCAAACAGCACCGCGACAAGGTCGCCGGCTACATCGACGTTGCGATCGAAGACGGCGCCAAGGTTGTCGTTGACGGCCGCGGCATCGAGGTCGACGGCGATGAGAACGGCTTCTGGCTCGGACCGACCCTGATCGACCAGGTCCCCACCACCTCGAAGGTCTACACCGAAGAAATCTTCGGCCCGGTCCTCGCCGTGGTGCGTGTGAAGTCCTACGAAGAGGGCGTCGAGCTCATCAACTCGGGTGCATTCGGTAACGGTACTGCGATCTTCACGAATGATGGTGGCGCAGCTCGCCGCTTCCAGCGCGAGATCGAGGTCGGCATGGTCGGCATCAACGTGCCGATCCCGGTACCCATCGCAACCTACTCCTTCGGTGGCTGGAAGCAGTCGCTCTTCGGCGACACCAAGGCACACGGTGCCGAAGGCGTGAAGTTCTTCACGCAGCAGAAGGCAATCACCACGCGCTGGCTCGACCCGAGCCACGGCGGCCTGAACCTCGGCTTCCCGCAGAACGACTAGTGCTTTAGCCCCGAGATTTCGGTCTTGGATGCTGGCCCGGGTTGGTAGCTACGGCTGCCGACCCGGGTTTTTGCTGTTTGGGGGCTGCCCACCACCGGCCGCCGCCC
Source organism: Gulosibacter sp. (assembly GCF_052090685.1). Classification (NCBI taxonomy): domain Bacteria; kingdom Bacillati; phylum Actinomycetota; class Actinomycetes; order Micrococcales; family Microbacteriaceae; genus Gulosibacter; species Gulosibacter sp. The sequence goes on along the minus strand of NZ_JBQDBE010000003.1, from coordinate 94,762 downwards.
ACCTGCCATCCGCACGACTGCCGTCCCGACCCTCATCCGCCCACTCACCCGCTGCCAGAATTGCCGTGCCGGGGCGTTCAGGGGGTATATCCACCTCAAGGGTGCACGGGTACGCCAAATATTTCAGCGCACCACACCTGCCCAGTTTGAACAGGCCGAAGGGTTACCAGAATGCCCTGCTTGAACCGGCCTTCTGGTTGCCAGTATTGGCGTGCCGGGGCGTTCAGGGGGTATATCCACCTCATGGGTGCTCGGGTACGCCAATTCTTTCAGCGCGATTCGAAGTGAGTGATGAGAGCCGGTCGAAATGCGGGAGGCGAGCCGGTCGAGGTGAGTGATCAGGGCGATTCGATGTGGGTGATACCGACTTCACCGTCGAAGTCTGAGAACCGGAACTCCGTGACGGTGTTGCCAGGGTTCGAGAACTCGGCGACGTCCAAGGTGCACGTCTCACCATCGGAATAGGTGAGCCGATCTACTGCCAAACCGTTCAGCGCGGCTCAGCGTGTACGCGGTCGTAGGCGTTCCTGACGCGCCAAAATTCCGGTGTCACGCTCTTCCACTGCGCGCCGTTCTCAAGGATCAGCAACTCAACCGTGTGCTGCACAGGTGCTCGACCCAGGTCGCGGCCGCGTCGACAACTGGACCTGGCGGAGCCTCGACGCTTGCCTGACCGCATCCATCAATAATGGAGCGTCGACCTATTTCACGCAGCCCCGGACTGCCGCGCCGCTGCTCGAAGAATCTGGTCAAGACCAACACGAGAGACGCGTGGATGATCGATCACTCCCAGAGTTGATTCAACGTGCTCTTGGACGCCTGCGGCAACTTCACGCACGGTGGATGACACACGATCTGGATCTAGTCCCGAGTCTTCTGCAGATTCAATCCAATCACTTGGCGTCACGCTTACGAACTGATCCGTCCAGCCGACGGGCATGGCAAGCGCCTGGTCGTACTGGGCAAAGAATACGATCGGGATCGAGTCGTAGAGGGGACTCAACGTAATGTCTCGACCATCAAACTGGATGGAATAGTTCTTGCCGTGCGCATCCGCATTACCAATGATCGAGTTGAACGCGTACTGCCGGTAAAACTCGTAACCAAGCTCGTCGCTTCCCGAGTTGTCTCGAAGCAACCGAACGACATCGTCCGTATGGACCAGGTATTTCTCAGAAGTTGGCCTCCCAAGTGCCTGCACCATGTCTTCGCTATGAGTCCGCGACACCGTACCGTCTGAATTCCGATTCCGATCGAACCTTTCGATTATGTAGGTCGTCTCGCCCGCAAAGGCTTCTTGGCGCGCATCGGTGACACGGAGCCCTACCCGTTTTGCGAGTTGGATGGTCGCGCACTCTATGAGCTCTAGGCCAGAGTGGTCAGCACTCTCGGGTTTCAGAATGTGTGTGGATGGAGTCGCCGCGTCAGACCAAAAGTCGCCAAAGGTCGTTCGAGCAAGCGCGAACTTTGATTGCGCGCCAGCAAGCGAGAATCGAGGCGGCGGTCCACTCTTCACATACCCGGTACCTCCTCGATGAATCTGCTGGATGCGGTCTGCCACGTCTTCTTCGAAGGCTCGGCTTGCGTACCCTTCAATTCGTGCGGGACCATCTTCATCCGGGTGCAAGACCACGCCACCTTGGAGGTCCCCACCGATGGCAGTCAACAGATCCCAGTAGTTCGAGCTTTCGGCTGCTGTGATAATCCGGATCTGTTCACGCGCAGCCTGGTTTTCAGGAAGAAGCCCATCGAGATAGTTACGAGCAGCCAAGTCGGAAGGCTGCTCCCCTTGCTTAAGCGAGAGCGAGATATCGGTCTCAGCGTTAGCTGCATATACGAAGTGAGGATTGAGTGCAGTCGCTGCACGCTCAAACCGGCCGACGTATGCACCGCAAATCCATGCATGCAGCACATTGCTAGACATTGGCGGCCTTCCGTGGAAGCTCAATTTTGGATACCTGCAGTCCCATGGATGACAACACCTGCTGCAGTTGAGGCATCGCCACCGCCGAGCGATTCCCGCGCTCAAGCTGACGAATCTGCGTCTTGGTCAGCCACTGCTCCGTAGCTGCGCGATAGCTTTCCTCCCCCAGTAGCGCCCGCGAATCGAGCATTACCCGTGCGAGGTCCGCACTCGACCGAATGAACAGTCGATGTCGGACTTGGAGCACCTCCCGTACTTGAACGTCGAAACCTCTCAATGCTGCACGAATGATCGCGGCACCGCCGATGCCATCGGAAGCCTGCGATCCCGCAAAATACTGCCGAATCAACGCCGCTGGATTCTCAGCATCCTGCAGTTTCCGTACTCGCTCGGCCAGCCGCGCACGACGAGTACCGTTCACATGCAGCAAAGACCGCGTATTGAAGTAGGCGATGAGATCAGCCTGCGAGGTTGGAGACAGCGGGCGTTGTGACCTCGACTGTCTCGCAGAACCTGATTCAACCACCCAACTGCCACCGAACTTTCGGGCAGGAATTCGACCATTCCGCGCTAGTTCACGAGCACGCTGGACCGAGATACCCTCCTTCTCGGCATACTCTGCAATGGTGATTGCCATATCACAAGTGTTTCCCCACATACTTCGAAAGTCAAGTGTTATGACATCATGCACTAAGTTGATGAGCCCCTAATCAGCCAACTCCAGCGCCAACCAAAGCTCCGCCCGCGCACTGAATGACTCCAGATCGAGCCCCGTGATCTCCTGCACGAGCGCGATCCGCGAGCGCAGGGTGTGCCGGTGCATCCCGAGTTCGCGCGCGGCCGGATCCCACGCGCAGTTGTGTTCGTACCACGCGCGCAGCGCGGCCATCAGCTCTTCCGAGTCAGGTCGTGCGCGCAGCCCCACAAGGATACGCTCCGCCAATACCCGACCATCCGCAGCGTCGAGCCACGAGAGCATCCCTCGTTCAGCCAACCGCTCAAAGTCGACGATCTCGCCCGAATGGTCAGCGCGCCGGACGGCGTGCTGCGCGTTCTCGCGACCAAGGGGAATGTCCCGAACTCCGACCGGCCCCGAGATGCCCGCACGCAGCCCCTCCCGAGCGACAAACTCGAGCGGCGCATCCGTATTCGAGGGATACAAGACCAGCAGCTCATCGCCGATCCGCGCAAATGCCACCTCGACGGTGGTCGCAATGAGCTCGAGTTCGTTGAGAATGTGCCCCCAGTCGGTCGTTCCGCGCACCACGGCAACCCGGATTCGCCCTTGCGGCGACCACGTGTTCATGTCCCGCAGGGCCCGCGCCGCCGCATCCGTCGACCCCGCGAGATACAGCTCCATTACCCCGGTTCGCAAGCCGCGTCGGGCATCGTCGAGTGCGCGGCTCTGTTCGATTGAGATGGATGCGATTCCCACGACACTCGCGACCAGGTCGACTCCCGCGGGGTCGAGCGGCAGCGCGGTCCCAATCGCGAGGACGCCGCGGAGTCGGTCGGCCTGCCCAATGGTTTGCAGCGTGATGGCACTCTCGCTATCGCTGAGGTTTGTTGCCGCTCGGCGACCGCCCCGCAATTGCGCCGCGACCGCTTCCTCGAGTTCTTCCCGAACCTCAACCGGGACGGTGCGTTTGGTTCGCACCGGCACGCGCTGCCCGATTGCGTCGTAGAGCGCGACCCAGCATCCGAGCTGCGACTCGAGTTCGCGAAGCGTCGCAGACAACCCATCCGGCCGCAGCGTTGCTCGCCCGACGGCTCGCTGCGCGCGAATCGACCACTGCAGGCTGGTGTTTCGTTCTTCGGCGATGGCGTCGGCCACGCGTCGAATCACCCGAATAAACGGTGTGGATGAGGGCACCAGGATGAGCGGAAGCCTCGCCTCGGCGCAGGCGGTCACGAGTTCGCGCGGCACCGACTGATGCACCACGTTGACCGCGAAGCCAAGGGCGATGATGCCGGTGCGTTTGAGACGCTCGGCATAGGCCTTGGCGTCCTCCGCAAAGCTGCCCGGCGCATCCTGAACCTTGGGGAACTGACCACCGTCGGTCAGCAGCAGCTGCCCCGCTTCGAGCCAGGGGGTGGGGTTGATGAGATCGGAAGAGTGCACCCACGAGATTTCAGCATCGAGCTGTTCGGCGCTCGCCGGATCGCCGGGGAGTAGCCGCAGCCCAAAGCCAGACTCACTGAGTAGATTACGAAGGGTCATTACCACCCGCCCAGAGTATCCGAATTGGCACAAACCCACGCGTAGATCGCCAATTCGGCACTGGAAGATCCGAGCAAATCACCGGAAGCTTAGGCGAGGCGAATGGCCGCGGTCGAAGAGTTCGCCCTCGAGACAGAACTCACCGACACGGAACGTACCGTGAAGCAGTTCGCTGAAATACCAAGCACCGGGACACCGTCAAGCAAGTCGAGACAAGGGAGCCGATATGTCCAGCACCGTATCCACGAACGTCAGCAATGCCGAAGTGGTCAACCACGACGTCAGCAATGTGTTCCATTCCTGGTCGGCGCAGGCGAAGCTCGCACCAACCGCGATTCGGACCGGCCACGGTGCCACCGTCGAAGACTTCGAGGGCAATGAGTATCTCGACCTGTCGAGCATGCTCGTCAACGTCAATATCGGCCACCAGCACCCGCGCGTGGTGGAGGCCATCCAGCGCCAGGCGGCCGAGCTCACCACGATCGCGCCCGCTCACGCCAACCCTGCCCGCGCACGTGCGGCCGAACTCATCCTGAGCCACACCCCCGAGGGCTTCAACAAGGTGTTCTTCACGAACGGTGGTGCCGACGCGAACGAGAACGCGATCCGCATGGCGCGCCTGCACACCGGCCGCGACAAGGTGCTCTCCCAGTACCGTTCCTACCACGGCAACACGGGCGCGGCGATCGTCGCGACCGGTGACTGGCGCCGCGTTCCGAACGAATACGCAACCGGCCACGTGCACTTCTTTGGCCCCTACGCCTACCGCAGTGAGTTCTGGAGCGAGAACGAGCAGCAAGAATGCGAGCGCGCTCTGCAGCACCTCGAGCGCGTGATTCAGTCCGAGGGGCCGGAGTCGATCGCGGCGATCATCCTCGAAACGATCCCCGGCACCGCGGGGATCATGGTGCCGCCCGAGGGTTACCTCCCTGGCGTGCGCGAACTTGCCAACCGCTACGGCATCATCATGATTCTGGATGAAGTGATGGCCGGCTTTGGTCGTGCCGGCGAGTGGTTCGCGTTCGATGCCTTCGACGTTCGCCCCGATCTCATCACCTTCGCCAAGGGCGTGAACTCGGGCTACGTGCCACTCGGTGGCGTGGTGATCTCGGAAGAGATCGCAGCATCCTTCGACGAGCGCGTCTTCCCCGGCGGACTCACCTATTCGGGGCACCCGCTCGCGTGTGCATCCGCGGTCGCGTCGATGGAAGCGATGGCGGACGAGGGCATCATCGAGAATGCTCGACGAGTCGGCGAAGAGGTCATCGGTCCCGGACTTCGAGCGCTGGCGGAACGCTTCGACGTCATCGGCGAGGTGCGCGGTCGAGGTGTGTTCTGGGCAGTCGAGTTTGTGGCGGATGCGCAGACGCGCGAGCCTGTTTCGGCCGAGTTCATGGGGGCGCTCAAGAAGGCTGTACTTGATCGCGGTGCGCTGCCGTTCACGTCGGATAACCGCTTGCACTTCGTTCCTCCGTGCGTGATCACAGATGAAGAGGCGCGGCGTGGGTTGGACATTGTTGGGGAGGCGTTGGCTGCGGTGATTTAGGGCGCTCCGCATGAAGTTCACGAGGATGAATTAGCCTCGAGATGGTTGGCGCAAGCTTGGTTGAAACAGTCACCTGCAACCTGCAAGGAAAGGCTGCGGAGGGTAGCTAAAACGCAAGCAAGCTACCCTCCGCATCGACTTCGCATGAGCTGCAACACCTAGTTGTGCTTGGGCCACTGCCAGAGCTCAAGTTGGATACCGTCTGGGTCACGCAAGTAGGCCCACTTCGATCCCGCCAAGGACCCATCAATAAGAGCCACTGGCGGAGCGGAAAAAACTGCACCTTTGCTTGTCAGACTGTTATAGGCCGCGTCCATGTCGTCGACCTGGAAGCATATGTGAGTTGCCCCTATGTCTGAGTTCTGGAGGTTAAAATCTCTGCCCTCGGGCTCTTTGTACTCGAGAAACTCAATTCGCAGCGCCCCAATCTCAATCATTGAGTAGTCAAGCTGCGCACCTTCGACCTGGACTCCCGCTTCGAGGTCCGGTCCGGAATTGTGATTGATCGGCCCGGGCACGAGCCCGAACATCAGCTGATACCACTCGAATGAGCGTTTGATGTCTCGAACCGTGATACCAACATGATGTATCCCTTCGACTGTGAATGACATTGTTCCCCCCCCTTTGGATTAGCCAGTATTTCTCTTTCCGAAGATGACGCTCCGGCGAGTCAATCGGATGTCATTGCTACACCGTGAGCGGCCAATTAACTTACCGACTGTCAAATCAATCGATCCGAGATTGAGGCCAAATAGCCAAGACAGCGCGTACAGTATAACTACACAAATACTCAGCAATCTACGGCAACGCTGCCAAATTTGAACTGCAGCGCCCTAGCTGACGCCGCTCACAGGCGCCTAAATCACCGAGCAACTCATGCAACAGCAGCGATCTGCCGCCCGAATCTATCTCACCTTAAACACCGGTCCTTTGCAAACGTTCGCATTGACTGATAAGTTTTACTACACAGTTGGACACACAATCCAGTAGTTTCTATGTTGAAAGTTGGACCGTCATGCCGCACCCGAGTTCCCAGCGTGCCCTCTCCGCTCCCGGACAAATGTCGGTCGACTATGAGACCCGAGTCAACTTCGATCGTCTGCGCGACTATCGAGTAGGTCGTGCGCAGGCAGCCCTCGAAAAAAGCGAGTGCGGCGCGTTCTTGCTGTTCGATTTCTACAACATCCGATACACCACCCAGTCCTGGGTGGGAGGAGCCCTCGGCGACAAGATGATCCGGTACGCCCTGCTTACGCGTGACAGCGCTCCGCACCTATGGGATTTTGGCTCTGCGGTGAAACACCACAAACTCTATTCGCCATGGCTGCCAGAGGAACATAATCACCCCGGATTCCTGGGGTTCCGGGGAGCCGTTTCACCATCAGCTGGGCTGATGATCGATGCGGTGACACAGATCAAGGGGATTCTGACTGATCTTGGACTGCAAAACGAGCCGATTGGCGTAGACATCGTCGAACCGCCGATGCTCTTTGAGATGCAGCGTCAGGGGCTAACAGTGGTTGACGCACAGCAGCACATGCTCGACGCACGAGAAATCAAAAGTGACGACGAAATCATGCTGCTCAATCAGGCGGCCGCGATGGTTGACGGAGTGTATGTGGATATCGTCGAGGCGTTGAAGCCGGGTGTACGCGAAAGCGAGATCGTTGCACTTGCAGCGAAGAAGCTGTACGAATACGGGTCCGACCAGGTGGAAGCTATAAATGCGATCTCTGGAGAGCGTTGTAATCCGCATCCACATAATTTCACTGATCGAATTATTCGTCCTGGAGACCAGGCATTCTTCGACGTTATTCACTCATTCATGGGATATCGCACGTGTTACTACCGAACATTTAATGTCGGTAGTGCGACTGGTCCGCAGCGGTCGGCATACTCTCAAGCACGAGAGTGGATGGACAATGTCATTGCTGCTCTCAAGCCGGGTTTGGGGTCCGATGAGATAGCCGGGCTATTTCCCACCGCTGAGTCGCTCGGCTTCGACGACGAATTGTCTGCGTTTGGTCTGCAGTTTTGCCACGGACTCGGGCTCGGACTCCACGAACGTCCCATTGTCTCGAGGTTGAACAGTTACCGAGAGCCAGTTGAACTCAAAGCTGGCATGGTGTTCGCTGTTGAGACCTATTGCCCTGCCACAGATGGCTTCTCCGCTGCACGTATTGAAGAGGAAATCGTTCTTACCGAAGACGGTCCTGTAGTGATCACGAAGTATCCAGCGGACGAACTCATCGTCGCAAATCCATTTTGACTTCTAACAGCGCCGACAATGTTGAATCACATACTCATGTACCACGAAAAGGCGTACCAGTGACCGACGCTCAAGCTGCGACGTTAAGGGACGTTGCGATGCTCGCAGGAGTTCATGTCGGAACGGCATCGCGTGCGCTCAGCACGGACCAATCGGATCGAGTAAGGCCCACCACTAGGAAGCGAGTGATCGACGCGGCGAAACAACTTGGTTATCGCCCGAATGCGGTCGCGCAATCACTACGAAAAGGTTCGACTGCAACGCTTGGCGTGGTCGTTGCAGATCTTTCGAATCCGTACTTCGCGCAATTGCTACGCGGCATCGATTCTGAGGCCCAGCAACGAGGAGTCCTCCCACTCGTAGCTGAAACACACGAGGACCCCAAAAAACTACGTACGGTTATGCACCGACTTCTCACAAACCGTGTCGACGCGATTATCCTCAGTGCCGCTCATCAAACAGACGAATCTTTTATCGCTGAACTTGAAAACCAACTCCCTGTTGTCCTAGCGGTCCGCACTGTCGGTAGCGTTGAATATCCCACGAATCCAACCGTCCATCGACGTGAAGTTTTGCAGAACGATGTCGAAGGAACTCGCGCCGCGGTGAAGCACCTCGTGTCGCTCGGCCACACTCAGATTGCTCAATTGAGGGGACCCTCGGATATTTCATCGTTCGTTGACCGATGTGCTGGCTATCAGTCAGAAATGAGAAGGCACTCACAACTTGTTGATGTCTCAGACGCAACTATTGCCCAAGCAAGCACGATCCAAGAGGGATATCGGATGACATCGATGCTACTTTCACGCGATCGGACACAACAACCGACCGGTATCGTGGCCCACAACGATCTCATGGCGGTAGGTGCGCTCGACGCGATTCGAGATATGGGGCTCAGATGCCCAGAGGACGTTTCCGTCATCGGATATAACGATGCTCCACTGATCGATCATGTTTACCCCCCACTGAGCACCATCCGGCTGCCAAGTTTTGAAATCGGCAGGCAGAGCGCCCGTCTCGCATTCAGCGCGCTCGACAATCACATCACTGCACCGGTGCGAATCATGCTCATGCCAGACTTCGTGAAACGCGAGTCGACTGGACCTGCGTCATCGTGAACGATAAGTAATGGCGGCCAGATCAGTCAAAGTCCAGCCGCCATTTCTAGATCCGTAATCGACTCCTGACTTGGACCTCTAGTGCTGGTGGTTGAGTGATGATCCGCGTAATGATGCGGAAGTGGTGTCTGGATTCGTGTGTTTTGACACACTAAACCGGGCGGTAAAGTCGCTGTCATGTCCCCGTTCCTGCGCAAAGTGAAGACCGCGTCCGGCGCGACCGCGGTGCAGATCGCCAGGCGCGTGGACGGGCGCGACAAAATCATCAAGCACCTCGGCTCCGCCCACACCGACACCGAACTCGCACTGTTACTCGAAATCGGTCGACAGCAACTCGATCCCGGACAAGGTGAATTCGACCTCGACCTCCCACCAGCAGCCGCCGAACCCGGTGCAGACCAGGCAAAACCAGCCCGCCAAGGTGCGGTCATCACCGGGCACGCGTCACGCGTGTTGTGGGACACCCTGCAACACGCGTACCGGGCGTGCGGGCTCGATCGCATCAAGGATGCCGCGTTCGAACAACTCGTCCTCGCCCGCATCGTGGAACCAGCATCAAAAACCGCAACCGGCAAGATCCTGGACGAGCTCGGCGTCGATGCCGTGCACCTGTCGACCATCAAACGGTGCCTCGCGCGGATCAACGATCGTGGCTACCGCGACCTGGCATCCGAAGCCGCGTTTGAATACGCCGCGACCACCGGCGGGCTCGCGCTCGTACTCTATGACGTCACGACCTTATTATGCCGACGTCGGCATAATAAGGTTTATGCCGATGTTTCAGTTATGCCGATATCGGTGTGAATTGTCCTGATCACGTGTGGGATCGATATCCGAATTGTCGGCATAACTGAATCGATGGGTGTGACTCTTCAAATATTCCATTATTTGAAGGGACCCCTCATGGAAACAATCATGCCCACCATGATGCGTGGGCCACTGTCCGGTGTCGTCCACGACCAACTCACCACCTGGCTGGCGACCGAACACTATCGCCCGGCGATGGTCGCACAGATCCTCTCCGTCGCCAGGGGACTCAGCACCTGGATGGTCGACCACAACCTCTCCCTACCGGCAATGACGACCACTGTCTTTGAAGCATTTGCCAATGACTACGGTCCTGGAACTCCAGGACACGCACTCGTACAGCAACGACGATCAGCCCTGCGTCGCTTTCTGGTCGAGGCCGGCTACCTCAACGACTGCCCGCCCGACCGAAAACGGCCTCGTCCACCGATCGATAAACCCACCCCGCCCGTCCCGCAAATCGCGGCAAGAGAACTCGACCACTGGGGACAATGGCAGCACGACATTCGCGGTATCAGCGCCGACTGTATCCGACATCGTCGAAACTGGGTGACCGAGTTCGTCGCCTCGCTCTGTGACACTGACGAACACATTGCGTGGGAACGGTGCACGGTCTCGATGATCAACGCGTTCATCGTTACGCGTGCGCCTCGCCTTGCCGCAGCATCACAATCCTCGCTTGTCGACGCGACACGATCACTGCTGCGCTGGGCACACACCGCCGAACGAATAGATCATGACGCTGCAGCCGGGATACTCCGCCCACAAACCTCCCCCGCCACACTCCCCAAAGGCCTCACTCCCGTCCAGGTCGATATGCTCCTAGCCGCATGCCCGGAAACCAGCGTCACCGGAATCCGCGATCGTGCCGTGATCACCGTCCTCTCACGACTCGGACTGCGGGCCGGCGAAACCGCGACACTCACACTCGACGATATCCACTGGGCTACCGGACGACTCACCGTCGTGGGAAAACAACAACGCCGACTGACGCTCCCAATCCCGGACGACGTGGGACAAGCGCTAGTCAACTGGCTACGCGTTCGACCGCTCAACAGCACCGACCGGGCCGTGTTCGTGCGGCTTCGACCACCAACACACGCGCTCACCAGCGCCGGGATCTCTGACATCGTCGCTCACCGCGCCGACGCCGCAGGACTCGGCGCCGTCCACGCACACCGACTCCGACACACTGCCGCAATGCACATCATCGCTGCCGGCGGCAGGCTCCGTGAAGCACAAGAACTCCTCGGCCACGCCACCGTCACCACCACCCGAACCTATGCGCGCAGCGACATCAACTCGCTCCGCACGCTGACCGTCTCATTCGGAAAGTTGCCACAATGAACCTCCACAACCACCTCGATCACTATCTTGCGCAACGACGCGCCCTCGGGTTCCGGCTCACCATGAACGAGTATCGCCTCCGACAATTCCTGGCTTGGCTCGACCGCACCCATCCCGCTGAATCCTTCACCATCGAACACGCCATCGCCTGGGCACGAAACCAGCCAGATCTCCTCCCGTCCACCCAGTCCCAACGGCTCAGTGCCGTACGTCAATTCGCGAACTGGCTCCACGCCAACGATCTCGACGCGCCCATCATCCCGACACGTCTGCTGCCGATCGGAACCACCAGGCGCACGCCCTACATCTACTCGCAAGCCGATCTCGACCGACTCCTGGAAGCCTGCGCAACCTGTTTCCCGCACCCTCGCGTCACGATCACGATGCACACCATCATCGGGCTCCTCGCCGCCACCGGCCTGCGCATCGGCGAAACCCTGCGCCTGACCGTCCCTGACCTCGACACCACCGAACACATGCTCCTGGTTCGCGCCACGAAAACACCACGCGACCGGCTCGTGCCACTCGACCCCACCACCACGCAAACCCTCCTCAGGTACCTACGCCACCCTGCCCGACAAGCAACCAGCCCGTCGGCGACGGGCCCGATCTTCGTCAATCACCGCGGTAGCCAATTCGTCAGCGAAACCATCGAGCAACACTTCGCGGCGCTCACCGAGTCGCTCTCACTGACCCCGCCCGGCCAGCGAAGGCCCCGTCTCCACGACCTGCGCCATACCTTCGCCACCCGGCACATGATCGCGGCCTACACACACGACCGAAATCCCGCACGCACCTTGACACTGCTGACTACGTGGCTTGGGCACACCGATCCCGCACACACCTACTGGTATCTGACCGCGGTCCCCGAACTCCTCGCGGCCGCAGCCGGACGCCTCGACCATGAACAGTCGCAATCATGAACACGCTCACCACGGCACTGCAGACCTATTTCGCGGCCTTCGCGCCAACCCAACGCAATCTCTCTGACAACACCATCGCCGCCTATCGCGACACCTGGCGGCTACTACTCACATATCTCGCGACCCGAACTGGCACCACACCGAGCCAGATCGATCTCAGCGACGTGAACGCGGACAACGTCACCGCGTTCCTCGATGATCTCGAACACACCCGCGGCAATAGTATCGCCACCCGCAACGGCAGACTCTGCGCGATCCGCGCAATCCTCAGCCACGCCCTCGTCAACCAGTTGGACCATGCCGATACCATCTCCCGAGTCCTCATGATTCCATCGAAACGCGCACCGAAACCCATGCTCGAGTTCCTCACTCCCGCCGAAGTCGACGCGCTCATCACCGCTCCAGATCGCCGTCGTTGGATCGGTCGACGTGACCATGCACTCTTGGTCCTCGCGATCCAAACCGGCCTGCGCATCAGCGAACTCTGCGCGCTGACCTCTGCCGATGTGCACCTGGGCACCGCCCCGCACGTCACCTGTACCGGCAAAGGACGCCGAACCCGCAGCACCCCGCTGACCGCCACCACCCTCTGCGTGATCACCGAGTACCTCGAAGAACGAGAAACCCGGCCCGGGCACGCGCTCTTCTGCGGGCCTCACGGGGACCACCTTTCTCGCGATGCCCTCGAACATCGCCTCCGCCTGCACGTTGCTACCGCGGCACGCCAGTGCGGCACCCTGGCCGAGAAACACGTCACGATGCACACGCTGCGTCATACCACCGCGATGACTCTGCTCGCAGAAGGAGTCGACATCGCCGTGATCGCGCTCTGGCTAGGTCATCAACAGACCCATTCCACCGACGCTTACCTCCACGCCGACATGACCATCAAACAAGCCGCGATCGATCGAACACGACCACCGAACACCCCCACAGGGCGTTTCCGCCCGGAACCAGAGATCCTTGAATGGCTTTCCGGACTCTAGTTATGCCGATAACGCGGCGGTCGATCCCACACGTGATCAGGACAATTCACACCGATATCGGCATAACTGAAACATCGGCATAAACCTTATATTTTGAAGCAGAAGACGAGGACGACCTGCGCAAAGTGGGGTTCTCCAAAGAACGCCGCGTCGACCCACAAATCGTCGTCGGTCTGCTCGTGGACCGGTTTGGGTACCCGCTGGAGATCGGGTGTTTCGAAGGTGGAAGATAGGGGTATTCGGTAGCGGTGTTCCATCGAGTTGGACAAGCAAGAATCTGGCTACCAACTCCGTGGAACACCACTACCAACAACGCCTAGGTTCCATCGAAGGCAACAAAGCCGAAACCCGCACGATCGTGCCGATCCTGGAACAGTTCAAAGCCCGCCACGGACTCGACGACATTATTGTGGTCGCGGATGCGGGCATGTTCTCGAACGACAACCTGCTCGCGTTGGCAGACGCCGACTACAAGTTCATTGTGGGTTCGCGTACCAGTAAAGCGCCGCTGGATCTCGCGGACCGGTTCGAACATCGCGGTGATCTGTTCGGTGATGGTGAGATCGTCGAAACGACGACCACGCTGGGCAAACAGCGGACGAAGTGGCGGGTCGTGTACCAGTGGTCGAAGAAGCGGGTCGTGTACCAGTGGTCGAAGAAGCGGTTCGTGCGCGATAACCGTACCCTGAACCAGCAACGCAACCGTGCCCTCGCGCAAATCGCGGGTGAAAAGCCGGTCCACAAGGCCCGGTTCGTGAAGACCAGCGGTGGGCAGAAAGCCTTCGACGAGGAGACTTACGATCGTGCCCAACGCATCGCCGGGTTGAAGGGGTATGTCACGAACCTCAGTCAGGAACGGCTGGGTGGTGCCGGGGTGATCGCGGCGTATCACGATCTCTGGCACGTGGAGCAGTCGTTCCGGATGACGAAAAGCGATCTCCAGGCCCGTCCGATTTATCACCACACGCGTGACAGTATCGAAGCGCACTTGACGATCGTGTTCTGCGCGCTGGCGGTCGCCAGGCATATTCAAGCGGTCACGGGCTGGTCGATCAAGAAATTCGTTCGCGAGTTACGGCCGTTGCGTGAAGCGAGAATCGAGATCAACGGGCACGAACTGCTCGCGGTGCCCGAAGTACCGGAGGAGATCACCGAAATTCTGGCCAGGTTCAAAACACACTAAGAGAGGTCCAAGTCAGGTGAAACGCGAGTCGACTGGACCTGCGTCATCGTGAACGATAAGTAATGGCGGCCAGATCAGTCAAAGTCCAGCCGCCATTTCTAGATCCGTAATCGACTAGACCATCACTACGCCACCATTTACGTCGAGAGTCGCGCCCGTCATGTATGAGGCTTGGTCAGAAGCCAAAAAGAAGGCAGCATCCACGATCGTGTGCGCTGGGCCCGCGATCTTGAGTGGAATCTTGCCCCATTCGATGTCGCGCATCTCTTCGTAGGAGATTCCACGCTCGTCGGCCTCACTCTGCAGTCCATGGCGATGCATCGGGGTGTCGATATTGCCTGGAGCAACGCAGTTGACACGAATACCCTTCTCTGCGAGCTCACGCGCAAGAGTGTGAGTGAAGCTGATCACGCCGGCTTTCGACGTGCAGTATGCCGAATATGGGCCGTGCGCTTCGCGCCCCCACCATGAAGCGATGGTGACAATCGATCCACCGGCGTTCTCTGGAATAAGCGGACCAAGCTCCCGGCAAGCGAGGAAAGTACCACGCAGATTGACGTTGTGTACGCGATCCCAGTCCTCGATAGGAAGCTCGAATACGGGCTTGCCTTCGCGCTGAAGCACGCCAGCAAAGAGAACGAGAGTGTCGATACGTGCTGCCCATTCTCTCACTCGGTTCGCCGCCTCCTGCAGCGATTCCTGCGAAGACTGGTCCACTGCTAGCGCAAGAATTTCAGCCTCCGGAAGGTCTCTAAGCACTTCGGAGCGCGTCCCTTCGACCGCATCGCTGCTGAGATCAGCAGCGATGACGCGATAGCCTTCTCGCGCAAAACGGTCCACTGCGACTCTGCCCTGGCCACCACTCGCACCGGTGATAAAAACAACTCTACTATCCGACATAATTGCCCTTCTTATTCTTATTCGTTTAAAGTTTCTGGCGGAACCATTGAAGCAACGACCTCCAATGCAAGTTCACTGCCTATGTCCCAAGCGGAACAAATTTCGGGTCGCTGCCGTCTTTCGGATACGCCGTGTAGCCCAACTGATCCTCAGCCATATAACTAATGGCAAATGCGAAAGCAACGATATCTTCGCCCTGGTCGGCAGATATGGAGTGGATGAGATTCGGCTTTATCCGGACAAGCTCGCCACGTTCAACATGAGCTTGCTCACCATCGATAGTCATAGTTCCACCGCCACTCAAAATGAAATAGAACTCATCCGAATTATGCGAATGTGGCTCAAGTTCCTCGCCCGCTTTCAATCGAAATTCATCAGCAAACTCTAGATATCCACCCTGCGTCTGACTGCGGAGCTCTTCAAATTCGTAGAAAAACAGGGTTTCAATAGTGCCGTGGTGCTCTTCCACAAGTGCACGATCGCGACGTCGGATCTCCATGGTTCAAGGTTCCTTTCAACTAGAAAATTGAGCGAATACTGCCGCCGTCAACACCGATCGTGGCGCCAGTCGTAAAGCCAGCACGATCAGAGGCGAGAAAGACGACAGCGTTCGCAACTTCTTGAGGAGTGCCCATTCTTCCGAGTGGGATACCGCGATCATTGACAAGGGCTTGGAGTGCTGCATCTCCGGCCTCGCCATATGCGGCCTCTACATTTTTCTGCCAGCCGTATTGTTCATCTGACCAGAAGGGTGTGTATATCGGTCCCGGAGCAACACAGTTAATTCGGATAGTGGGAGCATAAAGTCGCGAAAGGGACTTCGACACAGCAGCGACCGCTGCCTTGGAAGCGGCGTAGTCAGTGATGCTGTCTTCTTGCTGTCGAGACAGGTCTGACGTAATCGAAATCATTGCACCACCCCCGTTGGCTTTCATCATTGGCAAGAAGGTTCGTGCGGTACGGACCACGGCGAAAAGGTTAAGCTCAAGTGTTCGGTGAAACTCCTCATCGGAAGTCTCCTCCATTGTGCGCAGCACACCTTTACCGACGTTATTAACGACAATATCGGGCGCGTTTTCAAATAATGACTGCCACTGCATTAACATATTACTAATGCCACCTTCCGTCGAAAGATCCACAGTAATGCTATGAGAGGCGACACCTTTCTCTGCAAGCTGACCCCGTTGCAGATTCAATCCGGCTTCGTTGATATCCGCGGAGACTGCAATTGCACCTTCTTCGGCAAAAGTTCGAACAATTGCATCACCGATTCCCGAGGCCCCGCCCGTTACCAGAACTCTCTTACCTTCTAAATTAAGATCCATTTGTTTCCTTTCGGTTCGTCGGTATTTTCGGCACGTCGTTGTACTCTCATTGTTGCGAGCCCCATAAGCTATTTCAATCTACAGGAAGCCGAGTTTCTTAGATTCGTTTTCGGCACCAGTAAACTTCACAGGTTTGAACAATCAGACCATTTCCGAAACAAGATCGACTTCGGAGAGTTCTTTCTCCGCATTAACATGATGTTCAGACTTAATCGTGCCGTCCTTCATCACAAAAACACGATCAGACATCATCAATAGTTCGGGAAGATCGTCACTAATGAGCAGCACGGAGACGCCTGATGCCGCCAATTGGTCGATAATTTCGTAAATCTCACCCTTGGCCCCGACGTCGACACCGTTGGTTGGATTGTCGAGAACGAGAAGCTTCGATTCAAGCGCAAGCCACCTACTCAGAATCACCTTCTGTTGGTTACCTCCACTTAAGTTTCGAATTAATGTTCGGGCGCTGGGAGTTTTTATCTTGAGCTTCTCAATTGCAGATTTTGCCTCGCGATATTCTTTACGAGTATCAACCACATTCCCACCAATTGCTGCACCGATAAATGGAAGTGACAGGTTCTCAGCAACACTTAGGCTCATAACGATGCCCTCCCGATGTCGCTCGGTCGGCACGTAGCCAACTGACGAACGTATACCTGCACGCGGACCAGTGTTTCTTGGGACTTCTCCGTTGATGAGGATGGTGCCGGAGCACCCTTCACCCAACTCAAAAATTGCACGACCAAGATGCGACTTCCCAGAGCCGACTACACCCGCCACCCCAATAACTTCACCTTTCTCTATCTCGAACGAAACATCGTGAAATGTTGAGCTAGTGAAATTTGCAAGTTCTAGGGCCTTCTCGCCATGGTCCCGCTTCACGTGAGTGCGAGCGTACATACTGATTTCACGGCCGACCATCATTGAATGGATCTTCGATTCATCCAACTCTCGCGGTGCCGAGTTCTCCGCAACAACGGCGCCATCCTTCAAGACCACTAGGCGATCACACAAAGCAACGATCTCTTCCAATCGATGCGATACGAATACTTGAGCGGATCGATTCCGAATTCGATTCACAAAGTCGAAGAAGAAATCGATTTGCCCCCTTGTAAGTGCGCTGGTCGGTTCGTCAAGTAATATAACAGGATGTTCGACGCCAAGCAGTCGTGCTTGTGCGAGGCACCTGACAATTTCGACCACTTGTCGCTCGGCGAAACTCAAGCTACTGAGAGTTGCTTTCGGATCGAGTTCAACACCGAAGTCTTCGAATACTTTACGCGTTTCCGCGACCATACGCTTATGGTCCAGGAGTCCAAATTTCGTAAATTGCTTTTCCTGCGCAAGAAATACATTCTCCGCGACAGTAATATTCGGCACAAGCGCTTGGTGCTGAAATACACGGAATACACCATTTAACGTCGACTGATGGTACGAATCAAATTCAGTTTCCGTTCCGTTCAGATTAATCGTTCCTGCGTCTGGCCTCAAAGTTCCACTGAGCATTGAAAGGAGTGTTGATTTCCCCGCTCCATTTTCACCAACTAGGCCAAGTATCTCTCCAACCCGTACATCCAGATCAACGTCCTTGACAGCATGAACCGGACCAAATTTCTTATCAAGGCCACGCGCAGCAAGAATCGGCTTGTCATCATTCATTAGTGTTGCCTCCGGTGAATTGCGCGCTACTTAATAACTGCGAGCTTGCCGCGATCAAGGGTAAGAGCCACGGCCACGATCACGACAGTTCCTTGGATAATGCTCTGCAAAAAGGGCTGCACACCCATCGAGTTCAGACCTACGGTGAGAATGGTGATTACGAGTACGCCGAGGACAGTTCTCGGCACTCCACCTACTCCTCCGGTGATCGCAGTCCCACCAATGACAACGGCTGCGATAGCGTCTAGCGTGAGTGCATCTCCCATCCCGGGCGTAGCCGCGCCTATGCGAGAAGCAAGCAAAACACCAGCCAAGGCCGCACAAATACCCGCCAACGCAAGTGAATACATTTTTATCCGCCGAATAGGAATACCAGCCAAGGCGCTCACCTCCTCCGCGCCTCCGATCGCGAACGTATATCTGCCGAAACGGGTACGCGTACCAACAAAAGCAGCTACTGCCCATATAACAAGCGCCCAAATTACCAAATTGGGGATAATCCAGAGCAATTGTTCCTGGGCGATCCAGCGAAAGCCCTGATTGGATATCTGAACGGGACGCCCACCGACTAGCCACAGTCCCACACCGGTTACGACTAGCGACATCCCCAATGTCACAAGGAAGCTTGGCACTTTCAAGTACGCAGTCATCGCTCCATTGGCGAGCCCAATGATCAGCCCGACTACGATTCCTGCCGTGACTGCTACGATAGGGTTCCCATCTTTTGCGACACTGGCGGCGACTAATCCAGCCAAAGTGACAGTGGCCCCTGTGGAAAGGTCAATGCTTCCCATTAGAATGACGAATGTAACGCCGACCGCGACCACTAAGAGAACAGAGGATTCTCGAAGAATCGTAATGAATGTCTGTGGTTGCAAGAATGTAGGACTCAGTATGGAGAAGAGCGCTAGCAGTAGAATAATTGCCGCAATTGGTAAACCTAACGACTTTAAATTCTGTCGCTTTTCCACCTTCTCAATTTCCGTAGCGATGGCTTGAGTCTGTGTCGTAGCCATATTATGTGCCTTTCAGGGTAGGCAGACACCACCGATACTTATGCCAACGTATGGCAATCAGTTGGAGGCGTCCTTCTTCAAAAAATCGTGTTCAATCGATCTATAGTCGACCGCGTATACCCGGGACCATGACTTTTTGGTCATGGTCCCGTAGTCAGTCACTCCGAATCGTGCCGCAGAAGTGTCCAGTGGTCGTCCCACTCGGCGTTGAGTGTGTCGGCATTGGGCAGATCCGCGAGGTAATCAGGATTCAAATCGACATCCTCATCTCCTGTATACGCCCACATTTCTTCCATGTTCATGATTTCGACTTTGTTCTGTGGGTCCCATTCATCGGGGTAAGCAACTTTACTCATCTTTACCCAGTCAAATGGAAGGTCTCCGGAAAGATAGGTTTCCTTATATTCGGCGGCATTCTCCGCGGTTACAAAAATTCCACCGGTCCACAACTGTCGATTGAGCGGGGCCGCGGTCTCACCACTTTGGCAGTAGTCCAAGGCTTGAACAAAAGTAAATCCAGCCGACCACTGTGGAATTGAAGAGTACGCACCCCAGATATCACCCGACTCAATCATGTCGATAGTGCCTTCATTACCATCCATGCCGGTTATTGGCACGTCTTCGATCCCTGCCTCTTGAAGCGCATTGAGAGCTCCAATTGCGACATCATCATTCTGCCCAAACACACCATCAATATCGGGGCCGAAACGGGAGATAATTCCTGCCATTGCGGTACGCGAGTCTTCACGGTTCCATTCACCGGGCTGTCGGTCGACCAGCGTAATGCCCGGGTATTCTGCCAGTGCCATATCGACGCCTAGGGTGCGCTGGTAGTCCGGGATACCACCGGGGTGTCCCGTTAGGTGAACGAAATTACCGCTGCCACCCATCTCTTCGAAGAGGGCCGTTGCAGTTTCATATCCAGCCTGCACTGAGTTTGGACTCAAGTACGTGACATAACTGTCGCCAGAGTCCATGGGCGTAACCCACGGGTCCTGCTCCCAAAAATTGGCAAAGCAAACATCGTTCGCTTCAGCGATGCGAGCCATCTCAGGGACGCTCGAAGGGTCCGGCGCGGTCACGAAGATAATCTTCACGCCCTCGTCAACTTGCTGCTGGAACTGAGAGATCTGCGTGGCGGGATCTCCCTCATTCGTAAGAGCAACGTAATTCCCGTTGAACGCTTCAACTGCGTCCCTTGCCCCATCATCCCAGCTCGAATAGTAGTCATTATTAAGACTTGTAAATAGCGATACGACAGTTTGTCCCTGAAGATCAACAGATTCGGGAAGGTCGCTCTGGGTGCTTTCCGTCCCGCCTGCCCCACCGTCCCCGGAACACGCGGTAAGCAGGAGCGTGCCCGCAGCCACGATACTTGCGACTTTGATTCTTCTTGCATGATTACGCTGCATAGGTCACTTCCTTGTGAAAGATACGCATTGGACTAACAACCTTCGATCAAGTTGTTTAGTTAGAGTACACACTAGCGATCAGTTGCACTAATCACAAGCTGTTTACTGCTGCATTCAATTTTTCACGGCACGCTAGGTGTTATTCCGCAAAGCGACGGCATGCGGACTGATTGCTACGGACCGCTTGGGCTACTGTTCCGGCTAGATTGCTCGACGTCTGCTACTCCAGGTGGCTCGTTCAAAATTGGCTACTGAGCCGTATAGCCGCCATCAACAACGATTTCGGCGCCTGTGACAAATTTCGACTCGTCCGAGGCAAGGAATAGCATCGCGTACGCCACATCTTCAGGCTCGCCAAGTTCTCCGATCGGGTGTTCGCCACGCATCTTGTCCAAGTAGGCTTCAACTCCACCCGGGAGTGTCTTCCCCTTTTCGATGTTGAGCGGCGTCAGGATGGTACCTGGCATGACGGCGTTGACTCGGATAGATTCTGGCGCGTACGTGATCGCGTCGGTCTTCGACATGATTCGAACCGCACCTTTTGTCGCGTGATATACCGGTACGTCAGAATTTCCGATAAGCCCGTATATCGATGACATGTTCACTACGCTCTTCTGCCCGGGCGTCTTGCGGAAGTATGGAATGGCGTGTTTCGTGCAAATAAAGGGACCTCCCACATTGACGCCGAAGACCTTCTGCCATTCTGAAAACTCGACTTGGTCGGTCGGTTCATTTGGTCCTGAAATTCCCGCGTTGTTGATGAGCACATTGAGTGCACCAAACCGCTCAAAAACTTCACTCATTACCTGAGCCACGCGATCCTCATCAGTGACGTTCATCGGCCAGAACTCCGCGTTGCCGCCAGCTTCTCGAATCTCAGCGGCAACATCAGCACCTCTTTCCGTCATGTCCGTGAGCGCTACTGTGGCTCCTTCGGACGCGAATAGCCGAGAGATCGCTTCTCCCATTCCGTTTGCTGCCCCGGTTACGAGCGCAACCTTACCTTCAAGTCTATTAACCATGGAATTCCTTCTATTAGTGATCTAATTGACCAAATCGACATTTGATCGCGCGTACGTGTCTGAATGAGTGAGCTACCAGTGTTCTAGGTGTTGCCAACGAGTCGGTCCGCTTCAACAAAGGTCCGGACTGTGGCGTCGTAGGCCGCTTGCGTTGCTTCAACCACTGAGAGCGCTCTATGCTCAGCCGAAATCAATTCGACGCCCCATGGCCCGGCGTACCCGGTTGCTCGAATGGCATTGATAAATTCCGGAACATTGAGAGACCCATGGCCAGGCAACAATCGATGGTTTACGGTGTCGTCCCAGAGTGACCCGATTGGCTCCGAAGCAGCGTCGTCGAGTTCAACGACGGTGATGTACTCGGCGGGCAACTTATCGCGAATAACTTGATAGTCAGTGTTGCCGCGAGCGACATGCCAGATGTCGACACAAAGTCCCCCCGAAGGATTTCCCACCTCAGACACGAGAGCGATTCCGTCTTCAAGTGTTTGCATGTTCGCTGCAAACGGCATCGTTTCAAGAGCAATTCGAGTACCTCTCAAGCCTGCCTCTGTCGCAAGCTTGTCAAACTCAGCGAAGAACTGATCCTTGGCAACTTCTGCGCCGTCTGTCTGCGGTGCAACTTTAACCGCGTGCGCATCTAGCTGTTCTGCAGCTTCAAAGAGTTCTGCACGTACGACGTCCGAAGTTCGACGACTCGCGCCCTCGCTCCACCAGTCACCCAGAAACTCAAGTTCAACGTATTCCATGCCGTTGTCACTCAGCATTCTTGCTAACTCAGAATAGTTCTTGTGAGTCTCTCGGAACGCGACGAGGTCGGCATGCACGATTCCGAAACCCGACCAACCGGCTTCAGCAGCTGTTTCAATGCGCGTCGCGAGGTCAATCGGGCTACGCTCGTTGCCCACTTGAGGCGCTGCATCGCCGGCGGTCGTCCAACACGTCGCGATCAGTTTTGGCAGTGATTGTGATTGCGCCATTTTGTCCCTTATTAGTCTTAATCGCAGCAAACTTATGTATCCCGTGAGAAATCTTTCGTCTCTACCAATTCCAGACGTCGTTGGCTTGTATCCCGACTTGCCACTGATGGCTCCGACTTGGCAATCGATAGCTCAGCACTTCTTCGATGAGCGTTCTATCTAGCTCAGATTCGGTTGCCCTCACCGCGTCTTCCAAGTGTCTGATATTGGTGGTACCTATAATCGTGGTGTCGCAGTCAACTTGTTGTGTCGAATACTGGTTCGCCAGAAAAGCGATGTCAACATTTGATTTTTTGGCTCTGACCGCCATATTTCGAGCAGCATCTCGAGTTGCCACCGGTTGCAAGTCTACGGAGTCGGGTACTTGGTCAGATGACTCGAGAACTTTCGGAGTAAGTAGACCGAGCGCCACTGCCGCTGCGTTAATGATTCCTGTCCCGTTCTCACGCGCAATGGGCGAAAGTTCAGTCGAGAGCGAGTCATCGAGCAGCGTCCCGTGCGCAAAGTTCAATATTACGTCGACGTCTGTTTCGAGTAGAACTCTGCGACTCGTTGCAATGGAATAGCACGTCATCCCAATCGCTCGAACCTTTCCCTCATCCCGAAGCCGAACGAGCTCGTCGTACGATTCACTCAGGATTCGGTCTAGGTCCCCAAAATCGATGTCATGGAGTTGAAATACATCGATTCGGTCCCGTTTCAACACTCGCAGGCTGTTCTCCACACTTGAACGAATCCGCTCAGGAGAAAAATCGAAATCATCGATTCCATATCGTCCGGCTTTAGTCCCGATGAGGACTTCGTCAGGGATTTCTCCGGCCATCCTGCCAAGGCGCTCTTCAGCGTCTCCGTAATATGGAGACGTATCAATAAAATTCACGCCCAGTTCCAGTGCACGCAGTAATGCCTTGCGTGCTTGTTCAAACGACACCGGCCCAAATAGCTGCCCAAACGGTGCTGTCCCGAAACCAAGGATTGAGACGTCAAGGCCAGTTTCACCCAGTTGATTGCGCCTCATCGGAGCCCCGCATTTTCACTGGAAAACTCAGAGCTGACAAAATTGGTCCCTTCAACACCACCACTGCAAGACGTCCTACCAATAGGACCAGCTACCGAACTATCGATACGTTTCCGGACACCAACCTTAAGTCGATTCACCACTAATTAGCTCCTTTGCTAATCGACCCTTGCCCCACAGCGCGGGTCAGTCCGTTCACTATAACTAGTACTTGCCACGGTGTCACCCTAAAAATTCATCATAAGTGAACAGTATCTAAGTACCACTCAACACCCCCGGCCCAGCAGAAGTGCTCGGAAACTCGACATGAGCCCTGCGAATGCCTACAAGTTACCTTCATGAAAGCCGTCTCCACCTAGCCAGAAGCGTAGTGGCGCACGCAGCCGAGCGTGAACTTCATGGACCGTAATTGCACAAAATAGTGTAGCGTGAGCGAACACATGCATTTCGCACCAACATGAACTTCACAACGAGGTGAACGCTATGAGACTAGCCAACAAGATCGTGATCGTGACGGGTGGCAGTCAAGGAATTGGCCGGGCAACCGTCGAACTTTTCGCTGAGCAAGGCGCCACCGTCTACATGGTCGATGTCAAGGCACCAACTGATTCTTTTTCGAACCCGAACATCCACTTTGTGGAGCATGATGTGACCGATCTCGACAAATGGCAGCGCATTGTCGACGGAGTGATATCCGAGCAAGGTCGAGTCGATGTGCTGTTGAACAATGCAGGTGGTGTTGGATCTTATGAACCGATCCACAGTATCGGTCTAGATGACTGGAACAGAATCATCGACCTCAACCTAAATGGAACATTCTATGGCATTCGAACTGTCCTCCCCCACATGATTCAGGCGGGCCAAGGCAACATCGTGAATGTTTCGTCTATGTGGGGCATCGTTGGCGCAGCCGGCGTGGCCGCATACACTGCAAGTAAGGGCGCAGTGCGCCTGATGTCCAAAAATGTTGCCCTCTCATATGCAGACAAAGGCATCCGCTGCAATTCGTTGCACCCTGGCATCATTTCGACGCCCATGATCGAAGCCCAAGATACAGAAATCACAGCTGGCATAGTCGCCTCGACTCCAATGAAGCGACTCGGTCGTCCCCGAGAGCTCGCCTATGGCGCTCTGTTCCTCGCTAGCGATGAATCTAGCTACATGACAGGCAGCGAGCTAGTAATCGATGGTGGATTCATTACTGCCTAACCGACTGTCATGAAGCACTAAGGAGAACACTTTGACTAAGCAAAATCAGTCCCAGAAGGTAGCCGTTGTCACAGGTGCAGCTCAGGGAATCGGAGCCGCAGTCGCCGAAGAATTCGCGTCTCGTGGACATGCAATTGTCATCGCAGACATCAACATTGAGTCCGCTCAACGTACGGCTAATACCATTAGTTCAAATCAAAACGTCACTGCGCTCGCTACTCCGGTCGATGTTTCAAAGCCCGAGTCAATTGCAGTCCTCGCGTCGACGGCTCTTGATGAGGTAGGTCGTGTTGATGCCCTTGTGAACTGTGCAGGGATTACCGAGGATTCTGCAACCCTCGAAGCCACGACTGAAGATTGGGACCGTGTACTGCGCATCAACTTGCTCGGCACACTCATCGCATGTCGCGAGTTCGGCACAGCGCTCATCGAAACTCAAGGCGCCATTGTGAACATTTCCTCCATCGCAGCATTTGCCGCGACACGCCCAGAAAACCACATCGCGTATGACGCGTCGAAGTCCGCGATCATTGGCCTTACTCGCACGCTCGGTGTCGAATGGGCGCCACACGGCGTGCGTGTCAACGCCGTTGCTCCAGGATACTCCGCTACCCCGATTCTCGAAGGTGTGGGTGCTGCAGACCCCACCACGGTGGACACTTGGATCTCGCAAGTACCCCAGCGGCGGCTAATGAAGGCAGCAGAGATTGCGAAGGTTGTCGCTTTCCTCGCGTCAAACGATGCGTCAGCAATAACTGGGCAGACGATTCTGGCTGACGGCGGATACTCAGCAGCAAAGTGACGAACGACTAGTCACCGAATTTTGACCCTGAAGCAGTCTCAGACTCAAGGCTTGCCAAAGTCGGTGAGTGGCTGCGCCCAATGGCGATGAGTCCACTCATCGCTAATTGCACGGTTCGTTAGTGCCACCGAAGAAAAGGATCTACATGACCACCAAAGTTGGATTTATCGGGCTCGGAAACATGGGCTCGGCCATTGCGCAGCGTGTACTCAACGCAAGCTACGAACTTCGAGTATGGAACCGGAGCCCCAATAAGGCAGATGCGCTAGTGGCCGCAGGCGCAATCCGGGCAAAGAATGTGGAGGAGGTCTTCGCCGAGTCCGACATTGTTTTCTCGATGCTGTCGAATGACCAAGCAGTCGAGACAACGTTCACCGACGCACTTTTGACGGAAGCGTCCAGCAAGATTCACGTCAACATGGCAACAGTCAGCTTGAAACAGACACGAACACTGGCATCCCTCCATAACACCCACAATGTGGGATACGTTGCCGCGCCCGTCCTTGGCCGTCCGGATGTTGCGGCAGCTGGACAACTCAACATCGTGGCGGCTGGTCCATCAGCACTCGTCGACCAAGCTCGCCCTATCCTCGAACACATCGGTAAACAAACTTGGCACGTCGGGGAGGATCCCGAACAAGCGAGCCTGGTCAAGATCGGCGTCAATTATAACCTCATCCATGCGATGCAAGCACTCGGTGAATCATTGTCACTTGTCGAACACGGTGGTATTGACTCGGAAACCTTCGTTGACATTCTGACCGATGCAGCGTTCACCGGTTCCGCCTACGTTGGCTACGGAAAAATCATCGCTCAGCGCTCGTATAAACCCGCGGCCTTTCCAGTTCCGCTCGGACTCAAGGACCTCACGCTGGTGCAGCAAGCTGCGGAGGAGCTTGGTGCGGTCCTTCCCACCGCCCCCGTAATGCGAGACATGTACTCGGAGGCAATCAACGACCCCGACCTCGTTGACGGTGATTGGTCAATCATTGCCGAAGTAATTCGCCGCGGTCCCAAGTTCATTGGTTAGCCGACTCGTTATCGGGAAGTGCAAGTGGGCCCAGCCATGCTTTGCTGGGCCCACTTGCGCTCGCTATCTGTGCACTCTGCGCTTCACCGGCACTTCGATAGGAACCGGCACTTTCTCGCTCACGCCTTCCCGGAGCTCCGCTACCCGAGCCTCCAGTAGTGCGAAATTCTCGATACCCGCTTTAAGTTCACCGCGCTCAATTTGCAATGCAATTTCAGTAACAGCCTGATTGATCGGCGCAGCCAGACCGTGCTCGCTCGCGCGGCGCACCACTTCACCGTTCAGCTCGATCGCTTCACTTCGACGGTACTTCATCCAGTCCTGCAGCACAGTCGAACGAGAGTGCGGCAGAATGTAGTTTTCAACGAGCTCATCGAGAACCGTCGCGACATAGCTAGCGGGGTCAGCGGCATTGTCACCCTCCATGCCAAAGATTGGGCGGATCTCGTAGCCGACAGCCTGCGCAACAGCAATCGCTTCATCGCCAGCGCCGAGCATAAATTCGCGCATCCCAGGGAACCGTGCACATTCGGCGATTGAGAGATCCAAGACGGCCGAGGTCACAAGCTCTGCCGCGTTTAGGATGAGTTTCATCCACTTAGCAGACTGGATGTCATCAGTCTCTTCGACAACCCCGACGCGTCTCAGCAAGTCCGCCACGACCGAAACATGATGCGCCGCCGCCGGATCAATCG
The DNA here is from genome assembly GCF_052090685.1 of Gulosibacter sp. NCBI lineage: Bacteria > Bacillati > Actinomycetota > Actinomycetes > Micrococcales > Microbacteriaceae > Gulosibacter > Gulosibacter sp. Next base: position 67,370 of record NZ_JBQDBE010000003.1, on the reverse strand, counting down.
CGCCGACCGCGAACCAGCAGCGGTCGGGAGTTGAGTGGCGCTCTACGAGTCCGGGGACGTACATTGCGGCAGTTGACTCGATTACTGCGCCAAGAGTGCGCTCGGAGCCGACACGCTCAGCTATAGTGTCAGCGGTCATCCCGTTCTGCACCCCGACTACGACAGAGTCTGCATGAAGAAGCGGCTTAATTAATTCCACCATCCAGCTCGTGTCATAGGCCTTCGAAACCAGGAAGACGACATCGAACGGTTCCCTGAACTGGGATACTTGGCAGAGGTGATACGCGGCAACCGAAGTCGTCCGAGTCGTTTCGCCAAGCTGCACACGAATTCCGTGCTCTCGAATCGCCTCGATGTTCTCCGGCCACTGATCGATAAACGACACGTCGACACCAGATTCAGCCAGGTCGGACCCTATAATCGAGCCGTTTGCACCAGTGCCCAATACTGCAACGCGCAGCTTAGTTTTCGGGACTTCACTGTTCATCTATTCCCCCTTGAATAGCCCCCATGTATGCTTTCGTTTATTGTAGCTGTACAACTTCCAAAGGGGGAAGCTCATGAGCGACCAAAAGATTGCAGTCCTCGGCACGGGTGCCAATGGCGCATCCATAGGAGCCGATTTTATTCGCGCTGGCATCGATGTAACGTTTATCGACCAGTGGCCCGCGCATGTCGAGGCGATGAAAGCAAACGGGCTAACCGTCAGGCTCCCTGATGGCTCCGAAGAACACTCTGTAGTGAATGCGCTGCACCTGTGCGAAGTCGCTGAGCTGCGCGATCCCTTCGATTTCGTGTTTGTTTCCACTAAGACCTACGATACTCGCTGGGTTACACAGCTGATCGAGCCGCTCCTTCATGAGAACTCAATCGTCGCGGGACTTCAGAACGGGATGACGATTGACACTGTCGCGGAAGTTGTCGGGGAGCATCGCTCAGTAGGGGTCGTACTCGGTATTGCCGCGAACATGTTCACCCCTGGTGTCATTGATCGCCAGATTCCACGTGAGGGTACGTGGTTCACGGTCGGTTCGTTTAACGGCACTGTGACTCCGCAGGTCGAGGCCGTCGCCCAGATTCTGAGCCACGCTGGCACTGCAGAAATCTCGACGGATATCCGGTCTTCGAAATGGATGAAGCTCATCGCCAATATCCCCGAGATGCTGCCTTCGGCAATCCTCGACATGCCCTTATTGAGTGCCGTTCAGGTACCAGGAATTCGAAAAGTAATGGACGAGGCTTCGCGCGAGGCCTACTCGCTCGCGCTCAAGGCGGGCATCACAATGCTTCCCATATTTGGAAAGACTTCCGCTGAGGTCCCGAACAACTATCAGTACGCACTCGACCTACTCGATGCAGTTCTCGAATCCTTCTCGTTGCCAGACACTCGTGTTGCTGTCTTACAAGATTGGATGAAGGGTCGACGCGCCGAGCTCGACGCATTCAACGGATACATCGTGACACTCGGTCAACAATTTGGCGTACCCACCCCCGTCAATGAGCACATTCTTCGCATTGGGCAAGACATTGAAAACGGCAAGCTCACACCAGGAATCCAGAACGCGGAATTGATGCGCGAAGCGCTACTTCACTATTCTCACTAAGGAAAGAACAGCCAATGATTCGACACGTCGTTACGTTCAAGTTTAAGGCCGAAACTGCGGAAGGAAAGTCTGCAGCTGCAAGTCAGCTTCGTGAGTCTCTCGAACCTCTCGCCGCGTCAGTGCCCGGCGTCCGTTTTCTGCAATTCGGCATCGACAATGGATCAGTCGAGGGCCATTGGAATGCGGTACTCATTACGGAGCACGACTCTTTTCAAGAACTCAGTGAATACCAAGTTCACCCCCATCACCGAGCCGTGCTTGACACCGTTGGGGACCTAGTGTCAGAAAAGTCCATTGTCGATTATGAGTTCTAGCAAGCATTTCACTCCCTCACTGAAGGTCCGCATTGCGGTGTTTGGCGCCGGCGCGAACGGTGGTGCTATTGCTGCGGCTCTCGCGGATGCTGGAGCGGACGTCACAGCAATCGACCCGTGGGCGGCACATATCGAGGCGATACGCAGTCACGGGTTGACCGTAACGACTCCAAAAGGTACCCAAATCTCACAAGTCAAAACTTTGCATCTTTGTGAATTAGCTCACCCTGCAATGAAATACGACCTCATCGTATTGGGAGTCAAGGCATACGACACACGATGGTCCTGCGAATTGCTCCTCCCGTATCTCTCCGATAACGGAACCGTAGTCGCCGTGCAGAACGGTCTTACGCTCGATGTCGTGGCTGAAACATTTGGCTTGGACCGCTCCGTAGGTGCGGTCATCGAGGTGGCCTCCAACCTGATGACACCCGCCACCATAGAGCAGCAAGCGCCAATGTGGCTAGCGCTCGGCGGTGAAACACCGGTATCACGAGCCCGTGCGGCCTGGGTTGCGGAAGTCCTGGAATCAGCGGCAACGACCCGAGTCATCGACGACATCCGATCTGCGAAATGGATGAAGCTGGTTGCTAACGCGTGTGAGCTTGTCACGTCAGCTGTTCTTGATTTGCCTCTAGCGGAAGCCACCTCGTTGCCAGGGATGTACGAATTCATGGTGAAGACAGGTCAAGAAGCGCTTGACACAGCTCTGGCGAACGGGCATGAGATTGTTGAAATTTTTGCCGAGACAAACACTGATACTCCGGCGAGGGCGACCTACGTTAGGGACTTGCTGGACGCGGTTCTCCGGGACTATACACGCCCCAACACGCTAACCGCCGTCCTGCAGGACTGGCGAAAGGGTCGCCGAGCAGAGATCCATGAAATTAATGGAGAAATTGTGTCTCGCGCCCAGGCTGGTGTTCCGTACAATCGCCGGACCCTTGAAATCGCTCTGATGATCGAATCGCGGAAACTTCAAGCCCAGCCAAGTAATCTGGTGTTACTGACAACGGGCTATGAATAGCTATTGCATGACCCAATTAATTTGTTCACACCCGAATCAACCGCATCACAACGGGCCAGCAGGCCACTAGAAAGATTTACCCAAATGAGCATCGATTCAGTCCACCCGTCAGAGTTGATGGGGCCTCTCCTTCGGCAAGCTCGTGAAGAGAAGGGACTAAGCCTGCGTGCGCTAGCGGCCAAGATTAGCGTCTCTCCGAGCTTGCTCTCTCAAGTTGAAACCGGAAAAACTAAGCCATCGGTGAGCACACTATACGCGCTCGTTTCAGAACTGGGAATTTCAACCGATGTCCTGCTCGGGCGCCAAAAAGCCGAGACGAACTTGGTGGATGTTCCCGTTGATAGCGCCCAAACGTTTCCAAGCAGCCGTACGCAGTCTTTTCTGTCCCAAAGAGCCGGTCGGTTCCCCACCCTAGAGATGCAAAACGGAGTGCGATGGGAGCGGCTCCCCGTCCTCGACGGCACCGACGTCGAGGCACTGCGCGTGACGTACCACCCGGGTGGCTCTAGTTCCATTGAAGGCCATCTCATGCGCCATTTCGGTGTCGAGCATGTCTATTTGATCAGCGGAGAACTTGAGCTCCAGATTGAATTTGACGTACACACAATCCACAGTGGTGACGCGTTCGTGTTTGACTCTCAGAAACCGCATCTATTCAGTAATAAATCGGATCAAGCAGCAGTTGGTATTTGGTACGTCGTTGGCCGCCAAGCCGAAGCCAGAAAGACTGACCGAGTGCAGGAACATATGGAAGAAACAACTCAAACCAACGCCGATCCTCTGGATATGCTCGACGTGCTACGTCAGTTTCGTACCTAACTACGAAAATGTGCGTATGCGCACTCAATGCACAGGAACCTCCCTGGGGCCGACCAGCAATGGTCAGCCCCAGGGAGGTTCTCACCTCGATCCCGTGCGCAGCACACGACTGCAGTATCCAGAGTGCACGGACAGCTCGACTATTAACTAGGGATAACCTTCGAAGCGCGAAGGCTGTCGAAGAGTTTCGCAAAAGATGACAGAGTGTCTATTGAGTCTAGAAATCCTGCACTCCGGCTGCGTGACATGTCGGTGAAGCACTCGACTGGGCGGTTGAGATCACTATCGGTGTGCCACCAAGAAGCCACCTTGTTGATTTCCGCTTCAACCAAACCCTCACGTTCTGCAATCTCATGCCAAACATCGTCTTTCCCAGCCATCTGCACTTCAAGCGGCCGTGGTTCTCCTGAATATCCCTCTGGTTCGACGCCAAGCAGTTCCGCGATACGTGGCCACATCCAACGCCAACGAAATACATCACCATTGGCAACGTTATACGCTTGGCTGGGCAGCCCAACTGTCGAAGAGGCCCAGATCATTTGCCGCGCCAAAATACCGACATCGGTCATATCCGTGATGCCATTCCACTGCGCCTCATTACCGGGAAAAACGAATGGCTTTTTTTCAAACCGGCAAATTGCAGCTTGTGCAGCGAGGGTCTGTCCCATGTTCATCGCGTTACCGAGTGCGCTACCGATGATCGTGTGCGATCGGTGCACGCTCCAGCCAAAACCGAACTTGTCAGCGTACCCCCAGAGCTCGTCCTCTTGCGCGTAGTAGAAGTTGTCGATCTCGAGTCGGGGCTCATCTTCGTGGAATGGTGTGTCCCGAACGGTGTCCACCGCAAACGCCTCAAAGGGCCCGAAGTAGTGCTTCAAGCCCGTTACAAGTGCGACATGTCGCACAGTTCCGCTAGGCACCGTTGCTTCAAGCACGTTATGGACCATCGCACGGTTCACCAAAATGTTCTCAGCCTCAGTAGTCCGACGTGCCCATGCGGAGAGGAAAATGTGCGTAAACGTGTCGCCCGCGAGGACGTCAGAAACGGCATCCGCGTCAGTGAGATCGGTGAGAACACTTTTCGCACCAGCTATCTCGACCATCTGTGAACGCGAAAGGCTCGTGGCCCGCCACCCCCGGGCTACGAGCTCTCGTATCAGTGCTTGGCCAGTCACTCCGCTGCCACCAACAACGAGTGCGTGAAAATTTTGGGCCTCGTCGAGATTAGTCATTTCACTTCCTTAAGGGTTACATGTGTGTTCGCTCGAACGGCGAAGGGCGAGCATCTCAGTAGCAGCGCGTCCATGAAAGACGCGCAGTCACCGTTTAGTGACTGCGCGTCTCATTACCTAGATCGATGCGTCGAGGTGAACCTGCACTTTGAGGTTCTTCGCGGTGTTTCGCGATGCGGTCAACGCATCGATAGCGTCGTCTAGCTCAAAAGTGTCGGTAATGAGCGGAGACAAGTCAATGCCTGTTCGTTCCAAGAAACGGATGGCTTCGGGCCACACATTTGGCGAACCGATCGACCCAACAATCGTGAGCTCCTTCGACTGGATCAGCCCGAGCGGCACCGATGCTTCCTGACCGATGTTGATGCCAATGAAACCGAGTCGCGCGCCTTGTGCCGCGATTCGGATAGCGTTCGCCATCACGTTTGCGTTCCCGCTTGCCTCCATTACGACGGAGGGACCACGGCCGTCAGTCAATCTATTGAGCAGCGCGTCGGCATCCTCCGGTTCCACGGCGTGGGTCGCACCGAGCTTGATCGCAGCCTCACGCCGCGCTTCCGAGGGTTCGATCGCGACGACTGTGGCACCAAGCGCGGCGGCCGCAGCAGCCGTTACGAGCCCTACCGGACCCGCACCTAACACCGCGACGGTATCACTTGCGTTAACGTTGCCCACTTGCATGAGTGAACGATAACCGACGGTGAACGTCTCAATAAGGGCACCCGTTCCCCAATCAATGCTGTCCGGAATCCGATGTAGCCATTCGGGCCGGACAACAAAAAAGTGAGCCATGGCGCCACTAATCGAAAAGCCAAAATGGTCCTCGCCGATTACGCATTCACCAACTACGCGATCACCAACCGTGAACGCTGTCACATTTTCGCCAACTTTCACAATCTCACCTGACCATTCATGACCAGGAATGATTGGATACGTAAATGGGATTATGTATTGCCCCTCGAGCAGTTCGATGTCGGAGTGGCATACACCGACCGCTCGCGAGGCCACGAGGATTTCGTCAGGACCAATTTCAGGGACCTCCACCTCGTTAACTTGAGGCATTTCTTTTGCTACGAATTGAAGCGCTTGCATACTTCTACCTTTGTTGTATTCTTCTTCATATAAATCAACGTTGATTCGGTTCGATGTTAACCAATTGCTCGGGCTCTATTCCTCACAGTGAGGGGTCGAACAAGATCTTTCCTTCGATCTGGCCGGTGGCAAGTAGCTGGAGTTGCTCCGCCAAGTCTTCCAATGGCCGGACTGAATCAAGTAGCTCATCTTGAAGCGCAGGTGACTTCAATATCTCGAGCGAATCTGGCATGTCGTCCTTGCAAACATGCGCGAGCGTTGTTGTGATCACGATCTCTCGGAAAACGAGGGTGTGGATGTCTACTTCCTGTTGCTTCGTGGGAAGTCCCACCTGAAGAATCGTGCCGCCATCACGGACGAGAGCGATTGCCCGGTTCAGCTGTCCCGGTGCGCCACTCGCCTCAATCACAACGTCAGCGGTCTTTGCCAGTTCGGCAATTCTGGCCTCGTAGTCGTCCGCGTCCACGGCAATAGTCCGAGCTGCACCGAGCCGCTCCGCGCGCTCAAGTCGGTGGCCCGCGAAGTCGCTCACGACTACTTCTGCATCTACAAGATGTTTGATCCCCGCTAGCACAAAGGTCCCAATGGCGCCTGCACCAATCAGCACGACCTTGTCACCCGGCTGAACATTAGCGCGGCGGGCTGCATGCAGACCGACCGCGAGCGGCTGTGCGAGACCGGCACGATCATCCGGCACCTCGGTTGGAATTCGCACCAAGGTCGCAGCAGGAACAGCCACATATTCGGCCATGCCACCGTCAATGTTGAGGCCGAATGTTTTGTAGTGATCGCACAGGTTAGTGCGATCCTCGAGACACCGAGCACATTCGCCACAGGAAACGCCCGCTCCCGAGGCGACTCGCTCTCCGACCTGAAAATCGGTGCTCTTGCTGTCGACGATCTCACCAATGAATTCGTGTCCGAAAACCATTGGGCCTCGGTGCCCGCTGTTTGGGTGCACATGATTGACTGGAAAGATTTTCGGTCCCGATTTCCATTCGGAAGCATCCGTCCCGCAGACCCCAGATCGAGTGACGCGAATCAACACCTCACCAATTTGGGCCTCTGGCATTGGGTGACGCTCAATTCGGACGTCACCTGCGCCGTGGTAAATAGCGGCCTTCATTGTGTTTGCCATATCGCGATCCTAGATTTCGCCGCGTCCGGCCGAAGTGTTGAGGTGCGACTGGGAGTCGCGCAACGTCGAGAGGGGCCCTCCCACGGCGTGATAGCGCTGGCCAGCAACGAGCAGTTCCTCAGCAGGGAACTTCGTGATGACCTCACAACCATCTGCCGTGACAACGACTTCTTCTTCAATTCTGGCTGCACCGATACCGTCGGCTGAGGGCCAATAAGTTTCCAGGGCGAATACCATGCCCTCTTTGAGTTCCTCAGGGTGATCAAACGAAACGAGGCGCGAGAAGATTGGTTTCTCCCAAATCGACAATCCCACCCCGTGTCCGTATTGCAATGCGAATGCCGCTTCTTCATCTGGGAATCCAAATTCTTCGGCCTTGGGCCATACTGCGACAATGTCAGCCGTTGTCGCGCCGGGGCGCACCAAGGCGATTGCACGGTCCATGTACTCTCGGGCACGCTTATACGCGTCGTTCTGAGCAGAACTAGCTGAACCAACTGCGAACGTTCGGTAGTAGCAAGTTCGGTAGCCCTGGTGGCTGTGCAGGATGTCGAAGAATGCCGGATCTCCCGGACGAATGAGTCGATCTGAAAACACATGCGGGTGCGGCGAGCAACGCTCACCGGAGATCGCATTTACACCTTCAACGTATTCGGAACCAAGGTCGTAGAGCACCTTTGACACGAGTGCGACAGTTTCGTTCTCACGGACGCCGGGGCGGAGGAACTCGTAGAGCTCTTCATACGCGGCATCCACCATTGAGGCGGCCTGGGTTAGGAGCCCAACTTCCTCTGGAAGCTTTACTGCACGAGCGTTGAGGAAGACCTGCTGGCCATCTACAACCGAGATTCCGGCCTTCTGCATTGCAAAAAGTATCGGTAGCTCGATGATGTCAACGCCGAGAGGCTCATTGAGAAGGCCAAATTTTTCAAGTTCACGCCGGATCTTGCGCGCGACCTCTTCAGCGATGCCCGCGTCCGGATGGAAAGCACCACGAAGCGTCGAAATACCGGCGCGAGCACCCGATTCTGCCCGCGGTTTCACAGCGTCATGGTGGGGAGCATGGGGGTCCGCATCCATTTCACTATGGGTGGTGTGCAGCCAAGGGTTGTAGAGGTCATGGTGTTTTGCAGCAGACCCAAAGTCCCACACAATGGGATCACTATTGCGGGTAATTAGTGAGAATCGGATCGCCTTGTCCATGGCCCAGGTGCCGATGTGGGTCGCAGACATGTAGCGGATGTTAGAGAAGTCAAACGCGAGCAAGGCCCCCAGATCAGATTTTTCAAGTTCTGCGCGAAGCCGCGCAAGACGACCGTCACGGAGGGAGTCGCGATCGATACGCTGCTCCCAGTCGACATCATTCATTCCGTAAGTCGGGATAGCCAACAGAATCACTTCCTTCTCATTTGTCGCGGATGCGAGTCATACTTGCGCAGCACTGCACAAGTGTTAATTCATACTGTACATTAGTCAAAATCTCGGACTTTGGAAACCGCTGACAACGATCCTCGAGAGGATTTCAGCGCTTAGTCGAGCATGTCGCCGCCTGATGATGCAGTGCGCAATGTACGCTCCTAGACCGCGTCGCTCACTAACCGATTGGATTGGATTAGCTCACTCTCGCTCACCTCATCCATCACACAGCAAGCTGTGCGCCACTTGCGCGGCAATTTCTCAATAAGTAGCGAGGCTCCTCGCAACGGCGCATTTCAACGAATGAGTATCCACCGCCGATAATGATGAGATTCTCCCGCGAACACCCAACCCACCTGATAGGTCTATTCTTTGCAGCCATCCGATGACAGGAGACGACGCTAGTGCAACGACTTCACTCGATACGACTAATTCCCCAAAGACACATCACTCATGACATTTCTTGTTGGAGCGATCCACGTGACTCACCCAAACAAAGCTTTTTGCTTCATAAATAGTCAGACACCACCTACAACGCACGTGCTCGTCGCCCTCGAATAGTCGTGTAAACAACGGCCGCGACGGTGATAAGAAAACCCTGCAGGAGGTACTGCCACAAACCATCCAGCCGCAGGAACACTGTTGCGTTCATGACCTGGGTGAGCAGCATCGCACCGAGCAGCGTACCGATAAAGCTTGCACGTCCACCCAGCAGACTCGCGCCACCAAGTACCGCTGCCGTAATGCTGGTCATTGTGTACGAGACGCCCTGTGCCGGGTCACCCACCCCAATTTGAGCCATGAGGACGACACCACCGAGGAACGTGAGAACTGCGGCTAATACGTATGCGCCAACCACGGTGAAGTCCACCCGCACACCTAGATTTCGTGCGGCAACCTCGTCTGATCCAACCCCGCGGACACTTAGCCCCCAACGGCTCTTCCGAAGTGCATATTCAAGAAGGAGCGTTACAACAACAGCTGCAATGAAGATGAAAGGAATTGCGCCGAACCCAGCAGTGAGAAGATCTATGATTTCTTTACTGATTGCACCACCGGTTCGAGGACGCAAGATCAAACTAATACCTTGAATCGCGATGTAGAGCGTGAGTGTTGCAGCTACAGCAGTGAACTTCACATACCTAATTAATACGCCGTTGATGAGGCCAACAATTATCGACACCAAGAGCATCGTCGCTAGCCCCAACAATATTCCGCCCAAGGAAGCGCCTTCATTAAGGTGGAATGACGCAATGACGACCACCAAGCCCGCTAATGGCCCCAGTGACAAATCAATTCCGCCGACAAGCAAGGTCACGGTCTGCCCGATAGCGATAAAAGCCAGGGCAGATGCGAGCAACATCATGGATGAAATATTAAACGCGTTGAAATATCGATCATTAACGGTGAACACGTAGAGCGCCAAGCCAATAACTAGTAGACCGAGGAGAACTGCTGGCGAATAGTCACCCCTCAGAAAGCGTTCAAACCCTGCCCTTGAGGAGTCCTTGGTTGACTTTCGTGCAGATGACTTAGCATCGGCGATCGATTCCGTCTGGGCCGAGACCGCGGCGCGGACCATCTTCTGCTCGGTAACTTCTTCGCCGGAAAGCTCAGCAACAATCTGGCCCCGCGACATCACGAGGACCTTGTCGCAGAGCCCCTCGAGTTCTGCGGCATCCGAAGACACCACCACCACAGGAGTGCCACTCGCGGAAAGCTCACGCAAGATCTGATAAATCTCCGCACGGGCACCAACATCAACACCCTGGGTGGGTTCATCAGCAAGAATGACCTTCGGTGCGCTGAGCTCCGTTCGGGCCATCACGACCTTCTGCTGGTTGCCACCTGAAAGGCTCGAAATGTCAGCTTCGATACTCGAAGCCTTCACGTTGAGCTGTTCAAGAGCGCGATGCGCTGCAACTCGTTCTTTCTTGGAGTTGAGGAAAATACCGTTGGAGACTTTCGACAGCGAAGAGGCCACAACGTTCTCCCGAAGCCCAAACTTCATGAAGAGACCTTCGTGATGACGATCCGCTGGCATGTACCCTGCATTTTTTAGCAGTTGCCGGGTCGTGAATTCCATGTTGTCGATGGAAATAGTGCCATGAGTATGGCGTGTTCGTCCGCTCAATGCCTTGAGCAGACTGCTCTGACCATTACCCACTACTCCGGAGATCCCAATAATCTCTCCGGGGTTGGCGGTGAAACTTATGTTCTGGAATCCGGGCCCAGAAAGTTCCGCAACCACAAGGTTGGGCGAGGTGCCTTCGACATATTCAAGTTTGTCAGGGAACTGAGCTTCCAGCTGACGACCCACGATGAACGTGAATAACTCGTCATCAGTGATATCACTGACTTTCTTGTTACTCAGTGTCACCTTGCCATCGCGGAGAACGCTCACCGTGCGCGCAAGGATTCGGACTTCTGCCATGCGGTGCGTGATATAAATTACCGCGATATCACGCGCGAGGGCCTCTTCGATAATTGAGTACAGCATCTGCACTGAATCACTATCAAGCGGTGCTGTCGGTTCGTCGAGGATGAGTACCTGGGGGTCACTCCCAAGTGCCTTAGCGATTTCGAGGAGGTGTTTCTGCGCGATACTGAGATTCTCGACTCGCTCGTCGAGGTGCACGGTCAATCCCACGCGGTCGATTAGTGTTTGAACTGCCGCGCGAAGGTTATCAGCGTCAGCGAGGTCTTTCGGTCGAGCAATCAAGATGTTTTCCATGACCGTGAGGTCTGGCATGACAGCCGGGTGCTGATGAACAATCGCGATTCCGTGATCGGCGGCGAGTCGTGGGGTCAGTCGTTCGTAAGAATCGCCATCGATGCTGATCGTCCCTCGGTTGGGTGCGAGGACACCGGTGACCACGTTCATCAGGGTTGACTTCCCGGCACCATTTTCGCCAAGCAATGCGTGAACTTCGCCCCGAGCAAAGGCAAGTGATACGTCAGTCAGCGCTTTCACCGCGCCGAAGGTCTTAGTAACGCCCTCTGCCTTGAGGATCGTCGTGCCGCGTTCCTGGTCTGCAATTGAGATTCCCGGACCGTTAGGGTCGCTCACGTGCTGAGTCATCTGAGTCATCTTTCGAACTGAAATCGTTGCGGCGGTGGGGCTCGGTCGGCCAGACCTGCTTTGCGCCTGGCCAACCGAGTACGCCTATCGGATTATTTGATTAGCGCAGCTTGTTCTTCGCCAGACATCTCCGATGAGAGATAAATGTCGTCTGGCAGGTCGGATTCACACTGGACAGGCTTATCGTCAGATGTCGAGTCTTCAAAGACCTCTGCCTGGAAGGTGGTTTCTTCAGGCGGGGTACCACCAGTAGCAAGAGCAACGGCGTGTTGAACGGCCAGCCGTGCGTTGTCGACGCCCGTCTCAACTGTCATCAATTGGAAATCAGGATTCGCGTCCTTATTCTCTTCAAAGAAGCAGCCGAGAACGTTTCCATCGGATGTTACGAGTGCCGGAATCGAGCGATCATTCTCGGCGAACGCTGGCAGCGCTCCAACCATCGAAGGCCCAAAATCGGAAATGATCACATCGATCTCTGGATACTTATTGATCGCCGCTGTGAGCACTTGCTGGGTTGTTGAAGGATCCCAGTTGGTCACTTCAAAGGGCTGCTCACCGATCATGACGTATTTGTCGTCTGTGAGTACAGACTCTAGGCCCTCTCGCTCGGAATTGCCTTGGCTCGAACCTGCTGGACCTCCTACAAAGAGGATGTTGGCCCCGTCAGGAAACTGTTCTGCAATCCAGGTGCCCCATGCCACGCCATCCGATGTGAAGTCAGCACCGATCCAGGCGTCATAATCAACTCCCGCTTCCCCGCCTGGATCTGCACGGTAAGGGACCGTGACCACGCCAGCGTCATAGGCGCTACGGATCGCAGGGAGCACCGCTTCACCGGCATCTGGAAAAATGACGAGGGCGCCAACTCCGGTCGCCACCATTCCCTGAATGTCAGAGATTGCTTTCTGAGTGTCGCCCTGACCATCAGCGTATTCAAATGAAGTAACGCTCGGGCACTTCGCGGCTTCTTGTTCACCTGCTGCGGCAGTGAGAACACGCCATCCGTTACCGCCGAATCCATCGAGAAGAGCAAGCGAGGTTTCTTCTGGGCCGCACCATGAAGGCACATCACCAGTATGTTCAGGACCCGCTTCGTTGCTTCCGCCGGATGCACAACCGACGAGAGCTAGTGTTGCAACAGCAGCTGTAGCCAGTAGCTGACTAAAACGCTTCGCACTCATGTGTGTAGACATAAAAACTTCCTTGTTTTATTCGTGGTTATATAGGTAAAGGAGGGGATAGGCATAGGACTATGCCGTCGACGGACTCCGGTGTCGCAGGAGCTTTGCCCTTATTCCGTCCCATTTGATCGTGTAGATCGCCACACCAACCGCGAGCGCAATCGCTTGTACGAGCGTCTGAGCGGCATAGGGAACGCCAAGGGCCAGGGTGAACTGATCGAGTTGGCTCATAAATAGTGCTGCGATAACTGTCGCAATTGGGAAGCCTTTTCCGCCTAGGAGTGACGTGCCGGCGAGCACGACGACGGCAACGGAAGTTAACAGGTAGCTCGTGCCCATATATGCATTCGGCTGGAGGGTAATTCCCGTAAGGATGATTCCTGCAGTCGTATAGAGCAATTGTGCGCCGACGTAACCGAATCCTCGGTACAGGCGAACTGGGTAGCCAACCGCTATTGAGGTGGGCACACTGGAGCCCACGGATTCGAACTTGCGACCCGCAATGGTCTTCTTAATGACGACCGTGACTATGAGGAGCGTGAGTACTGCAAGTAGAAATGCGTTCGAAACACCAACTGTGTTCGAGCTAATGGTGCTGACGAGTGCGCTGGGACTACTCGTCGGCGTTCCTCCCGAAACTGCGAGCACCACGGCCATAAACAGAGCGTTAACACCGAGCGTTGCGATGATCGAGTTCAGACCTAGGCGCGCTACGAGAAGCGCATTGACGAGTCCCGCAACGATAGCGGCTAGGAAGGCGAGAGCCATCGCAGGAACGATCAGGGAGTTGTCACCATTTGGAATATGAGACATCAGTACCACTGCGAGTGAAATTGCTCCAGGCACTGACATATCGATGCCGCCTTGCTGTATAACCAGCATCTGCCCAAGGCCTGCGACTGCCAGCACCGCTCCAAATTTCAGCATGTTGTTGAAAGTTCCGGACGTGACGCTGGATGGTGCAAAGAGCATCGACACCACGATCAACACGACGAAAGCGATGAGCATCGTCAGCAGACCACGATTTATGGGGAACCGCGCGCGAGGTGCTCGGACGCTTGCGTTCTGTGTAGTTGTCCCTGATTGAGACATGGAGCTTCCTTTTGGTTCGATGTGCGTCTGAGGCTTCTACGCTTGGGGCTGGATCAGGATCTTCGTTTGCGTACCTTTGGGATCAGAAAGCTCGGCAAATACATCCATGATGGATTCGTCTAGCTTTGGCTTGGACGTAACCACCCGTTCCACGTTGCTCAGCTTGCGATCGATCAGGTTGATGATGCGGGGCCAATCGGTGACTGGGAAGCACCAGGTCCCGATGACAGAGATGTCTCGCTCTGAAATCCTCATCATGTCCATTGCTGCTGGTCTCGTGTGCAAACCTGTCTGCACAACAGTTCCAGACGCGCGAACCGCCCTAATCGCGTTTTGAAGCGCTGCCTCATTTCCGGAGCACTCAACCACAGCATCGACGCCCACACCATTCGTTTGCTCGAGGATGAATTCTGCGATATCAATTTCTTCCCCAACGTCAACAACCTGTCCCACGTCAAGCGATCGGGCCAGTCTAAGTCGATTCGGATTGCGTTCCGAGATGATGACATTGGCACCAGCAGCATCCGCATATAGTGCGGCGAGGCAACCGATCGGTCCGGCGCCAGAGATGAGCAGTGATTCGCCGGGTCGGACACCAGAGGAGTCCACCCCGTAGGCAGCGACAGCCGTAGGCTCGACGAGAGCACCCTGCAAATCGCTCACACTATCCGGAATCGGAAACGCGTTCTCTGCAGGGATAAGCGCGAACTCAGCAAGTCCCCCACTCTTGTAACTCAAACCGATACAAGCCATTCGCTCGCAGAGGTGGTTGCGGCCGCGAACGCAGTGATAGCACTGTTTGCACGAGAGCAGAGGCATGATGGACACACGCTGACCCGCTGCAACATTCTTGACCTCCGAACCCGCTTCAATTATTATCGCGGACATTTCATGGCCGAGAATCTGAGGGTTGGTGGCACCCGTAAGCGCGTGCGGATCGACCGGAGTGACGATCGGGCCCGCCTGATACTCGTGGACGTCCGTGCCACAAATGCCGCACCAAAGTGGTTTGATGAGGATCTCTGAAGATGAGACCGCACCCGGCTCCGGTACGTCTTCATACCGAATATCACCTGCAGTGTGGTAAACAGCTGCCTTCATAATAAGTACTCCTTATAATGCTGCGTGTGGTTGCTCACGTGCAGAACTCGTCTAAACGAGGATCATTCCGCCTTCGATGGGGATGATCTGACCCGTGATGTAGTCCGAATCGGAGCTAGCGAGGAAGATTGCTGTGGGAACGATGTCGGAGGGTTGCGCTGCGCGTCCAAGGATGATGTCGCCCGCCATCGAGTCAAATCCAGCATCCCCTTCGCCAATGGCCTCGAGGTCAGCATCAAGCTTGTCCCACAGCGGGGTCTCGACGACACCGGGCGCGAAGCCGTTCACGGTGATGTTGTGTTCGGCAAGTGCGCGCGCCCCCGACTGAGTGAGGGAAATAACCGCAGATTTGGCCGCGCTATAGGGCGCGAAGCTTGGAAATCCCTGACGCCCAGCGATCGAAGCAGTATTGACCACCTTGCCGGGAGTCCCTTGCTTAATGAATTGGTTGGCTGCTTCCTGCGTGCCGATAAGCGTACCGAGCGCGTTTACCTTCATAACAAGACTGAAGTTCTCCGGAGTGATGTCGAGATATTTCATCGGTGAGTTCATCCCGGCATTATTGAAGTACACATCGATCCGACCGAACTCTTCAACGGCACTGGCGATTCCGGCGGCCACCTCCGTTTTCTCCGTCACATCTACCCGAACAGCAATAGCGCGACCACCACTTGCCACGATTTTCTCGGCCACGGCAGCCGCACCATCCAAGTTGAGGTCAGCGATCACGAGATTCGCACCCTCCGCAGCCATACCCTCAGCAATTCCCGCACCAATTCCTGATGCCGAACCTGTTACGACGATTGTCTTTCCACTGAGTCGATTGTTTGACGTCACTGTTCACACTCCTCGGCCCCTCTTCACTGAGTTGGGCGGTTAGTTGAATTTGTTTAGCAGGCCTCCTGCTATCTGTTCAGTGTAGCAATACACCCACGGTTTAGGAAAGCCAGTAGTTGCAGAATTTTGCAACTTAACGCCAACTCTTTCCGATGAAGTTGGCCATGTTTGCAGCAAGAGTCACCATGTTGCATTTAACTCGCACGTTTATAGCGTGTTCACTGCTTGCCAATATTTGGTCAATACAGATGCACAGGGATGAAGTGTTAGTGGGCAGTGTCGGTCACCGCTAGCGAGTACCGCAACCAGCACGCGGTATCTTTACGGCATTTGACTAGAGCAAAATCTCCATAGGGTTCTCTACGATGCGTTCAAACTCCGCAAGCCATTCCGCGGCAAGTGCTCCATCCAGTACTCGATGATCCGCAGATAACGTCACACTCATTACCATGGCGGTTTCTATCTCACCATCGTCGCTGACAATAGGCTGTTTGGCAGCTGCGCCAACAGCGAGAATTCCAGCCTGGGGAGGATTCAGGATAGCGGAGAAGGATTTGGTCCCGTACATTCCAAGATTTGACACTGAGAATGACCCGCCTTCGAGTTCGTGCTGCTTAATCTTGCCCTCCCGTGCCCGGGCCGCCAGTTCACGAATCTCCTCACTAAGTTTCGTGATCGACTTGGTTTCTACACCACGCACTACAGGTGTCAACAGTCCGTTTGGTACCGACACAGCAACGGCAATGTCAACCGACTTAAACTTACGGGTGGCTTCCTCAGTCCAAATCGCGTTTGCCCCTGGTACCTTTGCAAGCGCTACGCCGACAGCCTTGACGACGAGGTCATTCACTGAGACCTTGGCCTCAAGTTTCGCGTTGATTTGCTTACGCATCGCGAACATCGCGTCAACGCGAATATCTGCATTGACGTAAAAATGGGGAACTGTTGTTTTACTCTCCGTCAACCGTCGTGCGATCGCTCGTCGCATCCCAGAGTGTGGAATATCTTCGTACTTGACGTTCTCGGGCGCAGGTCCAGCGACGTTGGCTGTATGAACTGTAGTACTAGCTGACGCAGGCGTTGGCGAAGCGTCTTGTTGCGGTTTTGCTGCAAGGAAGTCTTCGACATCGCGCCGAACAATGCGACCGTTGGGGCCCGTGCCGTTAAGGAGCGATACGTGAACGTCATTTTCTTTCGCGAGTTTCCGCGCGAGGGGGCTCGCGAACACTCGGTCAGAAGCGGCTGACGGTGATTCAGATTCTTTGGATGTGGCAGGAACGTCCAGAGTCGAGGGCGTGACCGACTCCTCTTGTACTGGACCGGAAGCTGACGGTGCTGTCTCTGCCGCTGGCTGATCTGCTGGCTCGGAAGTAGCATTCGCACTCCCCAGGGCATCCTCAACGGATTCACCACTCTCAGCGATCACCGCAATTGGTTCGCCGACTTCAACGGTGTCACCAGCTTCAGCAAGGGTGCCAGCTAGTACACCAGCGGTTTCAGCTTCATACTCAACGACGGCCTTTTCCGTCTCAATTTCTGCGATCGGATCACCCTGGGCAACGGTGTCACCCTTAGCTACCAACCAGCTTTGAATCGAAGCGTTGTCGCCTCCTGCCGCCAACTGCGGCATACGAACAATGATTGCCATTAGCGATTACCCCAGCCTTTACGAACTCGTTTGAGGCCGGAGACGACCTCTTCAGTCTTTGCGATTGCCGCACGTTCAAGGACCTTTGAAATTGAGGGAGATGCTTCTCCGCCCGTCACTCGCTCGACCGGTTGATCGAGCCAGTCGAAGAATCGACGCTGGATCTCGTCCGAAAGCCAACCCCCGTATGACGGTCCCAGAGATCCCTGCTCAACGATCAACACGCTATTAGTCCTCTTAATGCTCTCACCAATCGTGTCCCAGTCGATCGAGGCACGATCTAGCCAACGAAGGTCGATGAGGTCAGCATCTACACCGGTCTGTTCGATCGCCTCCGCGCTGTGCTCGACCATTGTGAGATAGGTGAGAACTGTGACATCTTTTCCTTCACGGACGACACGCGCACTACCCGGCGGAATGATGTAATCCAGATCACCCTCTGGCACCTGGTCTTGTTTCGAGTACTGGTCGACATGCTCGATCACAAGCACGGGGTCCTCTAGCGCAAGCGCGGCGTTCATCAGTCCAACGTAATCCGCAGCGTTCGATGCCGCGACAATTCGCCACCCTGTCTGCGTCGCGAAAACGCCAGCGGGGTCCATCAGGTGCTGCGATCCGTAACCGGAACCCATCGCTACTTTGGTGCGGAGCACGAGCGGGACCGAGTTGTTGTTACCGAACATGTGCCGTACTTTGCCAGCTTGATTGAACACCTGGTCGGCTGCGACCCACATGAAATCCGGGTACATGAACTCGACAACAGGGCGGTATCGCCCATCGGTTGCAAGCCCCGTAGCAAGACCGAAGAAACCGTTCTCACTGATTGGAGTTCCGATAACTCGCTCTGGACCGTGGTTCTTTAGAAGCCCCTTAGTGGCACCATTAGTACCGCCATTGAGGTGTTGTACGTCCTCGCCCATAACGATAATTCGTTCGTCCATGGTCATCCGCCGGTCCATGACCTGCGCGACGGCATCCACGAACTTAAGCGGGCGCCGTGGCTTTGATTCAGAATGTGGTTCCAACACTTCGAGTGACTCAAGTTCTTTGCCAGAACTTCGGATGCCGGTGTCAACATTTGCGCTATTCGGCCACAGCTCGGGTCGAATACGTCGCTTTTCCGTATTCTCTGGGTCTTGCTCGATGAGCTCGTCCACGATTGCGGCCATCGATTTCTGCGCCTGCGCGCGAACCGACTCGACACCTTTGTTGTCAATCAACCCAAGCTTCTGCATCTCGTTGGCGACACGTAATAGTGGGTCACGCTCACGCCATGTCGCTTCCTCTTCTTTTGTGCGATAGCCGAACGCACTGCCAGGAAAAGGACCGTTCTGATGGAAAAAACGGTAGACCTCCGCCTCTACAACGGCGGGGCCTTCACCCGATCGCATCCTCGCTTTAGCTTCCTTCATTGCCAGGTGCACAGCGAGTGGGTCCATCCCGTCTACTCGCCAACCAGGGATCCCGAACCCTTGCCCCCGAACGGAGAAACGAGTGTCAGCTGTCGCCTCGTTCGCATGCGTCGAAACGGCATAGAGATTGTTTTCGATGAAGAAGGCTACCGGTAGCTTCCACACCGCAGCGAGATTCATTGACTCGAGGACCGATCCGATCTGACTCGATCCGTCACCAAAGTAATTTACCGACACGTTGTCGGTGCCGGAATGCTTGTGCGCCCAAGCGCTTCCTGCGGCCATGGGCGCACCCCCGCCAACAATTGCATTTGTACCCGTGGCACCGGCCTCAAGCCATTGAAGGTGCATTGAGCCACCACGCCCACCCGAGAAGCCTTGCGCAAGTCCCAATATTTCGGCAAAAGTGCGTTGCAGGACACTCTGCAACTCGTCAGATACGAGGCGATCAAGATTTAGACCTTCCCGCGTAACGTGTCCGATGACCTTGGCAAGGAACTGATGGTGACCTCGGTGCGAACCGCTCACGGTGTCTTTCGAGTTCAGCCCAATAATGGACCCTACGGCGCCACCCTCTTGACCGATGCTGGAGTGTGCTGGACCGTGTACAAGACCTTCACCTGCGAGCTCCAACAACGCCTCTTCGAAAGCTCGAATGAGGTGGAGCTGTCCAAGCATGGTTTTGAGGAGTTGCGGATCTGCCGCGGCCCAGTCTTCGTCAGTGGTCTCAATTTGGACCCATTCGACGCCCGTATCCAGGCGTTCTCGCTTCGGCATCCTTGCCTCACTTTCGTACGCGCAGGCGCCACTCTGGCGCTACTACACGAGAATACCCCCACATTGGCGCCAATAGCAACGCCAGTTTGGGCCTTTCAAGCGCTCCAGAGTGCAAACATCACCCTTTTGGCGCCAATTTGAGTTATCGTGAACTCATGATTCCGACTATCCATGGCACCGACCACATTGGATTCACGGTGCCTAACCTTGATGAAGCAGAAGAGTTTCTTGTAGACGTGCTCGGCGCTGAGCACATATACACCCTCGGCAGTAAGAGCGCCACCGACGACTGGATGCAAGTTCAGATAGGTGTCCATCCCCGTACGAAAATTCGGGAAATTCGCTTTTACCGTCTCGGTAACGGCAGCAACTTCGAATTATTTGAGTACGACTCAGCCGATGGCCAATTGCCTCAGCCTGCAAATAGCGACATTGGCGGCCACCACCTCGCTCTCTACGTCGATGACATGGACGCCGCTGTTCAGTACCTTCGCAACAAGGGCGTCGAAGTAATGGGTACGCCTGTGAAGAGTGCCCACGCTGCAGAGGGACAGCGTTGGGTCTATTTCCGTGCCCCCTGGGGCATGCAATTCGAGCTCGTGTCCTACCCGAATGGCAAAGCATACGAAGCGACGACAACCCGGAAACTATGGCACCCGAGACAACCTGCAGAATAGGACAATGACGACTTTAGAATCCGCGGCCAAGTTCCGTGCAATCAGCCACGGAGCAGCCGGTGCGAATGTGGCCAGGCAGTTACGTCTTGACATCCTTGCTGGGCACTTCGAACCCGGCACACGCATCCGCCAAACTGACCTTGCCGAGCGTTACGGCGCGTCGAGGGCAGCCGTGCGGGATGCGCTCCGGTTGCTCGCAGCTGACGGTCTCATCAGCAGTATCGCAAATACAGGCGCATGGATCTCAAAACTGAGTCTTCGAGAATGTGACGAGCTCTACCGGATTCGTGAGCAATTGGAACCGCTTCTTCTCGAGTTCACAGTCCCCGAACTCACAGATGAAGTCATCAACCGAGCTGAAGCACTCGCGCAAGAGATTTCGGAAACCGAGGAACTTGAAGCGTTTCTCGAACTCGATCGTAAATTCCACTATCTCACGTATTCAGGAGGGGAGACCCTCTTGCTTTCGGACACGGTACGAGGTCTATGGGACCGTACTCACCACTATCGACGTGTGTTCATGTCCATCGGACGGAATTCCGGAGACCGCTCGGTTGATAGCGACCATCAGCTCATCGCGAGCGCGATTCGGCGCCGCGATGCTGCAGAGGCGGGATCCATCATGCGATTGCACATTCGACGAACTCGGCTGCGCCTGACGGAGCATCCAGAGATTTTCGAGTAGGAGTCTCACACGCCTGTTTACTCAGGTCATGCGTTGCGCCACAACCTGCCAGTTCCACTTACTGGCCATTGCTTCACGCGTACCCAACCGATACCTACGTGCCGCTCGTCTCGGCGGCATCACCGATCGACACTGTGGTCACTGTGCACTCCTATCGTTTACCCCTCCCCTGTCGCTCAATTCTGCGCGGTGCTGCTGCGCAAGCTCACCTCTTTAATGCTGGTGGATGCGCCCCGACACGATATCCGCGAGGGTGGCAAGTTTCGAGGTGCTTGACTTGCCCTGGAACTCGAGATTGTCTGCGGTCCCATAGGCACCGTAGATCACACGTGTCGCGAGCCAGCGCAGCGGTTCCGGCTCCCACTTCCGAACCTTGTGGCCAACCCAGGGAAGATTCGTCAGTTCCGTGTCTTCGCCGAGGATAAGGTCACGCAATGTTCGCCCGGCAAGGTTCGTGTTCGAAACGCCGGTGCCCACGTACCCACCTGCGTGGCCGAGCCCGGTCGAGCGGTCGTAGTCAACCGTCGAAGCCCAATCGCGCGGTACTCCGAGAGTCCCCGACCAAAGGTGGTCGAGGTCGATTCCGTGCAGAATGGGGAAGAACCGGATGAGCAGATCGTGGAGGGTTCGCGCGGTGATCGCCTGGGTGTACCCGTCGAGGTCTGTTTGCGAGTTCCAGCGATACGGTACTCCCCGGCCCCCGAAGGCAATCCTGCCGTCGGCCGTGCGCTGCGCGTACATATATACGTGCGCGAGATCACCGAGCACTTCGTTGCCCTGCCAACGAAGTACCTCCCACTGCGCATCCGATAGTGGCTCGGTGACAATCAGCGAGGAGTTCATCGGTAACCACTCGCGGTGCAGCCCACGAATGCCTGCGGTGAACCCTTCGGTTGCGCGAATGATCGACGAAGCGGTGACCGTACCGCGTTCCGTGATCGCTTCGTGCGGACTAATTTCCGATACCTTCGTTTGCTCGTAGATTTCCACCCCGAGGCCTTCGACCACCCGCGACAGTCCCGCAGCGAGCTTGGCGGGGTGGATGCGGGCAGCGTGCGGATGCCACATCCCGCCGAGGGTGCCAGCAACATTGACTCGGGCTCGCGCTTCCTCGCTCGAAAGCAGTTCCCAGTCCGTGCCGCGCCATTCGGATGCGGCCTTGAAGCTCGCTTCGAGGCGCGCCAACTGTGCGGGTGCGTAGGCAACTTCGAGGTTGCCACCCTTGACGATATCGGCGTCGATTCCCTCACCTTCGGCGACGGCGATGACCTCGTCGATGGTCGCGTTCATGGCGAGCTGAAATCGTTCGCCCGCCGCGTGCCCGTGCGTTTTCTCGTACTGCGAGAGCCCACCGGTTACCGTGTTCGTGAGCCAACCGCCGTTTCGGCCCGATGCCCCGAAGCCGCAAAAGCGAGCTTCGAGGATCGCGATGCTCAGCTCGGGCCGTGCTTTCTTCAGGTAGTAGGCCGTCCACATCCCTGTGTACCCGCCGCCCACAATCGCGATGTCGACGTTGATGTCTTCATCGAGCGGGCGGCGGGGTGAGGGGATGCCGATTTGCGTCCACCAGTGCGACACATTGCCGTTGATCATGTATTTCGCTCCGAAACGGTGTTGGTGTGCAGTGGGTTCCAGCTCAATATCATTCGTCGGTATCGATCGAAGGTGTACTTATCGTGACACGGTCCTCCTATTGATCTCCATGGGCGTGCTTACCGCTTGGCAAAATGGGTCGGGCACATCGACGGCGCGATCGAGCGCGGACTCGAAGCTGCGCGTGCCGTGGCGTCGAGTCTGAAGGAATAGTGACACACCATCCGCATCAGCGCGCTATCGACTATTGACGGGCCACGTCCACCGCGTTACCCCTTAACCCGCCGCTGCGGCGAGTGGTCAAAAATGATGCTGGTGTTCGTCGCCGCGACTTCCTCGCGGGTGCTGATCTGATCTGACACGAGTGAGCGAAGCGCTCCCGAGTCGCGAACGGCGGCGTGGACAATAAAGTCGCGATCTCCCGAAATGAAATAGACGTGCTTGGATTCGGGCAGCTGCTCGAGGAAAGTTTGAAATTTTCGCAGCGAACCACGGGCTTGACCATGGATGCGGATCATAATGAGCACCTCAATCTGCAGCCCCAGCGCATCCGGATCAACCTCAGCATGAAACCCCGTGATCGTCCCGCTGTCGATTAGCGCACGCATCCGCTTATGGCAGGTTGAGTCAGCGATTCCGAGCTTTGCGGCGAGTTGGCTGTTGGACATGCGGCCGTCGCGCTCGAGCTCGCGAATCATGGCAAGGTCGAGTTCGTCGAGCACCCGGCGCTCCGATATCGCGTGAATTGCCATGGGCTGCTGCCTTTCTCTCAGGTGGATGACGCGTTCGGCTGGCTACCGAGATCGATTCCCGGCGTCGAAGAAAATTCGTCAACTCGCAGCCAAGAACACCCGTATTCGCTAAATTTTCTTCCGTAATGCTCCAATATCCAGAATTATATTCGCTCAAACAGCGATACCGCCGAAGAGTATGGAATCTTTGCTGAGTAATGAGTCGCATCACCAAAGGAGGGAAGAATGCGTACAGCAACTGTGGTCGGCGCAGGGATTGTTGGGCTTTCGACAGCATGGCATCTGCAGGAACGCGGCTATGAAGTAACAGTTGTCGACCGAGAAGGAGTCGCGGCCGGTTCTTCCTGGGGGAATGCCGGCTGGTTGGCGCCGGGGAAGACCATCCCACTCGCGCATCCAAGCCTCTGGCTCAGTGGCCCGCAGGGGCTGCTCGACCCGAACGGGGCGATGCACATGCCGATCCGCCTCGACTTCAACCTGTGGGCTTTCATCGCGCGGTTCATGGCGAACGCGAATAGCCGCACCTGGGACAAGACAATGGCCCGGCTCACGCCGATCGACAAGCTCGCGCTCGAGCACTTCGACGAGATGATCGACGGCGGAGTTGCCTCCTGGACTCGTGAGGGTCCCTTCGTAATCGGGTTTGCCGAGGAAAACCAGGCTAAGGGCTTCAAAGACGAGGTTGCCGGCGTTGTGCGACACGGGCAAGCGGTTGAATTTGAACCGCTCGAGAATCCACAGGAGCTCGTGCCGATTCTTTCCGACAATGTTCGTTCCGCCTACCGTCTCGAGGGTCAGCGGTTCCTCGAACCCGGTCCATACACTGAGGCGCTCGGCGAGGCGGTTGAACAGCGGGGCGGCACAATCCTGACCGGCAAGAAGGTGCTATCCGTGCTGCGCGGCACCCAGCCCGGTGTGCTGTTGGAGAATGGTGAGCAACTGCGCGCGGACAAGCTCGTGCTCGCCACGGGCGCGTGGTTGCCGCAGCTCGCGCGCAAACTCGGGGTGCGCGTTCGCGTGCAAGCTGGCCGCGGCTACTCGTTTACCGTCGAGACACCCGAGCCGGTCAAGTACCCCGTGTACTTGCCGCATGCTCGCCTGGCGTGCACGCCATATCAGGGACGGTTCCGGATTGCCGGGACCATGGAGTTCCGTCGACCCGACGAGCCCTTGCAGCCGCAGCGCATCCAGGCCATCGTTAATCAGGCCAAGCACCTAATGACCGGCATCGATTTTGAGCAGCGTCAGGATGAATGGGTCGGCTCTCGACCGGTGACCCCGGATGGGCTACCGCTCGTCGGCGAGACGAAGATGAAAGACGTGTACGTGGCTGGTGGTCACGGCATGTGGGGCTTCGTGCTCGGACCGGCAACCGGCAAGCTCCTCGCGGAGCAGATCGACACCGGTCGCACGCATCCTGCGATCGCGCCGTTCAACCCGCTTCGATAGGGCGGGGTTGGGATGCGAATTACGGAACACCGTGAGGATTCGGAGCCACGCATGAACGGCGATCAACCTCAGGAAGTGCCTGCTGTGGGGCGTCGCGCGCTCATTGACACTGCCGCGATTTCCTCGAATGTTGCGCACTTGAAGCAGCTTGCGGGCGTGGAGGAGTTCATCGCCGTCGTGAAAGCTGACGGCTATGGACACGGTGCAATTCGTGCCGCACGCGCCGCGATTGCGGGCGGCGCGACCCGAATCGGCGTCGCAGACATTGACGAAGCTCTGGCACTCGTACGCGGGGGCATTGTGAATGTTCCGGTGCTCGCGTGGTTGCACGCGCCCGGTGCGTGCTTTGCGGATGCGTTGTCGGCGGGCATCGAGCTCGGGATTGTGTCGGTTACCCAGCTCGAAGCCGTTGCGGAAGCGAGCACCGCGGGGCGGGCAGCCATCCATCTCAAGGTCGAAACGGGCCTCGGGCGGGGTGGCGCGGCGCCGGCGGAATGGGCAGCGCTATTCCGACGGGCTCGTGAATTGGAGCAGGCGGGGCGGCTCGAGGTGGTCGGGATGTTTAGCCATCTTTCAGGCGCCTCCCGAGAGGATGACTTGCGTCAACTCGCAGTGTTTAAGGATGCGGTGCGCGGGGCCAACGAGGCCGGTTTGCGCCCGCGCATGACGCACTTGGCGGCGACTGCGGCGACCATTTCGTTGCCGGAGGCTCGGCTCAACACGGTCCGAGTCGGCGTGGGCATCTACGGTCTCTCCCCCTTCGCGGATCGGTCAGCGCGGAAACTTGGACTGCGCTCGGCGATGACGCTCCAAGCCCCGGTGGTCGCAGTCCGACGAGTCCCAGCCGGGCAGGGTGTCTCGTACGACTACACGTACCGCGCCCAGGCCGAGACCACGCTCGCGCTCGTACCGCTCGGATATGCCGACGGAATTCCGCGGCAGGCATCCGGACTAGGCCAGGTCGAATTGCGCGGGCGTCACTACCGTGTTGCTGGCCGCGTGGCCATGGATCAGTTCGTGATTGACGTCGGCGATGAGCCCGTGCAGGTGGGCGATCTCGTGACCATCTTCGGAGACGCTGCAGCGGGCGTTCCGACCGCAAAGCACTGGGCGGATGCCGCCGGAACGATCAACTACGAGATCGTCACCCGCATTGGTCATCGGGTGCCGCGGGTGGAGGTTTAGGGGTGGTCGTTGCCGGGAGCACAGTCTCTCGAAGTGCTCCGCTATCTCTCGCATTCATATGGCAATCGCCGTCCTCAGAATCTCGCTACCAGGACGGAGCGCGCCATCAGTGACGACGTCTACTTCGACGCCAAGCAGGTCGCTCGCCTGATCAGCAAACGCAGCCAAAGTCAACAGGCCAATCCCCGGCGCGCGGGTCACGAGAATGTCCAAGTCACTACCCGGCCTATCGGTACCCCGCATCGCCGAACCAAAGACGCGAACATCGCTCAGGCCATATCCCGCAGCTAGCTCGACCAGTTCGTCACGATGTGCGGCCAGAGCATCGTGCGGTAGCGGCCGGGCAGCTTCACATTGCTCGCGAACTTCATTCGACACGTTCCAATGTTATCGAGTTATATGGCTTGTCTCGGTTGAGTCGGCACCATCGTCGCTACACTCCTCCATCATGACGATGAGGCTCTTTTCGCTGGGGCGCAGGCGACGTGGCAGCGCCGGTGTTGCTGCCACCGCCGCACTCGCGTTCGCGCTGACGGGATGCGGGCAGAGCTTCGACGAGGATGCACCGGAAGTCACGACCGCGATCGACTTTGCTCGGCACCTTTGCGCGGGTGACTACCTCGCGGCGGATGCGATGGTCGCCAATTTCGATCAGTACTCGAACCCGAACTTCTCGTCAAACTTCGCCGAGGAGTTGCAGGAAGTCGAGTCGATTGCCGCAGAGCGCCGCGGTGAGGCCGAGCCTGAGTTCGAAGTCGAGGTGCTCGCAACGCGGGGCCTGGAGAGTGATTCCCCACGCAGCGAGATTGACCTCAGCGGCACCTGCGAGGACATGCCATTCACAACGACGCTCACCGTGTACGAGCACAACACCGTGCTCACCGTGGACGGCAGCATCCCGATGTGGGAGACCGAAGAATTCATCGCCTTCGAGGGTCGCGCGGTCCCGCTCGCCCCGGTAACCATCTCGAGCGGGGTACAGCTCGGGTCGATGAACAGCCCGGTCGTCGACGAGTGGTTGCTTCCGGTCGGAACGCACACCGCCACGCTCGCGCCGCATTTCATGGTGCAGGAGCCTGCGGAACTCACAATCACGTCCTCAGTATTTGCCGTCTCGAGCTCGCCAACCGAACTTGCGCCCGACACCACCGCATCCGCCGCATCGGTCGAGGCGTTCATCGAAGAATGCGGCGACATGTGTGCGCTCACCACGGAAGACATCGGCTTCAATTGGACCCAGACCGGCGGCGACGCAGTGACTCCCAGGCCGCTCGCCGACGTCATCGCGCCGGACGGAACGTTCACCGGCACCCACATCATTTTGCAGACCTCGCCGGAACCGCTTCCCGAGCTCAAACTTGAGCTCAACGCGTGGTCCGCAGGAGGCCCCAATTCCGGGCTTGCTTTCCCGGCCCGCGGTTATGGGACGATGCTCGAGATCATCTGCCCGGAAGGCGAGACATGCTCATTTGACGAGAGCTCCCTCGAACACTCAAGCATGCGCGTGGGCAAGTTCTTCCTCGCGGAAATCGACGGCGTTGTCGAAGTGGTCCTGGTGGATCCAATTGGTTCAGTCCAGTGGGTCGGACCCTAATAGTGACCTCCGTGTCCGAACCGGACCGGTCGAACCCGTAATCCCCGCACGAACCCGTAATGTAGTCCCGTGGAATCTTCCAAATACGTCGTGGTCGGCGCCGGACTCATGGGCGCAGCTACCGCTTGGCACCTCGCAGCCGGAGGCCAGGAAGTCACCCTCCTCGAACGCGATGTTCCCGCCGGAGCCTTCGGATCTTCTCACGGTTCCGCCCGGATCTTTCGCTACGCGTATCCGAACGACACCTACGCGCGACTCGTGCAGGAGGCGGCACCCGTCTGGTCCCAGCTCGAGCGCGAAAGCGACCGAGCGCTCATGCAGCGAGTCGGCGCAATCGACTTCGGTGCCGAGCGCGACCCGCGTGGCCTCGCCGCGGTCCTCTCGCGGGTGGGCGTCGAACACACACTGATCGAGCATGAGGATGCCCGCACCCGCTGGCCGCAGTATGCGGTCGACACCGACGTGTTGTGGCAACCGACGGCAGGCGTCGTCGATGCCGAAGGTGCGGTGGATTCGATGGTCACTCTCGCGGAGAAAGCCGGCGCGCAGATACTCACCGGTTGGGACGTCGCCGAGGTGAGCACAGCATCCACCACCGGCTACGTTCTGCGATCAACAGACGGCCGCGACATCCACGCGGCCGAGGTTGTCATCGCAGCCGGTGGCTGGCTGCCGCACATCCTGCCAAGCCTCCCGCTGCCGGGTGGGTTCGTGGATGCGCTACCGCACTTCGAGGTGCGACAAGAACAGACCTTCCATTTCCCCTATGCGCAACTGCTCGATGACGCCGAGTGGCCGACCATGATTCATATGCTGCGCGACGGCGGTGTGAAGAAAGCAATCTATGCGCTCCCTGGCGGCCGAAATGGGGAGCACCGTGGCCTCAAGGTGGCGCTCCACAACGGCGGTAAAGTCTTGTCCTCGGCCGCACAACAGGACGGTCAAGTGGACCCGGCGAACCGTCAATGGGTGACCGAGTACGTCCGCAAATTCATTCCCGGAGTGGTTCCGGAACCATATAACGAAGCGACGTGCCTCTTCACCAATACACCAACCGAAGACTTCGTGCTCGAACGCGTCGATGGCATCACGATTGTGTCGGCCTGCTCGGGTCACGGCGCGAAATTCGGGCCACTGATTGGATTGCTCGCTGCCGGGGTCGCAACGCAAAACGGGGCAGTTCCGGACGAATTTCGCGTACCGCGCTGATCCGGCCTTTCCTATGTCCAATGCGTAAATTTGGGCGCTAAATCAAGGTGATTTTTGTGGCCAAGTCGTCACACGTGCGGGTTGTGAAGACTGCGGCTACTCCTCGGGAGTCGGCACGTAGATCGGCCCGCGCTCAATTACCGGCGCGAGCAGTTCTGGTGTGACCAGCTGGTCGGGGGTCGCTTCTGAAACCGGATGGCGGCCTTGTCCCGGATACCCGAGGCGATTGCGAACCTCTTTGACCATGTAATAGGCCGCATGCAACGCGAAGTTGAGGCGCTCCAAGTCTTCGCCCATCCAAGTCTGGATGTCGTCGAATGTGATTTCCGAAGCATCCTTCGCCATCTCGCCGGCTTTGCGCACGATCGGCGCTAGCGTCGGGTCGGCCTTGAGGGTTCGGTCCAGCATCTCGTCCTGCGCGTTCACATCAGTAGCCGAAGGCAAAGACTCCGTCCCTGGCAGAAGCACGTCCATGATTCGCGCGACCGCCGACCTCGTCTCGAGGTCTAGAGTTACGTCAACGGTGTTCCGCACGCCATTCACAGCGGTACCTCCTGGTTCGAAGCATTCTCAACAAGGTGTTCGGTCGCGCGCGCTGCGAACGCCGAAATAGTCAAAGTGGGGTTCGCGGTCGAAGAAGTCACGAAGACACTGCCGTCCATGACATACAGGTTCGGAACGTCGTGTGATTGACCGAATTCATTCACGACGGACGTAGAGGGGTCGGTACCGCAACGAGCAGTACCGAGCAAGTGCCAACCGCAGCCCGGCATCCACGGCACTTCTTTCGTCTCGATCGCGCCAGCCGCACGGTGAGCCTCCTGCATCCGTTCGACGTTCCAGGCGATATTGCGTTTGCTATCTTCCGAGACCGTGTAGTGAATCTTTGGTGCTGGCAGGCCGGAGCTGTCCTTGAGCGTCGTACTGAGCGTTACCCGGTTGTGCTCTTCCGGGAGGTCTTCGATGGTTGCGGCCCACTCGAATGCCCGTCCCAGGGCCTTCTCTACGAGCCTCTGTCCAGCCGCTCCGGTGCGTTCTTCGATTGGCAGATCGCCGTAACGCTCCAAGACATCCATCGGTCCGGTGACCGGCATGAGCGACCATTTCGTTCCGCGTTTGAACCCACGACTGAGATCGGTTTCAGCAAACTGCATCGAAAATAGGCTGGCGCCGAACGGCCCCATCCACCCCTCGAGATCTTCCTCGTAGATGCCCATTACTCCGACGAACGGGTGAAGCATCAAATTTTTGCCGACAAGTCCAGATGAGTTCGCGAGCCCGTCTGGAAACTGGTTTGATGTCGACATCTGCAGGATGCGAGACGTGCCGACGCCATTCGCAGCCATGATCACGACCTTTGCCGCGGTGTGGTGCTCGTTTCCTTCCGCGTCCAACCAGGTTGCGCCCGTGGCGAGGCCCTGATCGTTGACAGTCACCTCACGGACACGCGCTTCAGTGATTACCTTGGCGCCAGCTGCAATCGCGGCGGGCCACATCGCGATATCGAACGACGCTTTCGCACCCTCAGGGCAGCCATGCTGGCACATCCCCCACCGAGCACACGCACCACGGTCGCCCTCGCTGCTCGACCGGATGGCCTGTGCCGCCGGCCACCAGTGCCAACCCAGCTTGTTCATCCCCTGGGCCGCTTTGACACCCATTTTTCCAATCGGCAGTGCGGTGAGTGGATGCTCGAGACCAGCAGGGTAGGCGGTGTCGCCGGGATACCCCGAAGACCCGACCATCTCATTCATGAGGTCGTAGTACGGCTCAAGATCTTCGTAGGAGATTGGCCAGTCATCCGCAAAGCCGTAAAGGCTCTTCAATTTGAAATCCGAGGGGATGAGCCGTGGCCATTCACCGGCGTAGAGGACCGTTCCTCCCCCAACTCCGTTGAAGTTAATTGGATGGATTTCCGCGTCTTCGACATCGCACGGATAGTCTGTCTTCCGATTGCGTACATTCGGATCGATCGACCAGGAGCTTGCCGCCAGTACCTCGCGCTCGAGCTTGTCACCCGCAATCTCGAGTCGATTTATCCATTTGCCCTGCTCCAGGCAGGTCACGTTGTAGCCACTCTCGGCAAGAACACGAGCAGCTGTTGCACCAGCTGGGCCTGCACCGATAATCAGTGCATCCAAGACTTCAGAGGTTGGATTCAAAACCTACTCCCATCACCACGTTATGTCGGGACGCTCCTCAGCGGAGCCAATGTAACAACGCTAATGGGGGCGCATCGCACAGCACGTCGGAAGAATCACAATCAAGCGAGCACGGGATTAGATAATCCACATACGGTGCAAGTTTCGGTCCACGTCCTGCACCGCCGAGAAACAACTGCTCAGAATTTGTGCAACTGACACCGCTCTCATTTGGGAGATCCGCCCCGGTTCGCAAGCAATCTTGTTAAAACTCCACAAGACGCGAAGCGACTACCCTCCCACCATGGAGTGAGGCGCGACTGTATCGCGCTAATCAGCACGACTCACATGACCAACGGAGGAATCATGGAAACCAAGTCCGCGGCACGAGTGCTCTTTCTCACGCCATTCAACTTCGCGCAGGAGCGCAATGACCACGCGTTTGATGACATCATTCGGCGGCAGTTCACCGGGCTCGACGGGATTGACGTAATCGCCGACCACGTCACTCGCTTCGAGGCGGACGACGAGTCGTACGAGTCTGTGCAGGAGGAGCTCGTCGTCGAGGCGACGAAGAAGGCCGAAGCGGACGGATACGACTCGGTCGTGGTCGCGTGCTTCTACGATCCCGCGGTCCCGGCTGCCCGAGAGGCCGCGACGATTCCGGTCATCGCGCCGATGCAGCTCCTCGGTGGGCTCGCGGCCCAGCTCGGCCCGAAGTTCCACGTCATCACCGATATCGACGAGGCAGTGCAGCCGACGGAAGATCTCATCGCGGGTTACGGTCTTGCAGGGTTCAGCACAGGGGTGACGGCGATCCGCCGCGATGGCGACGCGATCCTCGCGGACACCCGCGCCGCTGCCGTACTCGCCGACAAGATCATTCAGGGCGTCGCCGAGAATGGCGAGGCGCAGTCGGTCATCATCGGGTGCACCATCGTCTCGGCCGCATACGAGCTTCACCGGGACGAGTTCCCGGACCACGGCGTCAACGTGCTCAACAGCAACAAGCTGTCGCTTAAGGGTGCCTCGATACTGAGCAACTAACTCGGTAGGACTCAAGTGAGTGATGGGGGCGGGAATTAATTCCCGCCCCCATCACTCACTCGACGATGCCATCAGCCGACGCGCGACGGCAACATCGTTCGTGGCGCCCTACGCCGTCTGCGTCATGACGTGCTTGTACCGCGAAAATTCTTCGAGCGCCATCATCGAGAGCTCCTTGCCATAGCCCGAGTTCCCGAAGCCGCCGAACGGAGCCTCCGGAATGACCTGCATGTGAGTGTTGATCCACACGGTACCGAAGTTGAGTTCGCGAGCAGCCCGCTGCGTAACATTCAAATCATTGCTCCACACGCTGGCAGCGAGCCCGTACTGGCTATCGTTCGCCCACTGAAGCATCTGCTCCTCGTTCCCGGCCCGCTGGATCGACACGACGGGCCCGAACACCTCCTCTTGCACGATCTCGGAGTCCTGCGCCGGATCGAGTACTACCGTTGGGCTGACGAAATAGCCGCCGCCGTCCTCAGCGCCACCCCCGAGCGCGATCGTCGCATAGTCTGCCGCCCGCTCGACGAAGCCTCTCACCGAGTCACGATGCGTCGCCGAGACCAGCGGTCCCATTGTCGTGCGTTCGTCGAGGCCCTGGCCCATCTGGATTCCCTTTGCGAAGTCCACGTAGTGCCCCACGAACTCCTCGTACGCGGCCTCGTGCACGATGACGCGACACGGCGCGGTGCAGTCCTGGCCGGAATTCGCATAACCGGTCCCCACGAGGTATTCGGCCGCGGCCTTGAGATCGATGTCTGGATGCACGATGACCGGAGCCTTGCCACCTAGCTCAAGATGCATCCGCTTCAGCGTCTGGGCGGCGGATGCGGCGACCTGTTTGCCGGTGCTCGTCGCGCCTGTGAGCGACACGAGCGAGACGTCCGGATGCGCAACCAGTGCCTTGCCGCCGGTCGAGTTCCCGACGACAAGATTCATCACGCCCGGAGGGAAGATTTCCTGCGCGATTTCGAAGAAGCGAGTCGTCGAGAGCGGCGTCACCCCGGTCACCTTCATCACGAGGGTGTTCCCGGCGGCGATCGCCGGACTGATCTTCCACACCGCCTCGAGCAGCGGGAAGTTCCACGGGATAATTAGCCCCACGACACCGATCGGCTCCCGCTCGACGCGCGAGTGCAGGCCCGGCCCGACATCCCCGAGGGAGGTGCCGTGCGCGAGCCGCGCGGCGCCGGCGAAGTACTTCAACGGGTCGACGTAGAACGACATCTCCTCGCGCGCCGTCGAAATCGGTTTGCCGACATCGAGCGACTCGAGCCGCGCAAAGCTTTCCGCTTCCGCGGCGATCGCGTCGGCGAACCGGAGGAGCAGTTCCGCGCGCTCCGCGCCGGAAGTCCGCGTCCACGTCGTGAACGCACGCTTCGCCGCCTGCACCGCGGCGTCTACATCTTGCTCGGTGGCGACGGCTTGGTCCGCGACCTGTTCGCCGGTGCTCGGGTTAAACACCGGAAGTCGGTCCGAGGTAGTGACGCGCTTGCCGTCAATGATGTGGTTGAGATCGGGGATCGTTGGGAACTCTACGAGGGCCATGGAGTGCTTTTCCTTACTTTGAGAGCGTGCCGGTTCGGGCCGCAAGCGGCCGCATGAAGATGGGTTGAGTCAGGATCCAGGCCGCGGCGATAACCACGACCGATCCGGCGAATACTGCGAGCCCCCACCAGTCAACGACGTCGCGGGAGGTGTACATGTGGTTGAGGTTGCGCAAGGCTCCGGTGAAGAACACAAGGAAAACATGCACGATCGTGAACGCCACAAAGTAGAGCATGACCGGGAAGTGGATGGCCCTCGCTACCTCGACGGGATAGATCTTCGACAGTTTCGTGTTCTTGTCCGGCCACCAGGTCGAGAAGCGGATACCCGAAATGACCGCGAGCGGCGCCGCGATAAACACGGTGGTGAAGTAGGCGAGCAATTGGAGGGCGTTGTAATACACCCAACCGTTCTCCGTGGGCCAGTCGAGGGACGCGTATTGCAATGCCGAAGACAGTGCGTTGGGCACGATGTCCCAGCTCATCGGAACGATGCGCATCCACTGCCCGGAGACGAAAAGGAGCACTATAAACACGAGACCGTTGAGCATCCACAACACGTCGAGCGACTGGTGCAGCCACTGCGAAAGACTCACCTTCTTGGGCGTAGCTCCTCGGGGAGAGAAGAAGGATCGTTCCTTCGGCTTCCAGTAGGCCGGTGCCTTCTTCTCGAGCCGAACCTGGAGCCCGGTTCGAACGATCAGCACCATGAAAAACATATTGAAGAAATGTTGCCAGCCGATCCACCCGGGCAGGCCGACTGGAGCGTTCTCGGGCAGCTCACTGTGCCCCGGGAATTCCGCCAAGAAGTCCTGGACTCCGGCGAGCCCCCGTAGCCACCGCGCCACCAGTACGAGCACGACCGCGACGACAAGGATCGCGACAATCCAAATGGCGCGACGAATCCAGCGGTTGCTTCCGCTCGCATCGCCGGCTTTGGTTGAGTCCGCCGTCGACCGCACCGCTGCGGGGTTCGCTGTGGATGCTGATGCTGCGGGCTGGATGCGTTGCTTTGGTTGGGTGCCCGGTGGCTGCGAGCCCTGGGGAGTCGAGTCCGGTTCGGCTGACGTTGCCGCACTAGCTGCCGCTGGGGATGCGCCCATGCGTGTTCGTGCGCCTCCCGAAGCAGAGTTCGCCGTATCCGAATTTCCGGCCCCCATCCGCTGCCGCGTGCCTCCTGAGGCTGGGCCAGTGCCACCCATCCGCTGGCGACTAGCCAGTCGCCCCGCCATGGGTTCGTTCGAGACTCCCGCGTCGTGTGCGGGAGTTGCCGTGCGTGCTGACGAAGGAGCATTTCCGGTACCCATGCGCGTGCGTTTCGGAGGCTGAGCTTCCAGTGGAATGTCCGAGTCAGCCTCCGATGCGTGCTGTTGACGCTGCTCCACAACCTCGCGCGGAGGCTTCCCCATACGTTGCTTACGGGGTGCCCCGTCTAACTCTTCTGACATCTGCATTCCTGTGTTCTTCAGCGAATTCTCCCGCGCGGCCTCCGCTACGCGACGATGCTTAGACGCCTCGTCGCGTGTTGATTTCCTCGACGAGCTGCGGCACGATCTTGAACAGGTCGCCAACGACACCGAAGTCGGCGACCTCGAAAATCGGCGCGTCCGCATCCTTGTTGATTGCAACGATCGTCTTCGAAGTCTGCATGCCGGCTCGGTGCTGGATCGCACCCGAAATACCGAGCGCGATGTAGAGCTGCGGTGTGACTGTCGTGCCAGTCTGACCAACCTGATAGGTCTGCGGCACATAACCGGCGTCGACAGCCGCACGTGAGGCCCCGACGCCCGCGCCGAGAACGCTCGCAAGTTCCTCGACAATCGAGAACGCCTCCTTCGAGCCGATTCCGCGACCGCCAGAGACCACGATGTCGGCCACGTTGAGCGCGGGTCGACTGGAGTCCGCAACCACCGGTGTGGAACTGACGATCTGCGCGTACCGTCCGGTAGCGGGTTCGAGTTCAATCGTCACCGATTCCGGTGCGGCAACGCCCTCGGCTCGTCCCTCGATCGCGCCGTCCCGCAGCGAGATGATCATGACGCCGCCATCGATCGCCGACTCAGTGATGTAGTCGCCACCGAATACCGCGTGCTCCGCGATAATTTCGTCGCCTTCCTCGTCGAACCGGAGCCCTGTGACGTCGGCCGCGACACCGCCACCGACGCGTACCGCGAGTCTTGCCGCGATGGAGCGTGAGTCGATTGTGTCCGGCAGGATGACTGCGTGCGGTGTCTCCGCGGCAATCACACCGGCGAGGAGCCGCACCTCATCGCTGTCGAATGAGCCGTCACCGGCGGCTTCCGCGACGAACACCTTGGTGGCGCCGAGCTCACCGAGTTTGGCAATGAGCGCCACCGTGTCGGCACCCGGCGCGACGAGCACGGCCGCCGAAGGCGAGCCAACCGCAGCGGCAGCAGCGAGTGAGCCAGCAGCGTTCCCCTTTATCTCGCCAGCCACAGTGGTTTCAATAAATGCAAGTACGTTAACCATGTCTTTTCCGTTCGATTCAGCCGACGTCTACGTCGACTAGATGAGCTTGTTGGCGGTAAGGAATTCGGCGAGTTGCTTGGCTCCCGTACCGTCGTCTTCCACCTTCGGGCCGGCCACGCGTGCGGGGCGTTCAATCGCCGATACCATCACCGAGCTTGCGGGATGTTGCGGTACGTCTCCAAGGTCGGCGAGCGTCCACGTCTCCATCGGCTTCTTTTTCGCTTTCATGATCCCCTTGAAATTCGGGAATCGTGGCTCCGCCGAGATTTCCGTTGTCGAGATCACTGCGGGCAGCTCGGCACGAAGCTGGAGCTGCTCGCCGGCCACTCCGACATCGCCGGTCACTGCGGTCCCGTCGATCTGTACGGTCGTCAACCCTGGGAGCACTGGCCAACCGAGGTATTCGGCGATCATCGACGGAACCAGACCACTTCGGCCATCCGTCGAGTCGCTTCCGGCAACGACAAGATCCGGTGCAATCTTCGAGAGTGCTGCGGCGATAATTCCGGCGGTTCGCACCGCGTCCGCTCCCGAAACAGACTCGTCCGAAACGAGCACGGCGTCATCTGCCCCCATGGCGAGCAGTTTTCGCACTGAGCCGTCGGCACCGCTCGGCACGACGGCGACCAGGGTAATCTCGACATCATTTCCCGCTTCGCGATAGCAAAGTGCGTGCTCCAGAGAGCGTTCGTTGATCTCGTCAGGAACCGACTCGGACGCCGCGCGGTCGAGAATACCGGTGACCGGGTCTAACTTCCGTGCGCCAGCTGTGTCAGGAACTTCTTTCACCAGCACTGCAATTTTCATGTGCACACCTTCCTTGGTTTGGGTGATTCAGGATTGGATTGAGCGATTCGGGCTTTGCCGCGAAAGCGTGTTGTGGTTGGCCTAGTCGACGACTGCCCACTGGTCCCGTAGCGCGCCCGAAATCGCATCCGGCAGGGGGACCGATTTCGCGGCTGCCGCGTCGACGTTCACGTAGGTGAGCGTGAGTTCGGCGATTCGTTCAAGGTCTCGCCGCACGGTCGTCTCGAGGATGAAGCTGCTCGTGCCGACGTGCGTGCATCGCACATCGGCATCCAATAAGTCGTCATACTTCGCCGGTGCGACGAAGTTGGCTTCGGCCTTGACCACGGATGGATCGGCACCGACTTCATTGAGTTCCCGGTAGCTCCAACCAATTGCTCGAAAGAACTCGGCCATAGCAACATCCGCGATCTCGAAGAAGCGGCCATTGAAGAGGAAACCCTGCTGGTCGACTTCGTGATAGCGAACTCGATGCGAATAGACGATCATGACGCTGCCAATTCGCCGTCGAGTTCGCGGTAGAGATCGGGGCGCTGAAGCTTGAGCCCCGGGGCTTCGGGGTTCTCCCGAGAAGCCGACAGCACATCGAGATCGAGATCGGCATAAATAATGCCTTCCTCGTTGGATTCCGAGGCGGCCAAGAGCCCGTCGTTGAGACCAAACGCCCGGTCGACTGGCGTGGTCACCAACGATTTCCCGACTGCGTACATCGGTGCGTCGCTCGGGAAACCACTGGAGCCGATGAGTGGGGACATAACGACGAACATCTGATTCTCGATTGCCCGCGCCTCGCACCCGGTCTTGACCCGGTGCACGCCGCGTCGGTTCCATGTCAGCGAAGGACAGACGATCAGCTCGACTCCGTTCTTCGAGAGATAGCGAGAAAGCTCTGGAAACTGAATGTCGGCGCAAATGAGGAGACCGGCTTTGAACGGACCGATCTGCGTCACGAGCAGTTCATTGCCTCCGGTTGCGCCCATCTCGTGTTCCTGGGGCGTGAGGTGCAGCTTGTCTTGCATCTCCAAGCGACCGTCCGGATGCGCAAGAAAAGCGGTATTGCGAAGCGAACCGTCCTCCGCAATGCGATTGTGGCTGCCACTCAGCAACGTCACGTTGTGACGCTGCGCGATGTCCTGCGTCGCCGCAGCGATTGCATCCGCAAAACTTGCGAGGTGGTGCCGATAATCGTCTGAGATCGTCTCAGCCGTAACCTCATGATCCGAAATAGTTCCCAGCAAGCCGGTGCTGGCAAACTCAGGAAATACGACGAGCTCTGCACCGTTGCCGACCGCCTCAGATACGAGGGCTTCCGTGTGCGTCAAATACGCGTCCAGGGACTCTTCTGAGCGAAGTTCAAACTGCACGCTCGCGACGCGAAGACCGGTCATGACTGCACCTCTTCCTTGAGTGATGCCAACATTTGACGAACCTTCGAGCGATTTATCTTCAGCGTGGTTTCGTTCATCGGTAACTCGTTGACCCTCACGAATGTCGTTGGGATTTTGAAGCTTGCGAGTCGTTCTGCTACGAACGTGCGCAACGCTTCATCACCGACGCTCGCTCCCGCCGAGAGTTGGACGACCGCGACGACTTCCTCCCCGTAATCGGGATCAGGCTGACCAACGACGGCTGCGTTCTCAATCGCGGGATGCTGCCGGAGCGCGCTCTCGACCTCGCCCGGCGAGACATTGCTGCCACCACGAATGATCATGTCGGAAAGCCGCCCCACAACGTAGACGTAGCCGTCCG
The DNA here is from genome assembly GCF_052090685.1 of Gulosibacter sp. Lineage (NCBI taxonomy): Bacteria > Bacillati > Actinomycetota > Actinomycetes > Micrococcales > Microbacteriaceae > Gulosibacter > Gulosibacter sp. The sequence continues at coordinate 28,673 of NZ_JBQDBE010000003.1, read as the reverse complement.
CATCCACCCTGACGAGGTCATGGGTCCGGTACCACACACCGTCGACGATCGATTCCTGGGTGAGGTCCGGATCGTTCCAGTATCCGAGTAGGAGGCCAGGACCCGTTACCAATGCCTCGCCCGGCTCACCCGTTGCGACATCCTTGCCGTTCACATCCACCACACGCATTTGTGCACTGGGTACCAGCCTCCCCGCGGATCCAGAGCGTGGCTGGGGGTCGCGGCGGGGGTCGTAGGTGATGAGCGGGAAGCTCTCGGACGGGCAATAGGTGTCGTGGACTGGGATACCCGTGTACTCGCGGAGCATCGTGAACGCCTGCTCGTTTCTCGGTTCGCCACCGGAGATAATGAGGCGAAGTGAACTCAAGTCCCAACGCCGTTCCTCGTTCTCTAAGAACCACGCGAGCTTGCCGAGCACCGTGGTCACAGTCGGCAAGACGGTCACCCCACGGCGTTGGATCGTTTCGGCCACGAGTTCTGGTTTGGAACGACGAAGCGGGACCACTGTGCCGCCGACCCGAAGCGTGGACATCGCCGACGTGACAAGTCCGTAGAGCCAGGCCATCGGCAGGGCAACGAGAGTGACGTCACGGGATTCGAGCCCCCAGACCTCGCCATAGACCTTTGCCCCGTTGTGAAGTGCGTGGGCGCTGAGCATGATTGCCTTCGGACGAGAGGTCGTGCCCGAGGAGTAGCAAATAAGGTGCAGTGGCTCGCGCAAGTTGAAGGGCGTCGGTTCTGCGCTCGAAGCGAGTCCCTGGACGACGAATTCCTCGCTGTCAATGCGCGAGGTGTGCATTCCCGCGCGAACCGAGGCTAGAACCAGGTCGTGCGTGCGCTCATCGGTCAGCACGAGAACTGGATCTGCGTCCGCAATCGTCGCTTGTACGTCTTTCGCTGGGATCGAGGGATAAATTGTGACGAGCACGCCCTTGGCCACCCACACCGCGAACGCGGTCAGCACATAGTCGGCAGAATTCTCTGCGACGAGCGCCACACGATCGCCCTCGCCCAACCCGGCCGTAAGGAGCGCATGCGCGCGCTGGTTGACGATTTCAACCATTTCCGCATAACTGATTTTACGATCAGCGTCGATAAACGCAGTGGCGCTGGGAGTGCTATCAGCAATTGACCATAATTCTTGAAAATATGGCAGTTGACCGAGTGTTGCTAACATCGGGACCCTTTTCTAATTCACTTCGCTCATTGAAGAAATTCTTGAAAGTTGCTCTATTTGGAATAGCGAGGCCATTTCCTGTGATCTACGCTAATTCCGCATTGATAGAGGTACAGTTGTATCCTTTACGGAGAATTCAAACCTCCGTTGGCAAAGCACCAAATTCGCGATCTCGCGATCTATTGGATTCCGGGCCGGCTCAACCGCAGCGGTGAGTGGAGCGGGCCAGACTCACCAGAGACGGTCTCCGCCATTAGTTGGCCGCCGATCGGGCCGGTCGCGACACCAAACACGTGGCCCGCATTGACGTACGCGCCGTCTACCCGATCGATCACGGGCAGCATGTCTCGAGTCCAGGACGCGATGCCTGCCCAGAGACCGACGATGCCGAGCGCCTGCCGATCGGGATAGCGGCTTAGCGTGGAGTTCACCATGGTCTGCGACGCCGCAAGACCCATGTGCGGGTTGAGGGAGCCATGCCCGTCAATGCTCGAGCCGACCCAGAGCTCTCCCTCGCTGCTCTGAGCGATCGTATCGTCGTACCCCACATCGCTGGACGCGCTCTCGTGCTCGGCGCGGTTCGAGTACGCGTCATCAAATATCGCCTCGTCGAACCCTTTGACTCCGGTGAGTGCCGTGCAACGTTCGACGCCGCGAGGCCCACGCATCACCGGATTGCCTGGAACCGGCGCGATGGCTTGCAAGATCAGTTGCCCCTGGCGGGCGGTCGTCAGTGGGATCTCAATGCCTTCGACCCCAAGATTGACGGCCCACGGTCCCGTTGCCCACACGACAGCAGACACCCGCACGTCGCCGCGTACCGTTCGTACGCCGACGACAACGTCATCTTGGCGAATCGTCGACAATGCCGACGTCGTCTCGTACACCCGCACACCAGCGCGAGTGGCAGCGGAGGCGACGGCACGAACGAACTTCGGGCTGGACAACTGCGCGTCTTCCGCGCAGTAGACGCCGCCAATAGCGACATCAGGAACCAACTCGAAACGCTTCCGCATGGTGCTCTGATCGAGCAACTCGACCTCGAGCCCAGCTCGCTTGCGGTCCCTCACGTATTCCTCGAACACGTGCCCCTGCTCCTCGGTTTCGAAGAAGAAAAGGCCACCGTTTTGCCGGTAGTCGAAGACATTGCCGAGTTCATCGATGTACTCGTTGTACTTCTGCTGACCCGCCTTCGCGAGATCAAGCTCGATGCCGGAACGGCACGTTTGCACCCAGAGTGCACCCCCGTTTCGTCCCGACGCTCCGTAGGAAGGGAACCGCTGGTCAAGAACCACGACATCGTAACCGCGCCTTTTCAGTTCGTAGGCTGTCGTGATTCCGGAGATTCCCGCGCCAATGACGACGACATCTGCGGAATCAAGTTGCGCATGCATCATGGTGCCTTGTTCTCCTCGTGGTCTACCCTTCCGGGTGGGACTCACGCCCGCATAGCAGGCTCGTTCCTGAGCACTACGTTTATTCCACGGCGTTGTGAATCCTTGCATTTTGTCTAGCTGCACACCAACGCTAGCAATCTGCACTCCGCCTTATTCTAGACTTCTCACAAGGAACAACTCATGCCCTTGTGAGTTTTACAGTCCTATTGAGCCGACTCTCTTGGGGATACTTGTTGCGGTCAGTGTCGATTGAACATGGGAGGATGCGCTATGGCGACAACCGCCTCCACGCTTCGGCTCAGTGACCTGTTCCGTTCCTGGAGTGCACCGGTCAGGTTTATCGGAGCACCCGAGGATCCCGACCCGGAAATCGCCGGGGTTTCGATCTGGGAGCCAGACGGAAGCATCCCGACTGGCTCGTTGGCGATCGCCCAACGGCCGAATACCACGAGCGCTCGCGATGCGTTCTTCGAGGATCTTCACGCGTCTCATGTGAACGCTTGGATGCTTGTGGGCTGGGAGCCCGAAGATCTCCAAGCGATCTCTGATGAGAATTCAGCCGCCGCAATCGCGATCGCACCCGCGCACATCTCGACGACGATGGCCGTGGAGAGCGTTCTACGATTCACCTTAGATCCGACGACCGCGGAGCTGCGAAGACTGACCTCGCTGCAGCGTTCATTTGCGCAAGAACTCAACAGCGACACCCCGACGCAGGCAATTCTGGAACGCCTCCAGCGCATCTGCAATGCCGTCGCTCTGGTCGTCACCGCGAACGGTACGGTGCGCGAAAGCACCGGGCAGATTCCGCTCAGGCAAGTGCTCGAGCAACTACAAAAGACGGATGCGCCGAGTCAATACATTGGCACGGCCGACTGGAGCGGTCAGGCGATTCGGCTCCAGGTTGCCGATGCATCCCACACCCTGCCCGGCTGGCTCGTTGTGGCATCACGCAGGGAGGGATTCCCCGACACGTCCACAGCTGCGGCCATTCATATCGCCGCATCCCTCATCGAGACGGTGCAGCGGGTGAATAGCCAAGCCCGGTCGCAAGAAGAGGCGGTACGAACTTCTTTGTTCGAACAAGCCCTATCGATCAAGCCTCAGCGCGAGTATCCAGAGCTGGAAAGCCGAATCGCCGCGCTCGGCTTTACCTACGATTCGCCATTGCGCGTTGTTGTGGCCGCACCAACGCGATCCGCTCCGCAGGCCAGTCGTCGGTCGCTGCTGGAGGAGAGCTACGGACTCTTCACGCAGCTTCTCGACGAAGCCGAAGTCCTCTCGCTTTCAACGCGACGCGAAGACGGTGCTGTCTATTTGGTTCAGGCAAGCGAAGCGACGTTGACGCGTGTCATTCGAAGCCATCGCGACAAGCTATCGGAGCGACTCTTCGGCCTTGGACGAAATATCAATAACGTCACGGAAACCTTCGATTCCTATGCCGATGCGTGGCTCGGAATTCGTACACTGCGTTCACGATCCAACCCGACTTCGCACATTTCGTTCGAGCAATTCGACTTCGCGACGCGTCTCTTCGCAAACGTCGGAATCGACGTCATGTCGGATTGGTCACGGGAGTACCTCGGCCCATTACTCGAAAGAGACCAGATCCTGATAGGGCTGCGCCAGTATTTCCACCATGCGCAGAATATCGCTGCAGCCGCGGATGCCCTCGGAATCCACCACAATTCGCTGCGCTATCGGCTGACCAAGGTCGAGGAACTCCTCGACGTGAGTTTGCGCGACCCCGCGGTAATTTCTTCGCTGTTTCTCGCGCTCACGTCGCTCGATCTAGCGACGCTCAGCATGCCCGGGGCACTGGTCAGGGAAGCCAACACGGCCTCGCCCCACCCGGCGCCTGACAATGCCGCTCGATTCGGTGCGGAAAGTATCGAGAACCAGAAACTCGGTGTCACCCTTTCACCTTCAAGTATGCGGAATCCTCGCGCTTCGGATCACCCGTAGCCGATCTTGGAATGATTCCAACAGAATCGACATCGTGTCGGTCTATCCACACTATGGAGACAAGTCTCTTGACGCGACAATTTTGATATCCATTTGGAAAGGATTATTCACTATGACCGATAGCATTTCCGTCACCGAGTCGACTGACCGTGGCCTTTATCTCGACGACTTCTTTGTCGGGCAGCATTGGATTACACCGCGACGCACGATCACCGACGCTGAAGTCACGATCTTTGCGGGCATTTCCGGCGATTTCAACCCCCTTCACACCGACGAAGAATATGCAAAGACAACGCAATTTGGCGGTCGTATTTTTCACGGACCGGGCGTATTCGCAATTGCAACCGGACTCGAGTCGCGACTCGGTATCAAGGAAGGCACCGCGATCGCCTTCCTCGGAATGAATTGGAACCTGGTTGGACCGGTACTCATCGGCGACACGATCCATGTCGACCAGACCGTGGCGGAAATCCGTCCTTCAAAGAGCAAACCGGACCGCGGGATCGTCACGTTCGATGTGCGGGTTCTCAATCAGCGCGACGAGGTGGTCCAAGAGGGCCAGTGGCTCGTGATGTTCAAGCGCAAGGGCTGACGTCTACGTGGGCTGATGTCTTGAATCGGCGGGTGCGGGGTTTCCCTGCACCCGCCGATTCGTGTGTCCGTACCCGTATCGGCAAACGAAAGAGCGCGGGCCCCGCAATGCAGCCGGGCCCGCGCCACTTCATGATGGCTCAATTCGGCATCGCGGCGACGGCCGCACCGATGGTCTTCGCGACTCGGCCGAGTTCCGCGTCGGTGATGACCAGTGGCGGCCGAACTTTGATGGTGTCCCACTCGAACCCGGTCGCGCTGAGCAGGACTCCTTCTTGGCGTGCAAAGTCGGCGATGAACTTGGCCGCTCCTCGAACCCCGAAGTTGAGACCGAGGATGAGGCCGTTGCCGTGGATGTGGTCGAGCGCCCGGTGCCCGCGCAGTTCTTCACGGAGTCGAGCACGCAAGTACTCACCCTTGCGTGCGGATTCCGCGACCAGGCCCTCATCCCGAATCACGTCGAGAACGGCGAGTCCGGCGGCCGCCGCGACCGGTGATCCCGCAAAGCTGCTGAAGAACTCCTGTTCGGCTCCGAGCGCCGCGAGATCCTCACCTCGCAGTACCAGCGCCGCCACGGGGTAGCCATTGCCCATCGGTTTCCCAAGCGACACTATGTCGGGCTTTAGCCCAACGGCCGCAAAAGCCCACATGTGCCGTCCGGTGCGCCCAAATCCTGCCTGCACCTCGTCGACCACGATCCGAGCACCGACCGCGTGTGCCGCATCACTGAGTGCTGCGTGGTACTCGTTGGTAAACGAAAGAATGCCGTCCGAACCGTAGATCGGATCGAGGAAGAGCGCACCGGGTTCGATGCTGCTGCCGCGCAGTTGGTCGATGGCGCCGTCGATCGTTGCACCGGCCTCGAACGTCGCCACTCGGTCGGTCGTCTGGCTCTTCAACCATTCTCCCGGAGAGAGCTCCGTGCCAGCCATCGTGACGCTGTGGAAGGCGTTGGTCGTTACCATTGCACCGGTGCGGCCCGTTGCCGCGCGAGCGATTCGCCATGCCAGATCATTCGCCTCGCTACCGGAGTTGACGAAAAGCACTGTGTCAAATCCACATTCCTCGGGCATCGTTTCGAGGAGTCGCTCGGCATAATCGATGGACGCTGGATGCAGGTACCGCAGGTTGGTCGAGAGCGTACGGCTCTGTTCTGCGATGGCGCCTACCACGCGCGGGTGGGCGTAGCCCAGGGAGGGAATGTTGTTATACGCGTCAAGAACTACATTTCCGTTCGCCTCGCAAAGCGAGGCACCGGATCCCGCAACAGGCCGGAGCGGCTGACTGTAGGTGAGTGGCACGAGGGCAGATCCAAACACACGGTTTCGGCGCTCGGTCAACGAGCCCGTCGGCTCGAGCTCTGGTGTCGCCACTCCGAACTCGTGGAGTAACTGCGCGTGGCTGAGCGCATCCAGTCCCGCCAGCATATTCCAGGCCGCGTCGTCCCATGCCTCCAGATAGTCGCCATTGTTCGGGTGCACGGCGCCCTGCCAAGCGGAGAGGACTACGGTGACCGCCAGGCGCAGGCCCAATACGTCGCCGAGCGCGGCACGCTCATTGGGCTCGAGAGGCGAAATCCGTTGATAGCCATCAAGGAATACGCGGAACGCCCTGAAGAGGTCGCTTCCCTGCCGCATATCGCCCACCGCGGATAGCGCGGCCGCCACATCTGCCACAAGCGTGGTGTGCGTGACATCGCCGAAGTCGATGATTCCGGTAACTGCGCCGTTCTCCAGCATGACGTTGTCGAGCGTGAGATCCGAGTGGACCACCTGGGCGCGCAGGGAGCTCCAAATTGGTGCGACTCGGTCGTCGAATCGCGCAAACGCGCGCTCGACAAGCGCACGGCGATCGGGATCGGAAATATAGGTCATGAGCTCGCGGACGTCGTCGCGCGACTCCACATGCCAGAGCAGCTTTCGCGCGGCACCACGGTGGAAAAAACCGCGCAGCGCTTTCGCGAATCGCGCTGAGACTTCTCCGTACGCTTTCAGCTCTGCGTTGTTGAGGGCAGAGCCCTTGATTGATGCGGTTCCCGGTGCCTTCGGGAAGAGGCGGATGAAATGCCCATCGGAATGGCTGTAGTACTCGCCCGCGGCATTCTGGAGCGGACCGGCTACCGGGAGCTCCGGATCATTCTGACGCGCCCAAACCGCTGCCGAGTTCTCGAGCTCGACGTTGACCTCGAGTTCCGCACCGTTCGACACCTTCAGGATGTACTCGGCTTCGCCGTCGTCGCTCCTGGCGATCAGCATTACCTGGTCCCGCTCGCTCGACAGCCGACGCTGAACGACGCAGGGGAATCCGTAGAGGTCTTGAACGAGCGCGACGATGCGTTCTGATGAGAGAGCCGGTGTTTCGTGGGAAAGGATCGAATTCGTGGTTGCCATGTCACTGTTATATCGCGCTGAACGACCACCAGGTATGGATTTTCTCCAACTTCAAAGGCCTCAGCTGGATCGTCAACAAAGGACTCGAAAACGCGACAACGGGCGCCTGACAGTCACGTGGTAAAATCACGAGACCACCAAGTGCCCTTCGCGAGCAGCACTACGCTGCTGAATTAGTCGATGCCGATTTCCAGACTATTCTCGGCCAATGTGAGCATACACATCCGCTTTCTTTCGCTTATAAATGGATGCAATCACGGCACCCGATGCGATCAACAGCCAGATGATCGCGAGAACCGTAACCCCGAGCGCGCCCGTCATTCCACTGAGCAAATCAAATCGGAAGGAAGCGAATACCAAGATCACGAGCATGAGTGCCGCCACGGCAAACATGACGATGGCATGCAACCTATTTCCCTTCAGTTTGCGCAATAGAAATACCCCGATTCCGAATGAAACCGTCGTGATAAGAATCAGCATCCCGTAGGAATACACACCAGCGATGTATCCGTACAGATTGTTGTTCTGGAAGAGTAGGACACCGAGAACCACCAAGATGATCAGCGCAGCTACGGACGCGATTACCGAGGCCTTGTATGGAGAGCCATGCTTAGAGTGCGTAGAACTGAGTGTCTTCGGGAAGACCCCGTCGGCTGCCATGTTGAAGACATAACGCGCAAGCACGTTGTGGCCGGCAAGTGCCCCCGCGAAGGCGCTGGTGAATAGCAGAACGATGGCTGCGTTATACGCGAAATCACCAACGTACGTACGGATGCTTTCTCCCGACACCGTCACGACATCGTTCGCGAGCACTTCCATGATGATGCCCGCGCCGTAGCCATTGATCAGCGCAAACGCTGCTACGGCGTATAGAACAGTAATCAACGTGACGACACCGTATGTGGCGCGCGGAATCGTGCGATCTGGATTCTTCACTTCATCGCGGAATATTACTGTCGCCTCGAAGCCGCCAAACAGACCGACCGCAAACAGACCACCCACGGCAATCGATCCAGACAAGATGTGTTCAGGCTTGAACGAATCGAAGGAGATCCCTTCGGCCCCGCCTTGGACGAACACTGCGACGCAGTATGTCGCGATGAGTACCAGTTCGAGACCGAGGAAGATTAGCAACGCTTTTGAAGAGAAACTGATATTCAAGTATCCCAATGCGGAAACTGCAACAAAGACGATCACGGTGCCGACCGGCCAAGGTATTTCGGGTCCGTTGAAGACGCCCGAAACGAAGTCGCTAAACGCAATCCCAGCAAGAACGTAGTTTGCTGTCATTGCCGCAAAGTAGGTGATCATCGAAGTGAACCCGGTGGAAAGCCCTGCTTCTTTACCGAGCCCGGCAGTAGTAAATGAGTAGAAACCGCCGGATCGTTTTAATGCGTTAGAAACTTTCATCAGGCCAGTTGCAATAATGAAGATGAGAATTCCGACCGCGATGTGAAGGACGGGCGTCCCCAACCCATTTCCCATCAGAATCATTACCGGCAGGAAACCCATAAACGCGAGTGCCGGCGCGTTATAGGCCATCACCGTGAACACGACTTCCAACGCATTCATTTTTCCTTGCAAGCCCGACTTTTGTGCTTCATCATCCACAGCCGAACCTGTAATGTTATGGGCTTTTATCGTCATGAATTTCTCCTCTTGCAATACTCAACGCTGAGTTGCGCACGCTGTTATTCGTGTTGGAACAATATTGTGCCATTCCCCGGACGAATCGCACTGTTATTTAAACGGATCCGTTGTGGACTATTGGACTTCTTCCAGAACGCAGACTCTATTTCAAAAGCGGTTGCTGCGCGCTCAAGCCGCCATTACGTTCGCTCCGCAACGAGCAAGACCTTCAGTTCTCCCTCGCCCCATTCCGGAGGTCGCGCCAGTGACGAGCGCCACTTTGCCACCGAAGCCGTGATTCACGCGCCCGTCTCCAATCGAATTCACCGCGTTCAATTCCAAAGCCGCTCGGGAACCGCGGTCACCGGCTCCAGATAGTTGAGGTGCGCGGTCTGCGCGCCGTCAACCGGCGGCACCGTCCCCGACACAAACGTAGTGCGAGGATCGGCGAGAAAGGCGAAAACGCGCCCGATGTCGAGAGGGAGGCCGATCCGCCGCTTAACCTTGTGACTTGTGGCCGGTCCTATGCGCGAATCGCGGATGCGAACGCGTCAAACGCCGAAACGTACGCGTCTACCGTCGACTCATCATGTGCGACCGAGAGTGTCCATTCTTCTTCTCTACCGGGTGCGGTGAAGACGCCGCGATTGACGTTGAACAGCCAAGCCAGAGACGTGAGCGCGGAAGTGTGGTCGTAGTGCTCCTGGTCCACCCAGAAGCTTTCGAAGTCCACGACCTTCGTGTCAGAGAACGCGACGCATCCTTTCGCCCCAATCGCGACGGTGTACGCAGTGAGGTCATAGCGAGCGATGACGTCATCCAACCCAGCGACCATGCGCTCGCGAAGCTTGCCGATGTATTCATAGGCGTCTTCGGTGAGCACCTCGAAGAGTGATGCACGAGCCGCGGCGAGGACAAGCGGGTTGCCGTTGTACGTACCGACCTGCACGACACTGCCGTCCGAGATTCGTGCGGCCGCTTCCTCGGTCATACCGATAGCCCCAGCGGGGAGACCGGCGCCGAGCACCTTCGAGACGGCCAGGAGGTCCGGAGTGACACCGAACGCACGGGTCGCTCCGCCGGGCCCGAGCGAGAGGCCGGTCTTCACCTCGTCAAAAATGAGCAGGATCCCGTGGCGCGAAGTGATCTCCCGCACCTGCTCGAGGTAGCCGGGTTCGGGAAGGACAACGCCAAGATTGAGCATTGCCGCTTCCATGATGACGCATGCCGGCTTCCGGCCTTCCGCGTCGAGTTCGTGGATACGCTTCTCCATGGCGGCGGCATCGTTAAACGGCACCGCGTAGGTGAGTTCGATGGTCGACTGCGGGATTCCTTCGCCGTATCCAACAGATGCGTAGCGGTCGCGCGTGCCTCGCTTCGACTGGTCGATCCAGCCCACGTCCACCATCACCGCGTCGTGGTGACCGTGGTAAGAACCAAAGATTTTCAGCACCGCTTCCCGGCCAGTCGTCGCGCGCGCGATGCGAATGGCGTCCATCGTCGACTCAGAACCCGAGTTCGTGTATCGCCACTTTGGCAGCCCGAAGCGTCGTGCGAGTTCGCTGGCAACCGCCGCCGCGTCACCACTCGGCGCACCGAAATGTGTGCCGAGAGAAAATCGTTCGGCAACAGCTTTTTCAATAATGGGATTTGCGTGGCCCTGGATCATTGCTCCAAAGCCATTCATGAAGTCATGATATTCGTTACCATCGACATCCCAAATTTTTGCTCCTTGCCCCCGTTCAATTGAAATGGGGTATGGATCCATCAACTGATATGAGCTTGCAACGCAGTCGACGAGAAATTCTGCCGATTGCTCCCAGCGCTCTTTTGACTTTCTTGTATTCGAAAGAAGCTTTGCGATTTCAATCTGAGTCAGCTCATCGATGCGCTCACGATTTGTGGGAGTACCCATGCTTATCCTTCACTTTCGTTTTACACCCGACGCCTTTGAAGCGAATCCATTCAGGTGGCTAAATAGCACTGCGACTAGTTAATCAGTTTCCAAAGAGTCACAAACTAGAATGACTCTGAATAGCCGTTTGGAAATTTGGAATCGTACTATCCGCGAACGGATGCGGCGCTCTCGACGGGTGAACCGGGTACCCAACCGGCCTCTAGCAAGTCGGCCGCAAGATCCCGCGCGGGCACGTCGTATTCAGCTTCAGTTGACTGAATCTTGCGAATGAGATGCCCCGATGACATTTCCTCGGTGATATGGGCAGCAACACCGGGGAGGGTGCCGATCACCGCGAGCGCCGTCGATTCCCTCGGCGTGAACCCGAGCGCTACGCATAGCGCTGCCAGCATACCCACGTCGTTTATCGGGAAATGGGCAAGCTTTGGGTTCTTGACGAACTCAGCGTGAATTGCCTCGTACAGTGCTGCGGGACCCTGCCACAGTCCCGCCTCCACCGCGATCTGCTTGAGTTTCTGCGATCTCGGATCTTCGAAGCGAAAGACGGGATGGCCGAAGCCGGGGATACGGAATCTCCGCGCGGTCGCGTCCTCGACAACGGACTTGGCAAATTCCGTCATGTCATCAGTGTCGGCCTGCTGGAACGCTTCATACTGTTCGGCGATATAGCTGGCGGCGAATTCCGGAGCAAGACTGTGTTCTCCGGCCGCGAGCACTGCCGCCGCGAGACCGGCCTGCATATTCGGATTGCTCGACACCACGAACCGACTCGCGGCTGTCCCTGATTTCTCGAGCCCGTAATCAAGAATTGCGGTGAGTATCGCATCAACAACGCGTGCCTCATTCGGAGAAGGCAGACGACCACGAAGTTGCAGAAACACAGTGGCAGCAAAGGGCATTCCGATAAGAGATTCCAGATCATAGCCACGAATGTAGACGTGTTCTGGCTCAATTCGGCTTACGCCAGTCTGCCAATACTTCTTCCCGTTATCTCCATTGATTGTCATGACAGTTTCTCCTTATAAGTACAGTCAACGCCGCTAGTTCATACCAGCGACAAGTTCTTTCGCGAGGACAAATCGCAGAATGTCGTTCGACCCCTCACCGATTGGCATCAGTGCGGCATCGCGAAAATAACGTTCAATTGGGAATTCTTTGATGTACCCCGACCCACCGAGAATTTGCATCGCGTCATAGATCGACTTCATCGCCGACTCGGTGGCATAGATTTTTGCCATTGCCGAGGCACCGCTCGCTCGACCCTCGGCGACCGTCTTGTGAGCGGCGTTGAGGTACAGCAATCGTGACGCTTCAATGCTCGTCGCCATATCGGCGAGCTTCATCTGGATGGCCTGGCGATCGCTCAACGGTTGCCCAAATGTTTCGCGTTGTGTTGCGTACTTGAGCGCTTCGTCGAGGCACGCCTGCGCCATGCCGGTCGACGACGCGGCCATGTAGATTCGGCCACGATCGAGGGCCGCCATCATCTGGTAAAAGCCCTTACCCTCATCGTCTCCGAGGAGGTTCTTGGCGGGCACGACCGCGTTCTCGAACACGAGTTCGGCAAGCTCAAGGCCCTTGTGCCCGAGTTTTTCGAAGTCATTGCCGTAGGAGAGCCCGGGGGTGTCGTGCTCGATCAGCAGCATACTGATGCCGCCACGGTGCGCGGGTTGAATCGTGGGGTCGGTCTTCGCCAGCAGCAGCACGGGATTGGCCCGGCGACCGTGCGTGATGAAGATCTTCGACCCGTTCACGATGTAGTTGTCGCCTTCGCGTCGGGCGGTGAGCTTGATGTCTTTGAGATCACTCCCCGTGGACGGTTCGGTCATCGCGATGGCGCTCATCCGTTCACCGGATACGATCCCGGGTAAGAACCGTTCCTTCTGTTCCTGCGTCCCAAACTTGTCGATCAGGTACCCACCCGCGGTATTGGTGTACACGAGGCTGGCCAGGCTCGCCTGCCCGCGTCCGAGTTCCTCGAAAATCACCCCGTAACTCACGTAGTCGGCATCGGACCCGCCAAATTCCTCGGAGATCGTGATGCCGAAGAGACCGAGTTCCGCGAGTTCAGGAATCAGCTCTTCCGGATAGATGTCGTTCCGGTCGCGTTGCCCGGCACCGGGCAGCACCCGCTGATTGACGAAATCTCGCACCATGTCTTTCAGCGCAACGTGCTCTTCTTCCAAGCCGAGCGGGGTGGGTTTCGAAGTCATGACGTTTCTCTCTTCCGCGAACGGTGTTGGCTAGTGATTCGTGACGTCGGGCTGCCAGGCGTCGACGGCCTCGGAGATCGTGGGGAACCAGACCCCATCGTGGGATTGCACGTACCCGATGAATGCCTCGAGCATGAGCAGGTTGTATGAGCGTCCGATCGTCTGTGGATGAAGGGTGAGCGTCACGATGCCGCCCGGGCATCGTTCGTAGGCGAAGTCGAACGCTGCTTTCCAGCGAGCAAGCAACGTCTCGTTCGATTGCTGGGTCGCGTTTCCTTTGAGCAATTCGAGTTCGGGGAAGTCATCGAGCCCCCACGAAACCGGGATCTCGAGCAGCCTGTAGGGGTCGCTAAAGGTGTTCCCCTGTTCCTTATCGATCTCGGTCACGAGTCGCGGATGGTAGGGATAGAAGTCACGGCCCATAAGCGACGAGTCCCATTCGAACCCGAATTCTTCCAGCACCGCGAACGTGTTGTTGGTGATGTCGAGTGCCGGCGATCGATAGCCGCGCGGCCGCTTGCCGATGAGCTGCTCGTGCAATCGCACCTGTAGCTCGACGAGGCGACGTTCTTCGTCCAGTTCCAGTTTGGGAACGTACTCGTGCCACACCCCGTGGGCAGCGATTTCGTGACCAGCCTCGACCACGGCAGCAACCGCACCCGGGAACGTTTGCATCGTGTGTGTAGGCACACTCCACGTCGTCGTGATGCCGTACCGGCGAAGCGTGTCGAGAAGTCGCGGCGCACCAACCTCGGCACCGAACTCACCACGGGACAAATCCGACTGCGATGTCGAACGGAACGTTCCCATCCATACGCTGTGTGCGTCGAAGTCGGGGCCAAGAGAAACCGCGAGTCGTTTCCCCGCGGGCATCGTCAATGCCATGCGCGTCTAATCCCTCCCTAGGCCGCAATCCAGCCACCGTCGACGTGGATGACGTCGCCGCTGATGTAGCTCGCGCCCTCGCCACCGAGGAAGAACACGACCGACGCGACCTCGGAAGCATCAGCAGGTCGCTGCAGGGGTAGCAGCATCCGCTGGAGATCCGAATTCGTGCCAACGCCGACATTCGTGTCGGGCACAAGCTCGCCCAGGATCTCTTCCGAGGTCGCGCGGATGCCGGTCTTGATCACGCCCGGTGCGATCGTGTTCGCGGTGATCCCGTGAGGGCCAAGATCGACCGCGAGCCGACGGACCATGCCTTCGATCCCCGCCTTCGAAGCGTCATAGGCGAGCCCGTCCGGTGTGGCACGGTGCGCCGCGATCGAGCTCATGAGCACGATGCTGCCCGACTTCTGTCGAATCATTTGTTCAGCGACCGGTTTCACGACGTTGAACGTGCCGGTGAGATTGATGTCGATAATGCGGTGCCACAGCTCGGGCGTCGTGGTTTCGACGGTGGCCAGGCCGTCGAAGACGCCCGCGCAGCCGGCGAGGACATCAATCGACCCGTGCTCCGCGACACGACGAACCGCGTCTTGCACCGAGTCGAAATCGGTCACGTCGACCGCATGGGTCTCGACGCGGTCGTCGGGCAGCCCCTCGGCGACCGTCCCGAGGCGCTCGTCCGAAATATCCAAGAGGTGGACGCGGTCGCCGGCATCGGCGAAGACCTTTGCCACTGCGGCACCAATGCCGCTACCGGCGCCGGTAATGAGGATGTTCCGTGGATTGTTAGCCATGCTGCTGTAGTTCCTCTCTGGAATGCGAATACTCAGTAGATGCTTGACAGTGAGCGTGCGCCCAATTGGTAATCCTCTGGTGAGGAGTCGATGATTCGTCGTTCCCGGATGAAGGGGAGCGGTTTCGCGGGGTTCTCCGTGTCAATTTCTCGGGCAAGTCGGTGGCCGGAGAAGATCGCTTCAGCGATGAAGTGGGGCCGGACGCTGTCGCCGATCCGGTGCACCATCTGGATCTCGTTCTCGGCCCACTCGCTCTTTCGCTGTTGCAGCCCGTGGAATATCCCATCGTCGGAGTGCCGCGGTCCGACAAGGACGACGTTGTCAACGCCGAACGTTTCCTGCCGGTCCGGCGAGGTGAGAGACACGGTATCTGGCCCGGCGGGTGTGACCGCCGTTTCTGTCCAGAGTTTCACTCCGAGGGCACGCAGATCGCGAAGCGTGTGCGACGCCTCGAGCGTTCGACGCTGATACTCCGCGATGTGCTCGCCCTTGGTCGCAAGCACAACCTGTTTACCCTGCTTCGCCAGGAGTTCGGCGATACCCGGCCCCATGAAATAACCGTCGTAGTCGACGACGACCACGCGTTCGCCGACTTCGACCTCGTCCCGAACGACCTGTTCCGGAGTTAGGAGCCGCTCCCCAAACACGGGCTCCAGGCCAATCGGCAGCCGGTTGAACGGGTCGAGCCCATTACGCGAGTAGTGCGAACCGGTCGCGACGATAACAATGCCCGCGCCATAGTCAAGCGCTTCATCCGCGTCGAATTCTGTTCCCAAGATGATCTCGACGTTCTCGAGCTTGCTCAGCTGGTGCTCGCGATATTCGATGAGTCGTCGCCATTCGTGGCGCCCGGGAAGCTTCGACACCCAGTTGACGCTGCCGCCGATCTTCGATTCGGCATCGACGAGGTGCACATTGCGAAGGCCGCGCTTCCCGAGCACCATCGCGCATTCCATACCCGCGGGGCCGGCACCGATGATGAGGACGTCGCTCTCGCGGTTCTTGGCCAGTGAGAACTCCTCCGGTTTCCAGCCTCGACGGTACTCCTCCCCCGCAGTCGCATTCTGCGTGCACTGCAAAGGCATCGAGACGACGTCCCGCGAAACGCAGATATTGCAGCCAATGCACTCGCGAATGTCTTCGATATTGCCAGTGCGAACCTTTTCGGGCAGGAACGGGTCCGCGATCCCGGCTCGTGCCGCGCCAATGAAGTCGCACTGGCCATTGTTCAGTACATCCACCATCGTGTCGGGGCTGTTGAACCGGCCAACGTTAACGACGGGCTTGGCGGTGTAGGCCTTGAGCCCGTCAACGTAGGGCTTTTGGTGATTCTCACCGACGGTTCGCGAGGATTGCGCATCAATGCCCCAGTCTTCGACGCCCGGGACAAAATCCCAGTAGTCGACGAGGTCGTCGAGTGCCTGAATGATCTGTGGGGTATCGCCGTTTGCTCGAATGCCTCGATCGCCAAGCCCGATCGGCGCGTCCAGAGTGTCGACGCCGAGCCGAAGTCCGAACGCGATGTCGGGGCCAGCGGCTTCCCGAACCGCGATGAGCATCTCCCGGATGAATCGAGTGCGGTTCTCGACGGAACCACCGTACTCGTCTGTGCGCGTGTTGAAGTAAGGGATGAGGAATCGGGAAATGATCGACGCGGCATGGCCGCAGTGGAATGTCACGAGATCGTAGCCGGCATCCCGCGCGCGAAGTGTGGCGCTGACGTAGATCTGCATGATCTCCTCGATTCCGTCGCGGTCGAGTTCCATCAAAGTACCCGCGTAGGGGACGAGCATTCCGGACTCGCCCATGCTGCCCCCGAGACCCTTGGGCTCGAGCCCACGACCCTCGGTCATCGGGCTCACCGAAACGTTGTATTCCAGCTCGATGCCCGCGAGCGCGCCATTGCGTTTGATTTCGCTGGCCACGAACCGCTGATTGCGGACATCGCCCTCGTCCCAGAGGCGCGACATCTTGAACGGAGTCTTGTCCATGTCCGGCGAGATCGTGTTTGCCTCGGTGAACACCACTCCCCAACCGCCCGCCGCTCGGTTCGCACGCACGCCGGCTTGGGAAGCAACGTTGTCGATACCGTAGCCGATGGCGTGTGGCGTCGACCAGAAGCGATTCTTCGCGGTGTGCGGCCCAACCTGAATGGGTTCGAACAGCACCGAATAGCGCTCGTTAAGTGTCACTACATTCCCCCTTGACGTCCGACACAACCGTGAATCTGCTTCGACAGTACGCACCGTGCATACTGCCAAGTTTTGGAACAATCACCAACGCGATCTCGATTCGACAGAATTCTTCCGAGAGTCTCGCTTTCCGAGTTGGACGATCACACGCTTGGCTTGCGCGACCACAGGAAAACCCATATCCCCTGCTGACAAATGACGTCGTTCTGGTTTCTGACGGCGAACGAGAACTTCACGACACCGCGGTCCCGCTTGCTCTGCGATTCCCGAAGCGAAGCGACCCGCTGCACCACATGAATCGTGTCGCCGACCTGCACCAGCGCGACGAACTCCCACTCCTCCATCCCGAGCACCGCCATGGCGGTCGCCTCGTTGATTCCGAGCCGCACCCAGGCGAGACCGGTCGCGATCGCCAAGACGCCCGCCTCGGGCAGAATCTGACGCCCGTGTGGCGAGGTCTCGATCGGCACACCGGTCAAACCGGCGATGTCGGCCACATCCGACCCCGTCACGGTCTGTCGGGGAGTGACCCATGCATCCCCCAGTGAGAAATCTTCGAAGAGCAGGCCCTGACGCAACGCGTTATCCATGCCTGGACGCTATCGAGGCCTGCGCACGCCGTCATTCGTACATACGACTATGGCGGACGAGTTTGCTTGAAAGAGTTACGAGTGAGGGAGCGTGCAGTGGGGACCTACGATGCCTTGAATTGCACAGCTTTATACGCGCAGTTTTTACGCACAGTGGCTTTTTTCGCGCACTGTGGTGCATTCACATCGAAAGGCGTCGAGATGACTGAGACTGCAGAGCCGAACGTGGCCGTCGACTACCCAGAGGTCCGGGCCATCGTCGCCGGCGGGAGTTCGGGCATCGGTTACGCGAGCGCAGCGAAGCTGGCCGCGCTCGGCACCCGGCATTTCGCGCTCATGTCGCGCGATAAGGGGCGAATTGAGGCCGCCCGTGACCGACTCCTCAACGAGTTCCCCGAGGCAACCGTCGAAGCCATCGCCTTCGATGCGGTCGATCCGAAGTCCGTCGAAGACTCGATCGATCATGCGGCCACTGCGCTCGGTCGCGTCGACGTTCTCGTGAACTCGATTTCGGCGCCGGCAACTCCGGAGCTGCTCTTCCGGACCCCAATCGAGGCCATCCCGGACATGCTCATCCAGCAGGGCGTCCCGCCGATGCTGCTCACGAGGGCAGTGCTCCCGTACATGCGCGAGCGCCAGTCTGGCAGCATCATCAATATCGCTTCGGATGCCGCCAAGGCCGCCACCCCGGGCGAAACGGTACTCGGCGGTGCGATGGCGGCGATCGTCATGTTCTCGCGCGCAGCCGCGCTCGAGGCAAAGAGGGACGGGATCCGCGTGAACGTCGTGACGCCTTCCCTGCTGTCGGGCACACCGACCACCGCACGCGCCACAAAGGAGGGTTTCAGCAAGAAGCTTTTCGAGAAGGCGGCCGCACTCGCCGCCCTCGGTGTCGCGAACGCGGAAGACCAAGCCGAGATCGTCGCGTTTCTCGCGGGTCCCGCATCCGTTCGGCTCACCGGTCAGGCGATTAGCGTCAACGGCGGCATCAGCGCATTCTAGCCGCGACCACGTCGAGAGGGCGGCGGAAGGGCTCTTGGCGAATCCGCCAGGAGCCCTTCCGCGCGTCCGATGCCGCGATACGGCTATGCGGCGCCTTCTGCGATTTGAATTGCCGACCGGGCCGCGAACGCAACGACGGTGGGCGTGGGATTCACCGAGGAGGACGTCACGAACACGCTGCCGTCGAGGATGTACAGGTTCGGAACGTCGTGCGTTTTCCCGAACTCATCCACGACTGATGACTCCGGATCGGTACCGCATCGCGACGTACCGAGCATGTGCCAGCCGACCTCGGGCATCCACTCGACGCGCTTCGTCTCGACGGCACCGCTCGCCATGTGCGCTTCCGTCATCCTCGCAACCTGGAACTCAATGTTCTTCCGACTGTCGTCGGAGATTCGGTACGTGATCTTCGGCGCGGGAAGGCCCGAGCTGTCGACGAGTTTCGAGCTCAGCGACACCGCGTTCGACTCCATCGGCAGATCCTCGATCTCCGCACCCCATTCGAACGATCGGCCCATGGCCTGTTCGACAAGGCGCTGGCCGGCGGCACCGGTCCGCTCCTCCACCGGTAGATCCGCGTAGCGGTCGAGGATCTCCATGGGGCCGGTCACTGGCATCGAGAACCACTTCGCGCCGCGGGTGAAGCCCCGGCTCGCATCAGACTCGGCGAACTGCATCGAGTTGATATTCGCCCCGTGCGGCCCAAGCCAGCTCTGCAAGGGTTCGTCGTAGACGCCCATGACCGTCACGAGCGGATGCATCATGAGCCGTTTGCCGACGAGGCCCGAGGAATTGGCGAGGCCGTTCGGGAATCGCTTAGACGTGGACATCAAGAGGATTCGCGCTGTCCCCACCGCGTTGGCGCAGAGAATGACTTTGGTCGCGCTCGCGTGATGTTCTTTACCATCGGCGTCGATCCAGGTTGCTCCTGTCGCTCGTCCCTGATCATTCACGGTAATCTCGCTGACTCGCGCTTCGGTGATGAGGGTCACGCCCGCGGTCAATGCTGCGGGCCACATCGCAACATCGAACGACGCCTTTGCGCCTTCCGGGCAACCAGTCATACAGGTTCCCCACCGGGCGCACGCGCCCCTATCGCCGACGGTCTTCGTCGCGATAGCGTGCGAGTTGGGCCACCAGTGCCACCCGAGCTTATTCAGTCCCTCTGCGGCTTTCACGCCGATTCGTCCGATGGGTACTCCCGTCATCGGTGGCTCGATACCGGACGGGTACGCCGTGTCACCAGCGAGTCCAGACGAACCGATCATCTCGTCAGCGAGGTCGTAGAAGGGTTCGAGATCCTCGTACGTGAGTGGCCAGTCGTCGGCGACGCCGGTGAGCGACTTCACCCGGAAGTCTGAGGGAACGAACCGCGGCCACTCCGCGCCGAACATGATCGAGCTCCCGCCGACACCATTGAAATTAATCGGGTGCATCTCCGCGTCCTCGACGTCGCACGGGTAATCCCAGGAGCGCTGTCTTGTATTGGGATTGCCGGACCAGATACTGTGCGTGAGCACATCGCGCTCGAGCTTGTCGCTGGGATAGTCAAGTCGGTTCACCCAGCCTCCTTGCTCGAGCACGGTAACCGAGTAACCACTCTCGGCGAGGATGCGCGCCGCAGTCGAACCCGACGGTCCAGCTCCGATAATCAACACATCGGAGTGATCAGTCGTAGATTTTAGGAACTGAGTCATTCTTTGCTTCTCTTCTTCCTTGTCTTTCTCTTCGTGGTATCAGGCGCGCCTCGCAGCGTCGCGGATACCTATCGCTTAATCTTCGCGACGGCCAACGCGGGCATACACATCGGGCTTACGCGACTTCAACCATGCGGCAAGGGCAACACCCGAGAGGATGAATAGCCAACAAACGACTTGAGCGATAATCGCTGGCGGCCCCGACAAGCCGCTCAGGAGGTCGAAGCGTACAGATGCGAAGAACAATGCCGCAAAGAAGATGGCCGACGAAATGAACATGGCAGATACATGGAGCTTGTTGCCGATGCGATTCCTGAACATGTACAGCCCAATCGCTAAGGTCACGAGCGTCATGAGGATGATCATGCCGTATGCAACGAATGAAACGACGGTGCCATAGAGAATACCCTCATCGATTGGCGTGAGTGCGACGCCGATAACGCCGACAACGCAAGCGACCGAGACAAAGAACGATGCTTTGAACGGCGAGCCGTGCTTCGGATGGCTCGCAGCCATTGAACGAGAAAAGATCCTGTCGACACCAAAGTTGTAGACGTACCGTGTGAGGATGTTGTGCGACGCGAGAGCCAAAGCTAACGCGCTCGTAAACAGCAACAGATTCGCGAAAAAGTATCCCCAGGGTCCGACATACTCCATGACGCTTGCGCCCGCGGCACCACTGACGTCTTCCGCGAGCACCTCCAGAATGACGGAAGGTCCATAGGCATTGATGAACGTCCACGCAAGCAAGGCATACGATCCAGCGAGCAGCGCCACCACGCCATAGGTGGCTCGTTTGATCGTTCGGTCCGGGTTCTTCACTTCTTCGCGGAAGACCACGGTTGCCTCAAAGCCACCAAAAATTGTCACGGCAAAGAGTGCTCCGACGGCGAGGGATCCGGAAAAGATGTGCTCAGGTTTGAATGAATCGAGGCCGAGACCGTCGGCACCGCCTTGGGCAAGAACCGCAATAATGTAAGCCGCGATCAAGACGAATTCCGCGCCGAGTAGGACATAGAGAACTCGAGCTGAAAACTGAATACTTAAGTAACCGAGGACAGCGACGAATACGAGCATGATCGCTCCGCCAACCCACCACGGGAGATTCGGACCGTTCAAGAAGTCGACGACCAAGTCGCCGAACGCAATCCCGCCGATCACGTACACGCTGACTGCCGCGGCGAAATACGTCATGAGGGCGGTGAATCCCGCCCCGAGTCCAACGACACGACCCGCGCCTGCGGATATGAGCGAGTAGAAGCCACCCGGGCGCTGCGTAGCCTCCGAGACTTTGAGCAGTCCCGAGGCAACGACGGCTAGGAGCAGCCCAACCGCAATGATCAGTGCAGGTGCACCGAGTCCGTTCCCCCAAAGGATGAGCACTGGGAGGAACCCCATAAACACCACGGCTGGGCCGTTATAGGCAACCACCGTAAAAATGACGTCAACGACGCCCATGTTCCCGGTCAGTTTTGTGTTTTCTTTTTCATGCGGCGGAATAATCGCTGACACGCCTGTCTTATCACTCACGCTAATGGCCCCTTTGCATCAATATTGTGAATAGTTTCTAACGAAAAAACGTATTGACCTCTGCAGAAATAGGCAGTTGGCAAATCAACGAGAATTCATTCGCAGCCTCGTAAGGCTCACAAGTAGCGCCGCAGCACGGCTTCTAGTTCACCGAGACGGGCAATAATGATTGTTGAACTCTTTTCGCTACCGATGAACCACTATCGATGGCACCCGCGATCCACCCGGTCCACACTAGTGAGTGGTCGGCTCCCGCGAAATAAATGCTCCCGTGGGGCTTCGCAAACGCAAGATACTCGCCGCTCGCCACCCAGTTCGCATCGATGATCATCGACGTTCCGTCGGAAAACTCGTCATTGTTCCAATTGTGAGAGTCGATCGAGATGACTTCGACTTCGGGGAGGAAGTTCCGAAGGGCATTCTGGACGCTCTCCAAACTCGTCGGCTCGATCTGAGTTGCGTCGAACGAAAATGTGCAGACGAGCGACGTTCCGTCCTCGAGACGATACAGGCTGTACGCCCATTCAACACCGGTGTTCCAACCCACGCCGAGGAACTCCTCGGGGACATTCCGGCAGTGTGCCCAGATCTTGAACGACTTCGAGCTGGTGCCCTTGGCAACCTTCGATGCTGCTTTCTCGGGAAGTGCTGGGTCGAACTCCACTCTGTGCAGGGAATTGATCGGCACCGTGCAGACGACCGTCCGCGCGGTGACTTCTCCACCGTCAGTCTCAATCACGACAGGCAATCCTTCCGGCTGTCGAATCTTTCGAACGCGAGTGTTCAGCCGAATCTCGCCGGCTATGGATCCCGCGATTGCATTGATCAGCGACACAGTTCCATCTGCAAACCGTGCCGACAGGCCGTAGTGAAAGCCAGTGAGGTTGTCGCCGAACTGTCCTGCAATGGTCAGGAGGTGGAGCAACGAGGTGTGGTCTTCCGAGCATCCCGTATACATTGCTGCCCAGGAATACACGAACTCGCGAGTGGCCCGCGGAAGATCGCGGATCGGTGGCCATTGTGAAATTGGGACATCCAAATCGCTATAATCTTCCGCTTCCACGAGCATTCCACCAGGAACTCGTTTGAGTTCCTCGTGGAAAGACGCGATGAACTTCTCAGCGGCCTGGAATTCCTCTGGCGGAATGGGCGCGTGCTCACGCTTTTGGCCGCCGGTAACCCATGCGTATTGTTGACACTCCGCTTGCTCAACAATGTCGATTCCGTATCGCTCGACTTCGCGCATGACGGATGGCATCCAGTCCTTGGAAACCCATGTGCCGCCCATTTCAATCAATTTGTCGCTGTCGCGGTAGTTGCGGTACCAAGTGCGACCACCGAGACGGTCTCTTCCCTCGAGAACGAGAATTCGGTGACCCGCGGCTTCCAAATCTCGCGCCGCAATAAGCCCGGAGAAACCTGCACCAATGACGACGACGTCATATTCGACTGTGGACATAATGACTCCTCTGTGTATTCAGAATTTGATGAACTGCTTGAGTACTGATTTTTTAGGATCCGCAAGATCAGCGATAGCGCGCTCAATATCGTTGAAATGGTACGAATCGGTAAAGAACAGGGAGGCATCGATGCGCTTGTTCTGCAAAAGTCGGTAAAGCCGCGATAATCGTTCTTTTCCGCATCGTTGAAACGTGCTGATTATCGTCTTGTCGCCCAGCCCCCAGCCCCAGTGCTCCAGTGGAATTCCCAGCACCCCATCATCCGACTCGGACAACGACTCATACGAGCTGAGTATGCTGATCGTGCCACCGACCCTGGTCAGTTCAACGGCCAGCGGAAAGCCCTGGCGCGACCCCGAAGCCTCGACAACACAATCGGCGCCCTGCCCGTCGGTGAGGCGAAGAATCTCGGTGCGAACATCGTGTTCGTGGTTATTGAGGAGCGTGTCAGCGCCAAGCGCGGCGGCCCGTTCTTCGCCACCCGGACGGTTCTTCACCCCGATCACCAGACCGGCACCCGACTGTCGCGCTGTCGCCATCGCCGCAAGCCCCACGTGGCCCTGGCCGATCACCACGACAACGCCGCCGAGAGGAATATTCGCGCCCTCGATTCCCGAGCTCCCCGACGCAAGGGTGTCTACCCCGAGAAGCGCTTCTTCGTCAGTGAGATCATCGGGGATCCGGCACAGGTTGTGTTGCGCGTCCGGAACGAGATAGAACTCCGAAAGCGTGCCGTCCAGAGTAACGCCGGCCATGTATCCACCCCAGACCTTGCTGCCGCAGTGCCCGCGAAATCCACGCTGGCAATTAACGCATTGACCGCATGGCGTCGTCGACATCGATGCGACTCGATCGTCAACCTTGAACCCTTCGACGAGCTCTCCCGTGGCGTGGACCATGCCAATGGCCTCGTGGCCCACGACCACCCCCGCGTCGGTGTTCTCCTCGCCCGACGCGAAGTCAAAAGCGCCCTCGATCGTCGCGAGATCCGCCGAGCACATCGAGGCTGCTGTGGTTCGAACCAGCACGTCATTGGGGCCGGGCATTGGTATCGCTCGAGGTTCGAGCGCGGCACGCCCTCCTCGCGCTACGAGTGCCTGCATTGAACTTGTCAATTCGTTGCCTCCTCACTGCGCTGCGCTCCCTCGCACACCGCAGACCGATTCTTCGTTCTCATTGGAGGCTAGGTCCAGCGAACTGATCTCCTAACTGTCAATCGTTCGAAGCCCTACTCGTTCTCTTGTGAATGCCACAACTCCGAGCGTCGGTTCACGATCGCCATCGGGCCCCAGAGTGGCCGACCATGAATCATATGCTGCGCGAGGGCGGTGTGAAGAAAGCAATCTATGCGCTGCCTGGCGGCCGAAATGGGGACCACCGGGGTCTCAAGGTGGCGCTCCACAACGGTGGCAAAGTCTTGCCCTCGGCCGCGCAACAGGACGGACAAGTGGACCCGGCGAACCGTCAATGGGTGACCGACTATGTCCGCAAGTTCATTCCCGGAGTGGTTCCGGAGCCGTATAGCGAAGCGACGTGCCTCTTCACGAATACACCGACCGAAGATTTCGTGCTCGAACGCGTCGAGGGCATCACGATTGTGTCAGCCTGCTCTGGCCACGGCGCGAAGTTTGGGCCGCTCATTGGATTGCTCGCTGCCGGTGTCGCCACGCAAAACGGGGCGGTTCCGGACGAGTTCCGCGTGCCACGCTAAGCGACAGGACTGATCGCCGCATCCCCTGCTGCCTCATCCGCCGCACGTTTCCGCGCGACCTCATCCTCAACCACTTCTCCCACCGAAACGGCACACCCAAGAAACGCCCGGGCAGCTTCGCTCGCGTCATCAGTATGTGCGATGAAGAGCTCGGAAGTCGGACTGCCATGAATCGGCTTCGACACCACTCCAGGCATCTGAATTCGCCGGATCGATTCTGGCAGGACAGACACCCCGACACCCGCCGCAACGAGCCCCATTACCGTTTCCTGGTGAACCGCTTTCTGCACAACCTTTGGCGGGCGTTCAACCCCTGCAAAAATCTCCATGAGGCGCGAAACATAGCCGGGCATCAATCGGTAGGGGAAGAGCACGAGACGCTCATCGGCGAGATCAGTCGGCTCAATCTCACCCACATTCGCCATCACATGACTCGATGGCAACACCGCGAGCAAGTGTTCGACGGCCACTCGAGTGAGGTTGATTCCAGGAACCGCACCGGCATCCCGCAAGAACCCGATATCGAGTTCGCCCTCGAGCAGCGCATCAGTTTGCTCACCCGACGTCAGTGGCTCAATATCCAATCGCACATTGGGAAGTCGTTGCGAGAATTCCCGAATCGTATTCGGGAGCACGGAATAGCTTGAGGAACTCACGTAGCCGACCTTGAGCGTTCCACTCAAGCCGCGCGTGACGCTGCCCACTTCCTCGATTGCCGCGTCCAAGCTGTCAAGCAATTCTGATGCTCGCCGCCGAAATGTCTCGCCCTCGGGAGTGAGCTGCACCCGCCGGGTGCTGCGTACGAAGAGCTTCGCTCCGAGCTCGGATTCGAGCTGCTTAATCGCGACGGTCAAGGGTGGCTGCGAAATCCGTAGCCGCTGCGCCGCTCGACCAAAATGTAGCTCTTGAGCGACCGCCAAAAAATACTCGAGGTGCCTAATCTCCATAGATTAATAGTCTATCCAAAATAATCATTCCATAATCGATATTGGACACACACATTATCCAGTGACGTAATAGAACCAGTCCCCAATCCAGAGGACTCACAATCATTACCACTCACTAGGAACCATCGTGGAATCATCCAAATACGTCGTCATCGGTGCCGGCCTGATGGGCGCAGCAACCGCATGGCGTCTCGCTGACGAAGGTCATGAAGTTACGCTGCTCGAGCGTGATATTCCAGCCAACGCGCAAGGAAGCTCGCATGGCTCGGCTCGAATCTTCCGATATGCCTACCACCAACGAACCTATGTACAACTCGTCAAAGCAGCGGCATCCGGTTGGGATGAACTCAGCCGCCGTAGTTCCCGCACCCTGATCTCCACGTTCGGCGCGATCGACCATGGAGATGTGCGCGATCCGCGCAGTCTCGTACCGGTCTTGGAAGCCGAAAACATCACTCACGAGCTGCTCAGCGCCGAAGAAGCGCAAGCCCGCTGGCCACAGTTCAAATTCGACGGGGAAGTACTCTGGCAGCCTGATGCTGGCGTGCTCGACGCCCAGAACACGGTGTATTCGATGATCGATCTCGCGATCCAGTCGGGCGCTCAGATCCGCACCCGCTGGGAAGTCGCGGATGTCGCCCGAACCGCGACCGGGTTTGTGATTACGACCGAAGACGGTCGACAGCTGCAGGCTGAGGAAGTGATCGTTGCTGCAGGTGGTTGGATTCCAGAGCTGCTGCGCAATCTCTCACTCCCCGAACGCTTCGTGCGGGCAATGCCGAAAATCCAAGTGCGCCAGGAACAGGCCTACCACTTCCCCTACGCCGACTACGCCGAACCCAATCGCGCAATCTGGCCAACATTCATCCACAAGTACGGGACCTGGGAGTCTTACGGTCTACCCGGTGGCCGCGACGCAGACTACCGCGGTCAGAAGGTAGCGCAGTTCAACGGCGGCCAGATGCTGTCTTCCGCAGCCGAACAGGATGGTCAAATCGACCCCGCCAATCGAGCTCGCCTCGTGGAGTACGTCAAGGAATATTTGCCCGGCCTCATCCCCGAGCCCTACGCAGAAACGACATGCTTGTTCACGAGCACGCCGACGGAGGATTTCGTGCTCGATCGCGTCGATGGAGTAACTGTGGTGTCGCCGTGCTCGGGACACGGTGGGAAATTTGCGCCAATTATTGGGGAGCTGGCCGCAGGGCTCGCAACTGGCACCGGCTCAGTTCCCGATGAATTTCGCGTGCTCGCGAACCACGAACTCGTAGGAGGAACACCCGCATGATCGCCACCGCATCCGTCACCGGGCTAATGCGCGATATCGAACATCTCGGTATTGACCTGCGCCGTGGCGGCTACAGCCGGCCAATGTTCTCGACCGCGGAGGCGGACCTCCGGAGTTGGTTCATTGCCGAGGCAGAGCGCCGCGACCTTTCCGTGGAGCCTGACCTCAACGGTGCCATCTGGGCATGGTGGGATTTGCCGAACGGGAACCGTGAAGACGCTCTCATTACGGGCAGCCACCTCGATTCAGTTCCCGGCGGCGGTCAGTTCGACGGCCCACTCGGTGTCGCGTCGGCGCTTGTGGCACTCGACGAGCTGCAGAAGCGCGAGATTTCTCGTGATCGCGCTCTCTCGATCGTCGTGTTCCCCGAGGAAGAAGGCTCACGCTTCGGTGTCGCGTGTCTTGGTTCTCGGCTCATGGCCGGAGCTATCTCACCGGATGTCGCGCGGAATCTTCGTGATGCGGAAGGCAATACCTTCGCGGAA
Source organism: Gulosibacter sp. (assembly GCF_052090685.1). Taxonomy (NCBI): domain Bacteria; kingdom Bacillati; phylum Actinomycetota; class Actinomycetes; order Micrococcales; family Microbacteriaceae; genus Gulosibacter; species Gulosibacter sp. The sequence continues at coordinate 806 of NZ_JBQDBE010000003.1, read as the reverse complement.
ATTGCGCGCAAGCATGGCCTCGACCCGGAACACATCGGTCCACAACCAGAATTAATGGCCCAGGTTGGCGCGTTCGTGGAACTGCACGTGGAACAGGGTCGCGGCTTGATCGATCTCAACCAACCCATCGCCATCGCATCCTCCATCATCGGCCACGGCCGCTGGCGCATCTCCGTCTACGGGCAAGGCAACCACGCCGGCACCACTCTCATGAGCGATCGACGCGATCCCATGATCGCGGCGGCCAGAATGGTCGTCAAGATTCGCGATCTCGCGACCGGAGAATCGGATGCTCGTGCCACGGTCGGTCGGCTCCAGCCGGTCCCGGGTGGGACGAATGTGATTGCCTCGCGTGTCGATTTTTGGATTGATGTGCGCCACCCGGATGATGCTGTGACTGCTCATCTCGTCGAAGACATCCGCGAACAAGCAGAACTGATCGCCGCCGAAGAGTCATGCACGATGGAATTTCGCGAAGAATCGATCAGCCCTACCGTGAGTTTCGACGCTTCGCTTTCGAAACGGCTCCAGGAGTCGTTGCCGTCGGCACCGATACTCAGCACCGGTGCCGGGCACGACGCTGGTGTCTTGGCCGCGAGCATCCCATCCGCCATGATTTTCGTGCGCAACCCAAGCGGCATCTCGCATTCTCCCGAAGAATATGTCGAGGATGCGGATGCGGAGTTAGGCGGCACCGCGCTCGCGGACGCGCTGCAACCGCTGCTGCTCAACGTATCGTCGCGTGCAGAGGCCTAGTCGCTTGGATGTATTTCGGAGTCTCGCTGCGACACCCGCGGTGCCGTGGA